>JANXYB010000045.1 GCA_025350325.1 Acidobacteriaceae bacterium
CTTCAGGGCTGGACTTCATTGGAAGCTTTGTATCATGGCATGACTTCATTGAAAGCTTTGTATCAGGGCAAGACTTCATTGGAAGCCTTGTATCATGGCATGACTTCATTGAAAGCTTGTATCAGGGCATGACTTCAGTAGTGCCAAAAAAGGCTCATAAACAAATGGGCTTTAGCCCCTGCCGGGTGCGCATCCATGACCCAGCCACGAGTGGGAAAAGCACGAACCTAAACACCGCCTTGAATGATGCTAGCTTGAAAGGGCGCGGCTTCAGCCGCGCCTCAACGCCACAAATAAGCCCGCGTTTGAGCCGTGCCGGGTGCCACATCCATGACACAGTCATGGGTGGGAAAGCACGAACCCCAACCCGACTCGAATCCATCCAGCTTTGAAAGGGCGCGGCTTCCGCCTCGCAGTCAACGCCAGAAATAACTCAGGGCTTAGCCCCCGAGGGAATTCCTCCCTCATTCCCGTTCGCGCAAACCCCTCCACGCCCCAACCTTCCAAAATGGAAAACCCGAAACCCGCGCTGCCGCAAACAACAAAACCAAACCAAGTATTGAAACGCCCGGCACCAGCGCCCATCGCCCTTCTTTCAAATCAAGCGCCGCGTCGAACAACTGGATACACCCCGCGAGCAAAACCAGAACCGAAAGTTGCCCCCTCGCCCGCAGCACCAGCGCGATCGTGAGGAAGAGTGCGACCGCCAAATTACGCGCCACCAGATACCCGGCATAGACCACAACTCCCGCCGTGATCCCTTCACGCGGACCGAGCATCATTCCCGGATTGACCAGGGCGACGATTCCGCCAACCGCCATGAGAAACGCGCCTATGATCACCACCGCTCCGACCCACACGGGAATGGCACTGCGACTCCCCGCTGCCGAGTCACTTACCGGCTCACGATTATCAATCTCTCTCATCATGCTTTGGCCTCGCGTCTCTCTTCGAACAACTGTGTGTATCACGAATACGGCACAGACCGAATAAAGGTTCCTGCTCACTTTCGGTCTGCCCCCGGAGCGACTTCAAAACCATGAATTTAAATGGCGGCCAATCGAAGCCGGGTGCCCATTCACGACGCAGTCATGAGTGGGAAAGCCCGAACCCAAACACCGACCTGAGTGAACCTAATCTTTGAAGGGGCGCGGCTTCAGCCGCGCCATAGATGCAACATAAAGAAGGTGGCTTCAGCCCCTGAGGGAAATCTATGTCATGTGCGGAGCCAAGTGCCCATTCATGACGCAGTCATGAGTGGGAAAGCACGAACCTAAACACGCCTGAGTGAACATAAAGAACGTGGCTTCAGCCCCCGAGGGAATTCCACTTCTCATGCGCAGACCCCCTCCAACCCATAAGAACATCAATGGTCACTTTGACCCATGCCCCCCGAATGCTAATCTCGGGGCATCGTGCCCACTGTCAAAAACCAGCTCTATTACGGCGACAATTATGAAATTCTGCAGCGCTACATCAAAGACGAGTCCGTCGACCTCGCCACCTCGACCCGCCATTGAAAAGGTGCGCGCTTTGCCGATCATTTCCCTTCCTCGGCACATACTCATTCATAGACATACCCGCGTACGACATAGCGCCGAAAAACTCCACAAAGCGAAGCTCGTTATGGCCACGACGTCCAAGCCGCGCCGATAAAGGTTCGTGTGCCACCTGCCGAGGAGATCACGCTTTCAACGAAATTTTCGCTTGTCGGGCGCGGAACTGCCCATAACTCCTTTGCAATCATATTTCTGCGGCTAAGTCGCATAGAATCAGATTTTTAGGGCCACTCCCTTTACGTAAGCTATTGATAAAGAATAACTTCTATCCAGATACGGGGGGGGAGGGGGGGAGGGGGTAGCTTCCCACGAGCGGTCAAGAGTCCCCCACGGCCGACGTAGACTTTTCATACTGACGATTGCCAGTAAATCCGTCGATTGCCCGTAAATATTATTCCCGCACCTAGCCCTCAAGCTCGCGGCGGCGCTTTAAGCCCCAGTTCGTGCATCGCGATCTGCAGGTCGGCCCACGCTTCCTTCTTCTGCCGTGGATCGCGCAGCAAGAACGCCGGATGGTAGGTCACGATCAGCTTGGTTTCGCGAAATCCATGCACCCGGCCACGCAGACCTGCCAGCGGCTGACGCTGACCTAAAAGATAAGTCGCCGCCGTAGCCCCTAACGCCACCAGTACCTCCGGCCGCACCACATCGATCTGGCGAAACAGAAATTGCGAACAGGTGTTCGCCTCAGCCGGCTCCGGCGTCCGATTGCCCGGCGGACGACACATCACTACGTTGGCAATGTAAACCTCTTCGCGCTTGAGCCCCATCGCCGCGATCATGTTGTTGAGCAACTGGCCGGCCCGGCCGACAAACGGAATTCCCTGCGCGTCTTCATCGGCGCCCGGCCCTTCGCCGACGAACATAAGCCGCGCCTGCGCGCTGCCGTCGCCAAAGACAATCTTGGTGCGGCCCGTATGCAGAGCGCACCGTGTGCAGTCGCCAACATCTTCGCGAATCAAACGCAGAGCCGAGACGCGGTCTGCAGGCGGAACGGCTGCCGCAACTTGCGGCGCCGCGGGAAACGGCTTGCGTGGCGGAATAGTCTGATCCTCCTGAACGCTTGTCTCTGGCCGGGGTTCTTCGACCACCTCCGCAACGGTGTGCGGAGCTATAGAAATAACCGCGTCATCGATAGGTTCTGATTCGCATTCAACGATGAGCGACGGATCAACCGGTCGACGATAAAATTCCGTCAGACCCAATTCACCATAAAAACGCAGTCTCTCTTCGAGAGCTTTGCGGGTCGCTGCATCGAGTGTTCGCGCCAAGCTCGCTACTCCACAATCAATTGCCGACGCGAACTGGCGATGGAGTTGGACTGGCTCAGGACCCGCTCCTGCGGCGTTGCATCATCCAGTTCCACCGATAAAGACCGTGGCCGGCGCAACGTGGAAATCTCGTCCAGGATGCGGTCGGCAAGTTTGCGCTTGGTCATCGCGGGAAGCTCGATCGATGTTGAAGTAGTGAGGAACGTGGCCGCATTCATGTCCGACTCGATACCCAACGCTTCGCTCGATACATCATTCACCACGATCGCGTCGGCCCCTTTGCGCAGCAGCTTGGCGCGTCCGTTTTCCATGCGGTTTTCGGTCTCCGCCGCAAAGCCTACGATGAGCTGACCCGGGCGCCGCTGCCGCACCACTTCGGCGAGAATGTCTTCCGTCGGCGCCAACTCCAGCGTTATTGGGCCGGAGCGCTTGAGCTTGTGGTCCGACACATGCACAGGCCTGTAATCGGCCACCGCTGCGGCCTTGATCACCATCGTCGCCTCGCCCATGCGCGCCAGCACCGCGACACGCATCTGTTCGGCGGTCGTTACCTTGACAAATTCGCAATGCGTCGGCGGATGCAGTGCCGACGGACCGCTCACCAGGATCACTTTAGCTCCACGGCTTTGCGCAGCGTCGGCCAGCGCATATCCCATCTTGCCGCTGGAGCGATTGCCGAGGTAACGCACCGGGTCGACGGCTTCGCGAGTGCCACCTGCTGTCACAAGCACCACTTCACCGGCCAGGTCGTGACGACGGCCGAGGGCATTCAACACGGTGTCGGCGATGGCCTCGGGCTCAGCCATACGGCCCACTCCAACTGTGCCGCACGCCAGGCTGCCCGTACCGGGCTCGATCACACGAACGCCGCGCTCGCGCAGTATTTCAAGATTGGCCTGGGTTGCGGGATGCTCCCACATATGCACGTTCATCGCCGGAGCAACCAGGACAGGAGCAGTCGTAGCTAAATACATCGTGGCTAGAAAATCGTCGGCGATTCCGTGTGCGAATTTGGCCAGAATGTTAGCGGTCGCCGGAGCCACCACCAGCGCTTCAGTCCACTGCGCTTCGCCGATGTGTTCGATCGATGAGTCGGCACCCTCGGTCGGGCCCGGCTCCTCCCACAGGCTGGTGATGACTCTATGCCCGGTCAACGCGGCAAACGTCAACGGCTGCACAAATTTGCAAGCCGCCTCGGTCATCACTACGTGGACCTCAAGGGCTTGCCGCTGCAAAGCGCGCACCAACTCCGCCGCTTTGTATGCCGCGATACCGCCTGAGACCCCAACCGTTATTCTCATGGCTCGATTGTAGACGCTTTCATGAGCCGAGGGCGAAGGCTAGGCCGATCGGCTCTGCTGCCTCTTCCAAATAAATAGACGAGCTCGCAATGTACTGGTGAAGTTCCTCGACGATGGGCTTGAGCAGGGGGCCGGTGGCGTTGGGGCCGGCCGGTGCACCGGCAAAGCCCGCGATCTGGATGCGATGCAGGCGATACGTTGAGTTCAGAAGCTTGGCCTCGGCCGCGTAAACTTCGCGCGAACTCGCCAACCCGGGAATCAATATTACGTCGGGACCTTTGCCCGCGGCCTGTCCCTGGACGAGGACTGAGAAGCGGGTGGGTGCGGCCGCGTTCGGCGTTGTGGTACCGGCGGCGCTGACGCTCTGGCTATGTGCCTGTGAGAGGATCGCCGTCGTACGATCAGCCCGCTGCCTTCCATGCGGCAGTGATTCGATTCTTGGCTGCCTCCGCGATCGGAAAATAGTCATGCTTACAGCGCGGTTGTTATCGGCAGGGTACACGCGCACTGTGCATTGGGGCAGGCCAAGTGCGGCGCGTCAAACGAAAGGACAAACCGCAGCCCTTGAAGAACCCAGGTCTGCAATTAGTAAGAACGGAGGATCGGACCCTTAAAGTTGGTGTGCCGGCGTGTCAATCAGCGGCTTTACGACCGGTCCTTCGACCTTGACGTAGGAAATCTTTCCGGCACTTATTTCCTCCTGGGCGATGCGACAAGCCTTTGTCGAATGGCTGGGGATTAGTGCGGCAGAGCCATTTTGAATCTGGCGTGCACGGCGGGCTGCCACGAGAACCTTGCGATAGTTTGAATCGAAGCCGGTCTCAATCGTCATCGAGGTCATCTCCAAAGGGAAGTTGCTGCTGGCCGGATATCCCATCGATGCCGAAGGCTTCCAGCACAGGTTTAAGCCGCTCACGCGAGTTCGACTGACGGCAGGCTGCGGCGACCTCTAACACCCTGCTCGAACGGTAAACGATGGGTTCTGCGTTTCGATAATAACGCTCCGCCAGCACAATCGCCTCGAGTTGTGCAACTGCCCGGTCGAGGATGTCGTTGATGAGAATATAGCTGTAATCTCGATAATTCTCAATTTCTTTGCTCGCCTCGCTGAGCCGCCGGTAGAGTTCCGACTCATTGACTACACCCTCGGCGCGACTCCGATTGCGCAGTCGAGTTCGCAAAACTTTGGGCGTCGGAGGCAGTACGAATATGCTCACGGCCTCGGGCATTGACTTGCGCACCTGCGCGGCGCCCTGCACGTCGATATCGAGCAGCAGGTCATGACCGACGCGGCGGGCGTCTTCGAGCGAATGGCGCGCGGTGCCGTAATAATTGCCAAACACTTCGGCATACTCAAGGAACATTGACTCGGCGCGCATGCGTTCAAATTCTTCGCGGCTGGTGAAATAGTACTCGCGCCCATGCTCCTCAGATCCGCGCGGCGGGCGCGTGGTCCAAGAGATTGAGAAATCAACCCCGCTGACTTGTTTACGAAGCTCGCTTACCAGCGTGCTCTTACCCGAACCGGAAGGCGCCGAAATGATGAACAGAATTCCTGCCACGTTGCGATTGTCCTCTGCTGAGTCTGTGATCACCCTATAACAAGTGGCTAGTGCGCATCAGCAACATTCTCCCGGTCACGGATGTGCGCCAACACTCGTTGTTTATTCTGCGTTCTGGATTTGCTCGCGCGCCTTCTCGATTTCCGCTTTCATTGCCAGTCCTAATTCCGTGATGCGCATTCCCTTGCCGCCCACACCACCGGTTTTTGACAGCAGCGTGTTGGCTTCCCGGTTCATCTCCTGCAGCAGGAAGTCGAGCTTCTTGCCTACTTCTCCGCCCGCAGCAAGCAGGTCGCGGAAGTGTCCAATATGTGTTGTCATCCGTCCCAGTTCTTCTGAGATATCGCTGTGATCCACCTGCACCGCGACTTCTTCCAGCAGACGCTGGCGGCTGAACTCGTTGCCCGTGGCCGCAATCAATCGTTGTGTCAGTCGTTCCTGGTAGCGTTGCTCCACTTCGGGTCGCAGCTCCGTCACGCCCTCCACCGCCTCTGTCAGCCTGTCGAGCGAGGCGAGCAAAATCGTTTGCAGCGCTTCACCCTCGCGGGCGCGCATAAGTTTCAACTCCTCGAGCAGTGGACCGATGCTTCGCGTGACACTCTCTGTAAGGGCTGCGACATCTCCGTCCCCAGTGCTGCGGCTCTCAGTCTGCAGGGCGCCAGGCATTTGCAGAGCAACATTGATATTGGGCTCACCTGCGATCTGAAATTCTTCACGCGCTTGCTTGAAAGCGGCCAGATAACCAGATACTAGTTCGCGGTTATATCCAACCTTCTGCTGCACTGATCGCTCGACAGACAGCGTCAGGTCCACATGACCGCGCACCAGACTCTCCTTCACCGCACGGCGCAATTCCATCTCGAGTGCATCGAATCCCGACGGCAGGCGCAACTGAATATCGAGGAAGCGGTGATTCACGCTCTTCAAACTCAGTGTGTAAACCAATAGATCGTGCACACGCACCTGGGTGCGGGCAAACCCGGTCATTGAATAGATCGGCATACGTGCTATTCCTCTGCCTCGGCGGAAAGTGCCGGCTCCAACAGTCCCTCAGAAGCCGGGGCCGCGTGTTCAAGCAAATCAAGGTTCTGCGCGTCCGGTACATCCATAAACTGCAACTGGTACAGGCGCTGATAGGTGGGCGATGTGGTTAGCAATTCTTCGTGAGAACCGATCGCGGTAATGCGGCCATCCTCAAGCACCGCGATGCGATTAGCGCGGCGAATGGTGCCTAGGCGATGTGCGATCACCAACACCGTGCGACCCTGCATCAGGTTGGCGAGAGCCGCCTGCACCAGCGATTCGCTCTCGGCGTCAAGTGCTGAGGTAGCCTCGTCGAGAATCAGTATCGGCGAATCTTTGAGAATGGCGCGAGCGATGGCCAGGCGCTGCCGTTCGCCGCCGGAAAGACGAAATCCCTTTTCACCGATTATCGTGTCATACCCCTGCGGCATGCGCTCGATAAAGTCGTGCGCCAGCGCATTGCGCGCGGCCTGCTCGACTATGGCCTGCTTCACATCCGGTTGACCGTACGCGATGTTGTTCCGCACGGTGTCGTTGAAAAGAATGTTTTCCTGCGTGACTTGGGCGACCTGGCGGCGCAGCGAACCAAGCGTGAGGTCGCGCAGGTCGTGGTCATCAATGAGAATACGGCCTGACGTTACATCGAAGAAACGTGGCATCAGGTTGGCCAGAGTGGATTTTCCGGCGCCGCTCGGACCGACAAGCGCCAGCACTTCACCGGCGCGTACCTCAAGGTCGACATGATGCAAAATCTGGTGTTCGCCATCCTCGGTCGAGTACGAAAAGCCAACATCTTCAAACCGGACCAAGTTGCGAAACGGCTGCAGAGAAACCGGATGAGGCCGCTCCTTGACGTCATCCTCTTCATCGAAGAAATTGAAGATGGATGCAGATGCACCCATCGCCTGCTGGAAACTGTTGTAAAAGTATGCGAACTTGCGCACCGGATCGTAAAGCTTAAAGAGCAGGATGATAAAAGCGCCGAAGAGGCCCATGGTCATGTGACCGTGGAGAATCTCGTTGCGGCCGATGAAAAGAAACATCGCAATAGCGATTGCGCCGATCGTATCCATCAACGGAGAACTGATGGATTGAATGCGCACGCTGCGCAGGTTGGCGCGGAACAGGCGTGTCGCGGCTTTCCTGAAGCGCAACGCCTCCCATATCTCAGTATTGAATGCCTTGACTATGCGATTGCCGGTGACGGTCTCATGAAGGATGTTTTGAATCTCGGCAAGCTTGTCTTGCCCAGTGCGCGTACGGGTACGCACTTCACTGCCGATCTTGCGTGCGGATGTGACCACCACGGGTACGAATAACACCAGCGCCCAACTGAGATACCCGCCCAGCTTGATGACCAGCGCAAGTCCCGCGACGAAGGTGAAGAACTGCTGCAGGAAATCGCCAATCACGGAACTCAGTGCGGTCTGCACCTTGTCGACATCATTGATGAGCGTCGACAGGATCGTGCCGGTTGGGTGCTTGTGAAAAAAGCTCGAAGAGCGGCGCAGAGTAGTCTCGTAAAGGTGGTTGCGCAGATCGGTGATGGTGCCGAACCCCGCATAATTTACCAGGTACGTACCCAGATAATCGCAGACGCCTTTGAAGATAGTCGAGATGACAAGCGCGAATGCCACCACATTCCAGGCATTGTGCATGTGCAGGAAATGCGGGATCAGGGCTCTTAGGTCTAGGTGCCAGGGGGTGCGCGGAAGGCCAAGGAGAATCGGCCCCTCGGGAGCATCGGGGCGCAACACCTGGTCGAAAATAGGCTGCAACAGAAGGACGCGAAAAGTATCGAGCACGCCCACCGCAGCCAGCAGCAACACGCCGGGGAGCCACTGCAATGAGTAAGGCAGCCCGTACCGCGCGAGGCGAAGAGGCTTCCTCATGCCTGCCAATCCGCATGCCGTCTACTTAAAGGCCAAGCGCTTTTAAAATCGATTCCCACTCAGGTATTGTATCCGGCTGTGTTCGATGTTTGCGGAGACCGAGCGCGTTCCTCCGTCATATCCGCCACGCAGCAGAAGCCGAACACTTTAGGGAGATGACGACCCTCAGAAGAACATCAGCTAGTAGGAGTGCAAGTCCGTGATCGCCTTTAAAATGCTGCTCGGCTGCGGCAAGATCGCGTCCTCTAGCACGGGCTGGTAGGCGACGAATGTGTCCATCGATCCGATGCGGCGAACCGGCGCATCGAGGTCGTCGAAAAGCTCATCGGCGATGCGCGCGGCGATTTCGGCGCCGTAGCCCCAACTCAACATGTCTTCGTGTGCCACGATCACGCGGCTGGTTTTGCGCACCGAGCTAGCAATCGTTTCCCAGTCGTAGGGGCTCAAGGTGCGCAGGTCGATAACCTCGACATCAATTCCGTTGTCGCGCTTGGCAATCTGCGCCGCCTGCAAGGTACGCGGCACGAGAGCGCCGTAAGTGACCACGGTGATGTGTTCACCGGCGCGCACCACTCTTGCCTTGCCAAACGGGATTGCAAACTCCGGTCCTGGATACGGTGCACGGCCGTAGGTCTCGCGATAAAGCCGTTTATGCTCGAGAAATAGTACCGGGTCGTCGCAGCGAATGGCGGTCCGCAACAAGCCATTGGCGTCCAAAGCATTCGATGGAAACACAACCCGTAAACCCGGAATATGCGTGAAAATACTTTCGCCGGACTGCGAGTGATAAATCGCCCCACCCGTGAGGTAGCCGCCGATGGGCACGCGAATCACGGCCGGCGCTGCCCATGCACCGTTGGAACGCCACCGCAGCAAGGAGAGTTCGTTGTGTATCTGATGCACGGCAGGCCAGATGTAATCGAAGAACTGAATCTCCACCACGGGCTTCATTCCACGCGCTGCGTAACCCACGGCTCGACCGACGATGTTAGCCTCGGCGAGCGGCGAATTGAAGACGCGCTCTGAACCGAATTCAGCCTGCAGGCCCGAGGTGAGCTTGAATACGCCACCCTTCCCTTTAACCTCTGAGAGAGCCGCTTCGCGACTCGCGTCAGCGACGTCTTCTCCATAAACAATGACCCGTGCATCGCGGCGCATTTCGTCGTGCAGGCAAGCGTTGATGAGATCGGCCATGGTGTGGGGAGTGCTGCCTTTAGAACTGGCCGATTTTCCAGGATTTGAACCAGCCTCTTCCGCCTGCTCCGTCGCAAAAACAGAACTGGTGGGATCGAGATCTTCTGAATAAACATGCTGCCGGATGCTCTCGATTACAGGCAATGGCGCTGCAAGCGCGCGTTCGGCAGCTTCCGCGGCTTCGCGCTCGGCCGCCTGCTCAAGCTCGTTAATCTGCTCGGTGGTCAAAATGCCTTCGCGCAACAAACGCATCTGCATTTTGGTCAGCGGATCGCGCATGGCATCGGCTTCTCGCTCCGCCGCTGAGCGATACAGCTTGTCATCGTCTGACAGTGAGTGCGAATAAACACGCACGCAATGGCCGTGAACAAACGCAGGACCCTTTCCTGCTCGGCAATGCTCCGCCGCCGCACTGAATGCTGCCAGGCATGCCTCGGGGTCGGTGCCGTCAACCTCAGCGAAATAAAAATTGGGAAAGTTAGCGACCAGCTTGGAAATGTTTCCGCCAGGCGTGTTCACTTCGACCGGAACACTGATTGCATAGCCGTTATCTTCAACGCAAAAGATGACGGGGAGCTTCTGATTCGATGCGGTATTGAGGGCTTCCCAGAATTCGCCTTGCGAAGTGGACCCCTCACCGAGGCAAGTGAGAACAACTTCATCGCCGTGAAATGTAACTTCCCTGAAAGCGCGATAATCGCCCTCGACCTTTGCTGCTGCTTCAGGATGACGGGTGAAATAACGCCCTGCCTCGGCGCAGCCTATGGCATGCAGCACCTGGGTTGCCGTCGAAGAAGATGTGCTGACGATATTTAGAGAACGGCTGCTCCAATGGGTCGGCATCTGACGTCCGCCGCTGGCAGGGTCGTCTGCCGAACCAACTGCCTGCAACAACATATCTGTGGGAGAGACACCGAGTGCGAGGCACAACGCGCGGTCGCGATAGTAGGGGAAAAACCAGTCGTATCCGGGCCGCAGAGCAAGCGCCGCGCCGACCTGCAACGCTTCATGTCCAGCCGCTGAAATCTGAAAAAAGATCTTCTGTTGCCGCTTGAGAAGAATTTCACGATCGTCTATACGTCGCGAGAGATACATCAGCTTGTAAATGTTGATTAATTGCTCGGGGCTCAGGCCTCCTGAGGCGCTACCCAACAGCGGCGCGCGTGCGCTTGAAACCGCAAGTCCCATTGAATTTCACTCCTGAATCGCGCTCTAATCAGCTTTCTATTTCTACCCGACCTTGCCTGATTGTATCAATCACCGGGCCTCATTCGACCGGGCGGTATCGTTCGTTGGGGAAAATTGGGTTGACTAAATTCCGGCCCTGATCCCCAGGAAAGAATCATTTTTTGCTTCACGCTTCGTGCCAGTTTTTCGATAGCCTCGACTTTTCGCAGCTCGTCACCCGTCAAGCCCTCGGTTTTGTTCTCAGCAATTTCCGCATTTAACTGACGCGCCAGCTTTAGAAGCTTTTCCGCGTCTGAGACCATCCCCTTGTGCCGATCTGCATTCAATGCCCGCAGGCGCTTTTGTTGATCGGCGTTGCCGCTGTCGTTGAATCCATCGTAGTCATCGTGTGCATTCGGTCGGATCTGGCTTAAAGGCGTTCCCTGCCCATGACAATCAATCGCCAGTGCCACGCACCCAGCCAAAAACACCAGAGTGAACAAGCTTTTAAGCTCTAGCAACCGCAAATGCCCCTTTCTTCGAAGCGCAAAATTCGCCCCTTCAGTTGCCACCTACCGTCATCCTCATTTTAACTTTCACATCGTTGGCGAGAATCTCAATAACGGCAGCTTCCTTAACCACGACAGGCGGCAATGGCATATCGCCCGCCCTATCCATCTGCAACTTCAAATCGCGCGCGAGAATGAGCAATTTTGCAGTTTCATCGTCGATCTGCCGTTTCCGCTCCCGATTCGCCGCATCAAGATTCATGTCCTGCGCCTTGTGCTGATTGATTTTCATCTGGCTGTTGTAGTCCGGAACGCGATCGACACTCAACAATTTTGTTGGTTGCGGGCTGCGCGGCGCCTGCTGGCCGCCTGCTGAGATCGCTAAGACCGTGGATAGAATCGCAACTCCGGCAATACGCACCATCTCTTTATTGGCAACTAGCCCGGGCCACATCGAACGGCTGGCGGGCTGGCGCGGACACGTTGTGTGCATCGGCATTCTTACCCTCCGAATCGGCTGCAGATCAGAGCCTGATTAACCTTGCAATAACAACTGCACCTACCGGCATTCCGAACCTGAGCCTAACTTGGCCCCACAGCGGATTTCATTCTTTCTTTTACCGTGTGCGCCAGCTTTTCGATTTCGTCTGCCTTACGGATGACATCCAGCGAGAGCGTATCCTTGGTGGTCTTGTCGACCTCTGCTTTGAGTGAAAGCGCCATCGTCAGCAACTTCGCGCCTTCGTCGTTGATCTGTCTCTTCTTCTCATTTTCGGCGGTAGCAGGGGGGCGTTTTTCGATGCCGTTACCCTGCGTGTTTAGAGGTGCCTGGGCATCGACTACGGGCTTTGAAGCGGTGGTCGCGGTGGCCGGACCCGGCTGCTGGCCTCCGCTACCGACAGATGCCAAAGCTAAACTCGCCGTGGCGATGACCATCGTTGCCAAAACTCTGTTAGTTCGCGTTGTAATCGACATTCCGCTCGAAAACGTAAGTTTTGAGTTCATAGATGGACCTCCGTTTTTGGGTTGGCAGCGCCCACCGCACTTGCGGGCCCCATTTCAACTCATAAGAACGCCAATTAGAAAGACGGACAGTGAATCACAACGGTATCGGTTCGTCTGGCTTATCTTCACCAGGGGAAGTGGAAAAGAGCAGACTTACAAAACTTCGATGCCAAAAGTCTCACTAGTGTATGACGTGGTAGCGGAAGATGTGCAAAAGGTTGAATCAAGTTTGATCCCATTGCGAGTTCCATTGTGCAATACCCGCGTTGCGGGGCCGGGCCGCCAACCGACCGGCGCACACTATAGATAGTAAAAGGGAGAAGCTAAAATGTTTGTATCGCCTTTGACTTCGAGGATTGGCGCATTCACCGAAGGGCGTTTCCTTGGCAAGATTTTGGACGAATGGGTAGTGGACACCCAGGAATTCGTCCACCGTAAGTTGCCTCACCTGCTTTTGGCAGCACTTATCGCTTTCGTTCTCTACCGCTTACTTACCTTAGTCACCAGTAGAATGATCCGCATTGCCGAGCAGCATGCCAGTGCGCAGTCACGCATCGCGCAGGTCAAAACCATGTCCGGAGTAATCCGGGCTACTGGCATAACCGTCATTGCCGCAATCGTGGTCATGCAATTCTTGTCTACTGTTGGCGTCAACCTTGCGCCGCTGCTCGCCTCCGCTGGAGTAGTGGGAGTAGCAGTCGGCCTGGCCGCTCAAAACATAGTCCGCGACGTGCTCAACGGCATTCTCATCCTGCTCGAAGACCAATTCAACGTAGGAGAAACCGTTAAAATCGCTGGCGTTGCAGGCGTTGTAGAAGCGATGACGCTGCGCAAAACCACCCTGCGGGATGGAGACGGTACCCTCTACATCATTCCTAACTCGCAGATTACGACCGTTGCTAACCAAAGCATCGACTACTCCGTGGCGACCGTAAATGTAAGTGTCGATTTCTCGGCGAATCCTGACCAGGTTACCGACGTTCTCAAACGCATCGCGATGGAAATCCGCAACAGCGAAGAGTTCAAAGGAGTGTTTGTTGCAGACCCACAGGTTCTGGGCGTGGACGCTGTCAAGGGATCTGAAATCATCTTTCCTGTCGTCTTCAAAACCCGCGCCACTCAGCAATACGGCGCAGTTCGCGAATTTCGCCGCCGTGTACGCCTCGCGTTGGAAGAGAATCACATGTTGCCCGGCGATCCTGGACGCATTTATAACGTCGCATCGACGGCGACGACAACGACGCGGCCGGCGACTGAGGCTCAATCGCAGCCCCATACCGAGCGGGATCCCACGACAATCAAACCGAAAGAAGGTAACCCCTTGACCGGGGAGTGATATCAGCGCGCGATGGCGGGCGTTGCTTGCAGAGCTTGCAGCAGCGCATCGGCTTCCGTAATTGGAGGAAAGCAGGTTCGACCGCGACACACCAGTGCCCACGCCGTCGACCCCTGCGGCGCGGGTACTTGCAGCAACGTCTCGGCCAGTGCCTCGGGAACGCTCTCGACGGTCAGCCTCTCCGGGGCAACGCAAATGACGGTCTTGTTCACTGCGAATCCTGTGAGCGCTGCGGTTTGGAGTCGATCCGCTTCGACGCCGGAACCGACAACGACCACCTGCACCGGATCGAGCATCAACCGCTCCAGAGCTAGACCGTAGCTGCCCGCGTAGAGGCCTAGATGCTCGACGACACCGGTGAAAAAGCCCAGTGTGTCCTCTGCGATTTCGCGAAATTTGGTGCGCCTGCTCAAAGCTTCAAGACGTAACAACGCAGAGGCTGCGGTGGGATTTCCGGCCGGCGTTGGTGAATCCTGCAAGGGCTTACGACGCGCACCAAGCGCGCCCAGGGGGACTGCACCAGCGACCGGGCTGGCCGTATCGTTGAATGCTCCCGCGGCATGGTCGTAGAAACGAACGATCATGGCGTCGGCCAGTTTGACGGCGGCCACGTAATATTTCATCTCCCCGCTCGCGATCCAACCATCGATGCAGGCATGCACAGTGAACGCATAGTCATCGAGCGTGGCCGGCACTTTTTCGGCATCGGGCACATCGCTGCCCAATCCATCGCCATACGCAATCACGTGATAGAGCGACTCGCTTCCATCCCACGCATCGCTGAGCAGCCTCGTTAGAGTAAGGAATGCGAAAGAGAGTGCTGAGTCGATGCGCAGTACTTGCGCCGCCTCCAGGTACGCACTCACTGCCATGGCGTTCCAGCCGGTGTAGAAAGTGCGATCAATGAAAGGCGTTTCGCGCAGCTTCCGTGCGACGAGCATTTTGCGTGCGGCAGACTCAATCAATCGCTGCACTTCAGCGACGGTGCGACGCTTCTCCGCTGCCACTTCCTCGATGGTGAAGTTTCGATGCAGCACGTTCTTGGCGGGATTGTGATGCATGTCTCCGAGTTCGCCGATATCCCAATACCTCGCCGCAACATCCAATTCGTCGGAGTCGAGCACCGCGCGCGTCTCATCCAGGGTCCAGGTGAAGTAGTCGCCGTCGTCATCAAGATTGATGTCCGCGTCTTGCGACGCATAGAACCCGCCCTGTTCGCGATCGGTCATCATTGCATCGAGCCACCCCATTATTTCGCGCGCCGTTTGGCTGAAGTCTTCGCGCGCAAAACTCAGAAATCCGTGCACGTAATTGCGTAGCAGCTCCGTGTTGTCGTACAACAATTTTTCAAAGTGCGGAACGACCCAGCGCTCGTCCACGCTATAGCGGTGAAAGCCGCCGGCAAGCTGATCGTAGACGCCACCGCGCGCCATCTTTTCAAGCGTGCGGGTGAACGCCGCGCCTGCCTTTGCATCGCCGCGGTTCATCGCGATTTGAAGGAGCAAATCGAGCGCTGCAGGATGCGGAAACTTGGGCTGGGAGCCGAAACCGCCATTGCGCGCATCAAACTGCGCCAATGTAGAAGCAGCGATCTTGTCTACCAGAGCCGTCGTTAATTCCCCACCGCGCGCCGAAAAGCTCTCATTTTGCTCGATAGCGGCCATAACGCTAGCGGCCGATTCGAGCGCCTCCTCGCGCCTTTCGTGCCAAACATTGGCCATGGTCAAAAGCACCCGGCCAAATCCAGGACGGCCATACCTGTCATCGCGCGGAAAATAAGTGCCTCCGAAATAGGGCCGACCGTCGGGGGTAAGAAAAGCTGTGAGCGGCCAACCGCCTTGCTCGCTGATGGCGGACACGGCGGCCTGGTAACGGGTGTCCACATCGGGTCGCTCATCGCGATCCACCTTGACGGCGATGAAGTGCTCATTAATGATCCGCGCCATACCAACATCTTCGTATGACTCGCGGTCCATCACGTGACACCAGTGGCACCATACTGCGCCAATATCCAGCAAAATAGGCTTATCTTCGGCTTTCGCTCGCGTGAACGCCGCTTCTCCCCACACCTGCCAGTGGACAGGCTGATGCCGCGCCGAGCGCAGGTATGACGACGCCGCATGTTCGAGCTGATTGGCAGAGCTTGTGTCGTCGGAGGATTCGTCTTGCATGGGCCGAGGATACATCGCAGGCACGCGCCTAGACCAGCCCCGGCATGAGCGACCGATCGGGCAAGCGGTATTGTTTCAGGTTGTTGTTCCGCTCGACACAACATGCAACGCGCCCGCCCAGCCAATAAAGCGGGCGCTGCCTTTTGCTTTGAAAATTCGAACTTATTCCTTGGCGAGTTCTGCTTCAATGGCTGCAATCAACTCGGGCGCATCAGGGGCGGTATCGGGCGCGAAACGTTTCACCACTTCCCCTTTGCGGCTGAGGAGAAACTTCTCAAAATTCCAAAGCACCTCGGGCTCAGAGTTCGTCTCGATTCCATAGCCCTTCAACTTTTCTGCAAAGGGAACAGCAGACACGCTCACGGCTTTCGGTTGCGCCGCGATCAACGCTGCATACAGCGGATGCTTTTGTGCGCCCACAACGGTAAGCTTGCTGAACATAGGAAATTTCACACCAAAATTCGAAGTACAAAAGGACTGTATTTCGTCATTCGTCCCCGGCTCTTGGCTCTTGAAGTCGTTAGCCGGAAAGCCCGCAATCACTAACCCCTGGCCGCGATATTGCTCGTATAGACTTTCGAGACCCTCGTATTGCGGAGTCAAGCCGCACTTCGAGGCGACGTTGACAACCAGCAAAACTTTGCCTTTGAATTCAGCCAGCGACGTGTCTTCACCGCTGATCTTTTGTACGGGAATGTCATAAACCAATGTGCTCACCATAACTTCTCCTTCTATGTGCGGCTGGTCGTGCAAAAGGACGATAAGTGGCTAGCTCATGCAAGTAACTGTTTCGCCACTTGAATATATAACTCGACAGCTTCTTTCAGCTCTTTCTTGGATAACTTTTCAAACGGAGTATGCGCTACATGAATAGATCCAGGACCCAGCAACAGCGGTTCACCCCAATTGCTCAACTGCGGAATATCCGTCGTAAATTTAGCGATCATCGTGGGCAAGCCGTCGAGGGCGCGCAGGCGTACAAAGGGAATTTCGAGCGTAAAGTCCACCACAGCGAGACCTGCCGCAGCCTCGACTAAAGCTGTGCGTATCGGAGCCGAGTCGCCAACCAACCGCACCAGCACTTGCGCTTCAGCCTTATCGGCAATCACGTTCGGCGCGTGGCCGCCGTCAATCTGACCGATGTTTAACGTGCTGGGTCCAACGTCTTCGGTGACCGGCATGGGCAGCGTCAGCAATCTTGCCATCACCTCGACCAGTTTGTGAACAGCGCTTTCACCCAGCTCAGGATAAGCAGAATGAGCCATCTTGCCGGAAGACGTGAACACCGCGCGCAATGCGCCTTTTGAGGCTATTGCGAGCCGATTGTCCGTCGGTTCGCCATTGATAAGGAAGCGACTTCCTTTGGGCGAAAGATTGGCCTGCTTGGCGCCCGCCGAGTCGCGTTCCTCGCCGGAGACAAATAACAATCCCACACAGAACCCATCCGCGCGCAGTGCCTCGGCCGCGGCAACCTGTGCGGCAATGATCCCCTTTGCATCCGACACTCCGCGTCCATACATGTATTCCGCATCTTCGCTGAATGGAATATAGGGCGGCACGGTATCCATGTGCGTTGAGAAAACCAGGTCGGGCGTCTCGTCCGAAATTCCGGCATATACATTCCAGCGATCGCCGCCGCTAGCGCTTTCGGTCGGCTGCGGAACTGGCGTTTTCTCGACCGCCCAGCCTCGCTCACTCAGGAACCCTGCCAGGAAATCGCCTACCGCTCCCTCGTGGTAAGTAGTCGAGTCGATTTCGCACAAGGCACGCGTAAAACGTATGGGGTCCAAAGGCTGACGTTCGTTCATGATGCAGCCAGAATATCCTACGAGGCGCTCCGCAATCGTCGCGTTCATGGCGAATCACCGGGTCGTGACGGCCTCCGACGATACCTCTCCGCGACTACGAACCCTAGCCGGCGGTGCCCGCCATGCGCGTAGAATAGGGCGTGGGATGAATGCCACATCGACCTCACCCGCACCAGGAGCATGTACCGGACCTGCCCTGCTGCGCAGCGTAAATCTGACTGGCCCCGTTGGCCGCCTGGAAGCCCTTCTAAACGAAGGATCGCCCGACGCGCCGTGCGCGGCGCTGGTCTGCCATCCGCATCCGCTCGGCGGCGGAACCCTCCACAATAAAGTTGTCTTCCACGCAATGAAAGTCCTCAACGCACCGGAATGGGGTCTGTGCTTGCCCGTGTTGCGTTTCAATTTCCGCGGCACTGGATTGAGCGAAGGCAAGCATGAGGGCTTGGCTGAATTCGCAGACGTACTCGCCGCTCTGCACTGGCTTGACGATGAATTTAAAAAGCCTGTGCTGGTTGTGGGATTCAGCTTTGGCGCTGCTATGGCTCTTAGCGCATGCTGCGGAGCATTGCCCAGCGAGCCTTCAACCGTCAAATTGCGCGCCTTGGCCGCACTCGGTCTGCCCACTCAAGCCATGGGTCATCGTTTTCACTACCCTTTTCTTTCCAGCTGCACTCTGCCCAAATTATTTCTGAGCGGAGATCGCGATCATTACGCCCCTGCGCCGCAACTCAGAAAAATAGCCGACGAAGCCGCCGATCCCAAACGATTGGTGCTGATTCCCAACGCCGATCACTCATTCTCAGGACAATTGGAAGCGATGCAGCAAGCGCTTTCCAGCTGGGTAAAGGAGCAAATGCAATGACGCCCACTAGTGATTCGGCGCTCGACTTTTTGCACTCGGCGGCCACCGACTTCTTCACAGGTGCACTCGATGCATGCAACATCGCATCCGCATTCGATCGGCGCATTCGTTTCGAGGGCAATACGTTGCAGCGGCTCCTACCCGACGGCAGTGGCCCTGACAACATCAATCTTTCGCAATATAAACGCATATTCGTTATCGCTTTGGGTAAGGCCGCGGGCCCCATGCTCGCGGTTTTGCTTGACCGCATGAAGCGGCGTAAAGGCCTGCGCGGAATCTGTTGCACGAAGTATCTGCCAAACAATCGCAACTGGCGTATCCGGTACTTTGAGGGCGGCCACCCTGTGCCCAATCAAGAATCCTTCAATGCGGCGCGCGCGGCCCTGGCAATGCTTAAAAAAGCGAAGAAAGATACGCTGATTTTCTTTCTCATCTCGGGTGGCGGCTCCGCAATGTTTGACCTGCCTCTCGATCCCCAAATTGGACTGGATGAAACCATTGCGTTTCACGAATCGCTGATCGCATCCGGTGCGCCGATCAACGACGTGAATACCCTGCGTAAGCACTTTTCTGCGGTCAAGGGTGGCCGCCTCGCGATCGCTGCGCACGACGCTCAAAAAGTGTCGCTGCTCTTGCCGGACGTGCCGCTTCGCTCTCTCGACGCACTCTCGTCCGGCCCCACTTCTCCTGATCACTCCACCGTGGACGAAGTGCATGAGATTCTGGCGAAGTATGAACTATCCCCGAAGCTGCCGCCGTCAATTCGTGTTTTTTTTGAGCGCGGCGACTTACCCGAATCTCCTGGTAATAAAAGCTGGCGGCCGCCATTTCTGCCGAAATTTTATAGAGGCGGCGACCCCGTGCAGGGGCGCAAAGTCACGTCTGCGATAACATTGACGGGCGAGGATGAAGCATTTCGCGATTCGGTTTTTGAGCTTCTGCTCTCAAGTCACGATCTGGTCGAGAATGCGCGCACCCTGGCTCAGAAAGCCGACTATTATGTTGCGGTCGATAATTCCTGCGACGACTGGGATTATGGGGACGCCGCCCACTACCTGCTGGACCGCTTCCACGAATTGCGCAAAAATCATCGACGTTTCTGCCTCATATCTGGCGGCGAGGTGACAGTGACTCTCCACGGCACGCCGGGCGCCGGCGGTCGAAACCAGCAATTTGCTCTAGCTTGCGCTCTTGAACTCGCGCAACATCCCGGCGAAATGCTGACCGTCCTCAGTGCGGGCTCCGACGGCATCGACGGCAACACGCGCAGCGCGGGCGCGGTGGCCGATCCCACTACGGTCGGCCGCGCTATCGCGTTCGGCTTCGACCCACAAGAGTCGTTGCGTGCCTTCAACGCTTGTCCACTTTTCACCGCGCTCGGCGATTCCATAGTGACCGGGCCCACAAGTCACAATCTGCGCGATCTTCGCCTGCTAATGTCAGATCGATCCTGATAAGTCAGCAATTTTTTTCCTCCCTCGGTCAATTCGCACGCATCGGCGATAATTGCTGGGGATCACTTTCTTATCTGTCCTCGCGCTCATTCCGTGCATTGCGCGTATTCGTGCATTAGGATTGGTTCGTGGCTCAAAAAGGGACTCGCAAGAAGAGCGCCGATAATACGCCCGATATACGGGCCGTAGCCGCGCTTGCCAAGGTTTCTATCGCCACGGTTTCCAGAACCATCAATGGATCCCCGGTGGTTAGCGAGCGCCTTTCCAAGCGCGTGTGGCAAGCCATCCAGCATTTGAATTATTTCCCTAATACGCATGCGCGCACGCTGGTCTCGGGCCGCAGCCGCCTACTCGGTATCATCGTTGAAAACATTACGAACCCGTTTTTTCCTGAACTCATCCAGAGCTTCGAAGAGATCGCCGTAGCGCACGGTTACGAAATTCTGGTCAGTTCTTCAAACAGTGATCCTGCCGTCTTGACCACATGCGTTCGCCGAATGTTAGAGCGCAAAGTTGAGGGTGTGGCAGTGCTCACCTTTGGCGAGGAAGAGCCGGTCCTGGACCAATTGGTCTTTCACGACGTTCCGATGGTTCTTGCCGAATTCAAAGTCGACGTTCCAAAGGTGAGCACGATCTTGCTCGACTACAGCACCGGTATCCGCGCTGCCGTTAAGCACCTTGCTGATTTCGGCCACAGCAACATCGGCTTTCTTGCCGGTCCCCATAAGCTGCATTCTGCGGTCACGCGCGAAAACGATTTCTGTGCTTCGATCGATCAAGCGGGGCTACGCCTGCAGAGGAAATGGATCATCGAATGTGACCACACGCTCAAGGGCGGCGTAGCCGGGTTTGAAAAACTTCAGGCGCTCGAGGCGCGACCAACGGCCATCCTCTGCTCTAACGACATGACCGCCATTGGAGTCTTGCGCGCGGCCTATATGAAAGGCTTACGCGTACCGCAGGATCTCTCTGTGATTGGCCTGGATGACATCAGTTTCGCCGAATTCACACTGCCGCCGCTGACCACAATCCGCCTGTCGCGCACCGAGCTGGCGCACGCCGCATTTGACGCCCTGCGTCAACAAGCCGAAGATTCCAACAATCCCAACATGCAGCGCGAATTTCTGGTCTCGACCAGTCTCGTAGTTCGGGAATCGACTGCCCCGCCTCCTGCGCGCAAGTAGATATGCAACGCAATTGGCTTGGATTGTTTTCGTCGTCGGCTCCCCGCTGCAAAATGAGCGCTCGTCCAAAAGAAGAGCTCAGCTTGATGAATAATTCTTGTTTTGAAAGGGCATGACTTGACAGCTTGGTGAAGAGTCCATTTACCCGTACTCATCCACTCACGAAATCATCCGTCCGAAACACCCGTCAATCACGCGCGATAACCCATCGAAATAAGTTCTCCATACCGACCTGATTTACCCTACCCGCTATTGCAGACTATTTCCTCAAAATCACTATCCTTGATTGTGAAGAGCAATATGAGGAGATTATGAGAAACAGGTAGCCGACGGACTTCTCGCTAAGAACACCATCCGTCGTTCCTTTATGCGGACCAACCTGAAAGCCTCAGTAACCCCTTTATCCAGAGGACTCTGCAGACAACTCTATTAGTTGGACGACTTTACGGCACGTGGCTACCCCCAATGCGCTGAAAACAAATGACTTCCATCCAGAGTATGGGTGGGGGTGGGGGCATAGCGCTAAGTTAACTGAACTAGTTGCAGTTGTTGAGCGACGAGCAATTTACGTTCCAGGCGAAGAATAAGTTGATAGGCAGTCTGAGTGCTATTCAAAAGAAGAGCTCTCAGTCAACGCCAGCCACTCGTGACTTCCAAACTAAACGCAGCCCCCGGCGATCGATGGAATCACCAACACCTCATCGCCTTCCTTGAAGCTGTACTTCTCGTTGCCAAGAAAGCGAATATCCTCTTCGTTCACATAGAAATTAATGAAGCGGCGAATCTGCCCATCTTCGTTGCGAAGATGCTGCCGCAACGCCGGAAAGCGTCCTTCAATCTCGGTCACAAGCTCAGATAAATTGGTCGCAGTGCTCGAAATTTCGCGCACGTTGTTAGTGTGTTTTTGAAATGCGTTCGGTAACAAAACCTTAACGGACATGATTGCCCCCTGCCGTACTCAGTTGCTGGCGCGTCGCGCCATGTTCTTCAACGTATATTTCAAAATCAGCGAGCCGCGGACGAATCGCTTCGCTCTGCTCGTAGGCCCCATTCAGGCAATCGGTGGTTTTCAGGCCGTTCCCTGTAATGCATGAGACAGTGAGTTCGTCGCGCTGAATGCGGCCATGCGCATAGAGCCGTGCCGTAACTGCAGTCGTAACGCCGCCGGCAGTCTCGGTGAAGATGCCTTCGGTCTCCGCCAGTTCCTGGATAGCCGAAACAATCTCGACATCGGAAACATCTTCGGCCCAGCCGCCTGTCGCGAGAATAGTTCGCGCCGCATACATTCCGTCTGCCGGATTTCCGATAGCCAGCGAGCGAGCAATCGTGTTGGGTCTCTGCGGCTCAATCACGTCTGTGCCGCCTTTGACCGCCTTGGCGATAGGTGAGCAGCCCGTGGCCTGCGCACCAAAGAAACGCACTGGCTTTTCGTCTACCAGTCCCAACGCGATCAGTTCGTCAAACGCCTTGCGAATTTTGGTGATCAGCGAGCCGCCGGCCATCGGGCAGACAATGTTGTCGGGCAGACGCCAGCCCAGTTGCTCGGCAATCTCGTAGCCAACTGTCTTCGAGCCTTCAGCGTAATAGGGCCGCAGATTGACGTTTACAAATCCCCAGTTGTAGCGGTCTGCTATCTGCGAACAGAGGCGATTGACGTGGTCGTAATTGCCATCGACACGTACCAGGGTCGCCCCATAGACCTGCGTGTTGAGGATCTTTGCCGGCTCGAGATCGGCTGGAACGAGAATGAATGTTTTAAGGCCAAGGCGCGCCGCCTGCGCCGCCACCGCATTGGCAAGGTTGCCCGTGGATGAGCACCCGACCGTATCGAAGCCGAAGTCCTGCGCGTTGGCCAGAGCCACCGCGACAACGCGATCTTTAAAGCTCAACGTGGGCATGCACACGGCATCGTTCTTGAGGTATAAATTGCGGGCGCCGATATGTTCGCCGAGCCGTGGAGCTTCCACCAACGGCGTGAGCCCGGCCGGCGTCTTTGGCACATAGCTGTCCCGGACGGGCAGTAAAGCACGGTAGCGCCACATGTTCAAAGGGCCGTTGGCAATAGCGTAGCGGGTGAAACGGGTGCGGGCGTATTCCAGGTCATACACGATTTCGAGAGGAGAAAAACAGTCTTCACAAATCGAGAGCGGCTGCAGACCGTAGGTCTTGCCGCATCCTTTACATCGCAACTCGTAAGCAGTCGTCACAAGTCCCTCGCTATGAACGCGAGTGAAAAAGGTCTGCGAGCGCGTGACCAAGCCCAGATAGAGCGAACGTGAGGTGACTCGAAATTACCTGCGAAGCCGCCTGCGCAAAGAGTGCGTAAGCTGCCCCCGAATCTCATGTTCCCCGTCTCCGGGCAAGAGTTGACACCATACTCCTGGATTGCCCAGGCAGGTTGTCGTGGCGTCACAGGGCTCGTCCCTCAGCCACTCTGCATGAAACTCAGGCTTGCCCTTTGGGGGCAAACATGAATGTTTAGTTTGTACCATAGGACCTGTTTTGACGCAACCAATCTTGCAGTGAATGGGTCACGAGGGTATCCGATTGGAGAAAATCGAGCCGGAACCGCATCCAAAGGCCCCCGACACTCATTCCGGATGAATCCAGATCGCGTTTCCGCCCCCTGAAACCATCCGAATATCAAGCGTCGTGCTGCGATTGACCTGCTGCTTCGAAAACACCGTGTGGGTCGCATTGACCGCTGCGTCGGGAGCGTCCGCATAAATTTCGGCGACGTACTTGCCCTCGCCCAGAAAATTCAGCGGCACCTTAACTGTCCGCTCATCCCAGTTGGTGATCGAACCGACATACCAGTCGCGGCCGCTGCGTCGAGCCAATGTGATGTTCTCCATCGGCCGTCCAGAGAGCACGCGCACTTCATCCCACGTCGTCGGCACCTGCTTGATAAATTCAAAATCGTGCTGACCCGCGTAGTGCTCCGGGTAGTCTGAAACCATCATCAGCGGGCTCTCAAGCACGACGTACAGCGCAAGCTCATGCGCCCGTGTGCCGAGACTCATTGGCATCAAATTGCGCGCGACAAAGTTTTCGCGATTGCTGTTGCCAAACGCTCCCGGGGTGTAATCGAGCGGCCCAGCAAGCATGCGCGTGAAAGGCAGCGTGGTGTTGTGAACCGGTGACGTGCGCGCACTCCATTTTAGATATTCCTTTCCCATCACCCCTTCGCGCGTGATGACGTTAGGCCAGGTACGCCGCAGTCCATCGGGTTTGTACGCGCCATGATAGTCGAGCATGAGGTGATGCTCCGCGGCTAGCTCGGCAACGTGGCGGTACCATGCGACCATCTGCTGGTCGTCCCGATTCATGAAATCGATTTTGACGCCCGCGATTCCCCACTGCTCAAAAAGAGGAAAAGCCTGGTCCATGTATTTGTCGACCGACGTCCAATGCGACCAGAGCCAGATGCGCACATTCTTTTCTTTCGCATAGCGCAGCAGGTCCGGCATGTCGACGTCTGGATTGACCTGCGTAATGTCGGCCAAGGCCGCATAATCTTGTGGGCCTTTGCGATTGGCAACTGCCCAGCCCGCATCGATCAACATGTAGGGAAAGCCGGACGCCGAAGCAAAATCGATGTAGTGCTTCATCGTGGCTGTATTCATCCCGGGCTTGAACGTGGCGCTCGGCGCCGCTTCACCCGACCACCAATCCCACGCCGATTTCCCTTCCCGTATCCACGACGTGTCCGTAATCTTCGAAGCAGGATTGAGATTGAGAATGATATTCGATTCGACCAGACGTCCCGGATCATCGGCGATCATCAAGACACGCCAAGGCGTGGTCAGGGGCGCTTCAGTTTCAACCGCGATGCCCGCCGCATCGATGCGCGGCGACAGCTCGGCGCGCACTCCAAAGGCCACGCCATTTTTGCGCAGGTACATGCCCGCGTAGTTTTCGATGTTCGCTTCGGTCACAGCGACCCAGCCCACAGCAGGCACTTCAGCCAGTAGCGGCAGAGCTACCAGCCAATCGCGGTGCAAGCCGCTCACTTGCCGCTTTTGATACTCGTCTTCATATGAAGACTGGTAGCCATCGAGAACCAGCGGATAGACGGTCGCATCCTTGCTATACCTGAACTCGGTTAACTCATGCTCAACACGCATTTTTGCAAAGGCCGGCTGAGCAGGAAGAAGGTAGCGGAATGCCACTCCATCGTTGAATGCTTTAACTTCGATTGAGAGTTCGCGACCCGCAGCGTCTTTGAAATCCACAATTGAGTGGTGATTCAGATCGCGAACGGTTCTGCTTTTGCCCACCGGGATGGAGTACGTCTCGTCGGTGTCGCCCGAATGTACGCCGACTTGCAGCATGCCCGGTCCCAGCAGATCCCGACCTTCAACCTTGATGCCGAGCGCGGATTCATCCATAAGCCATTTGCCGTGGAAATCAATGGCGTAGTGCATACCTTTACAGGATGGATCGGTCGCCGGACCCACCGATGAGTCTGAAAGTATCAAAACGATCTGGCCGTCAGGCGAAGCGATGCGGAGCGGGGGGCTATTCTTCTGCTGTGAAATCGCAAGCAGGGGGCCGCAGCTCATTGCCAACAGACACACGAGTATCGAACGTAGACTTGCCATTATTCGCCACCTGAAAAGGGATGGTACCACCACCCAGCCAACGACGACCCACCGTCAACCAAACTGCTTTAAGATCTCTTTCGGGACGTCCATATCTCGAGGTTCGGCCAGGGGTGCTGGAACGAAGAGGCGTAGGTCGCCCTATACCTCTCAGGCAAGTGATCGTCTCTTAAAAATCCGCCTCAATTAGTTCGTGTAGATACGCACGTAATCCACCTGCATATCTCCCGGAAAGACTGTCGTGGCATCGGGATTGCCAGGCCAACTCCCTCCCACAGCGAGATTCAACAGGATGAACTGAGGACCGTCGTCGAAGGGCCATGTTCCAGCCGCAGTGCTGGAGGTGAAGGTCTCGTAAATGTTTGTCGGGTCGTCAACGTAGTACTGGATCTGACCCTTACTCCAAATCATCCCGTAGGTGTGCCACGCTGCAGCGGAAAATCCGGCGGGGTGATACGGAACTCCGCCGTTCAGATTAGTGCCGTGAACTGATGACTGCACCCAGTCATAGCCTAACGAGGCAGCTCCAGCATAAGGAGGCGGATTGGCGCCATCGATGTGCTCGAGCACATCAAGTTCGCCGCAAGCTGGCCAAGGCTTGAGGTTGATGTTACTGCCGAGCAGCCAGAACGCAGGCCACATTCCCTGCGACTCGGGAATCATCATCTTCGCCTCGATGCGGCCATATTGAAAGCTGAAGAGTCCTTGAGTCTTCAACCGCGCGGAAGTGTAGACGCCGGCCGCAGGTTGCCGCGCCACAATATGTAGAATGCCGCTCGTATCCGCATAGGCGTTAGGACTTGCCGGGTCACAAGGACTGGCGGTCGAACCCGCAGCGCAATAATCCTCCATTTCGTTATTGCCAAAACCACCATTGCCGGTGTCGTAGGCCCAGACTTTGGAGTCAGGCAAAGCGTTGGTGGTGCCGCCGTTTGAGAACTCATCGCTCCACACCAGTGTGTTTGGAGGAATATTAGGCGTAAAACTTTTGCTCATCACGGAGCTTGTGGTAAAGCCTGACGCGGTAGCAATCGCCTGGACGGTGAGGTTGGTCGCAACCAGAAATGGGGCTTGATATACCTGCGAGGTCGTGGTAGGTGTCGAGCCGTCGAGCGAGTAGTAGATGGTAGCTCCTGGTGTCGTGCTTGCCACGGTTACAACAACCGCGCCCGCAGCTCCATTTGGCGCCGGAACAGGCGTAGCTGTTGGTGCGGCCGCCGGCGTAGACGTCGCAGGAGGAGGCGTCGTTGCCGCTCCGGAACCATTGCCACCACCGCATCCGCAAACAAAAAGCCCTGACAAAATCAACCCTGCAAGCATTCCTGACCCCATACGCATACAAACTCCAATCGAACGCGCACCAAACGTATTTGGTCGATGCGCCGTTCACCATCTAAGCATTCAGCGTCCCAAGCGTCAACCATCGACGGCTGCCTTGGATGTGACAAATCGCACACTAGGATGCGGAAGGACAGGCGCATCCTACCGCGCGGCGGGCCACGTTGCGATAAAGCATGAGAAGGAAGGGTGAAGAGGCGTGTTTACTTAGCGGCCGTCAACGCGCTTACTGGCAGCAGCATGTCTTCCTTGCGCATCACCAGGTTGGTCGCATTGAGCGTGGCGAGCTCGAAGCCATGGCCGTGCGTGATGGCGTCGGTAGGGCAGGCCTCAACGCAATAACCGCAGAAGATGCACCGGTTGTAGTCGATGTTGTAAATCTTGGCGTAGCGTTCCGAAGAGGAGATACGCTGCTCCTCGGTGTTTTCCGCAGCTTCAATAAAAATGCAATTGGCTGGACATGCCGCCGCGCAGAGGAAGCATGCCACGCATTTCTCCAAGCCGTTTTCATCGCGCTGCAGCACATGCGCACCTCTGAAGCGCTGCTCAAAGACAGCACCGCGCAGAGGGCCTTTGCCGTCGGGGTAATTTTCAACCTGCGTGGGGGCGAACATTTCCCCTAAAGTGATGCTCATGCCCTTGGCGATGGCCGCGATATTGCGCACAACCGACATGCGCTCAGTATACGATGATTCGCAAAGGGAGATCACGATGCGACACGCGACATTAGGATTCGCTTTGATGCTGGCGCTGGGTGGGGCAACGGGCGCTGCCAACGGCCAGGGGCCGATGAAGGATCTTCCTCTCCATCCTCCAGAACCACCCGACACGACCCGCATGCATCAGCAGGCCGATCAGGCACGGGATGCGGCCCTGGGCGCTACGCCTCTAAAAATCACGTTCGGCAAAAAATCGGTTGAGTGGACCAAGGAACGACTGGCAGCGCTGCCCCATGAGACGGTCACGGTTTTCAATGAGCGAATCAAGTCCAACCAGACCTATACAGGCGTGCCCCTCATTGTTCTGATCGGTCAATTGGGTGTGCCTGAAAAGCCGAATGGCAAGCAGTTTCGACTCTACCTCGTGGCCGAGGGGGCCGACGGCTTCAGGTCGGTTTACTCGATCGGTGAAATCACGGCCTACGTGCATGACGCGATGGTCCTGGTCGCGGATACGCTCGACAACAAACCCCTCAGGGACGCTGGCCCTTTGCAACTGGTTTCGACGGGCGAGAAACGACCGGACCGTTGGGTCAAAAACGTGGTTTCGATTCGAGTACTGTCGGCCGATTAGAGGCTGTTCTTAATTTTCTAAAACTGATTTCCTAAAACTTTACTGAATCGAATCTAAATAGTTTGCCTGCAGGGTGGCTTTCCGGTTCGATTAAAACCGGAAAGCCACGTTGTAGCAGGCTTTCTGCGTCACTGTGTGCGCTTGTCCTTATCTTCTGGACGAGTGCCTGGTGCCGGCTTGTGCGGCTCCGCCTTCTGTTGTGCCGGCGGTGCCGGATGCGCCGGAGCAGGCTTGGCGGATGGTGCCGGGACCGGTCGCTCTTGCGGGGTTGGCTGCGCAGGATGCGCAACCGCTGCTGGCCGCTGTTGCTGTTGCGGCGGCATCGGCTGCGGACGCTGCGAGGGCGGAGCCTGAGGTTGCGGTGCAGGCTGGGGTCTTACCGGTTGCTGCGCGGGCGCGGGCTGCGGACGCGCTGGTTGCGGAACGGGTGCAGTCTGCGGACGCGTCGGTTGTGGAACTGGCGCAGGCTGGGGACGTGCCGGTTGCGCTACAGGTGCCTGCCGCTGTTGCTGTGCAGGCGGCAACGATTGCTGACGCTGCGGAGCAGGAGCCTGCGGTTGCGGTCTAACCGGTTGCGGCGCGAGTACTGGCTGGGGACGTGCCGGTTGCGCTATCGGGGCTGGCGGCTGTTGTTGTTGCGGAGCCCCTTGATGTTGCGGCTGCGGAGCGGGCAACGATTGCTGACGCTGCGGAACTGGCGTACTGTGCGGACTTACAACCTGCGGCGCGGGTTGCTGGCGCTGGATATTAGGCTGCGGATGCGTCGGCTGCTGCACCGGCGCAGGCCTCTGCGGTTGTTGGGGCATCGGCTGCGGATGTTGACCTTGCTGGGTTGGGACCGGCTGCGGTCTTCCTGGGGCGTTGTTTTGCTGAGGAACAGGGGGCCGACCAGCATTCTGTTGCACCGCTGCAGGAGCTCCCGGACGTCCCTGCTGTTGCGGAGCCGCCACCGGAACTGGACCGCGCTGCTGCTGCGCGTTGTTAACCGTTTGGGCGGCGATGTTTCGCATCGGAACCGGTGCCGGGGGACGAATGTTCCGATCCGCGGGCAGCGGCTGCGCAATCGCTACGACCGCCGGCTTTCCGTGGTTTACGGCCGCAAAGTTCGCTCTATTCGCCTGCGCTTGCTGTGCGTGCTGCACCTGGGCCGTCATTGGAGGTGTGTGCTGCTCATGCAGGGCGGCAATCTCGGCGGGACGCGGTTGCACCTGCACTCCGCCTGGACCGTTATAGCTCACATTATTCACTGTGGTGGTGGTGTTGTTGATTACGGTGTAGTTGTACACGTTTTTGACTACGGTCGGGTTTACATTGTTTACCGAGCGGTTGTAGTCAAAACGGTCGCCATTCCAATAACCGCCCTGGTAGCCCGATCCGACGTAGCCGAAACCGTAGTTTATGCCGCCATAGTAGCCGATGTGACGGCCCCAAAAGCCGCGGTGAAAACCGTAACGCCCGCGATCATAACCCCAGTAGCCGGGAGTCCACAAGGCACCTTGATACGGCGCTGCCACCCAGGCCCCGGGAACCCAGTAATAACCATCCGATGAATAGTTCCAATATCCCGGCGTCCATAGGTACCCATCGCCAGGGCAGGATGGCTGATCGTATCGGGGTAGGGGGGGAGGGGGCTGCTGCGCGTATTCGACAGGCTCGTAATACCCAGAGTCGTAGTTGTTCGACCCATACTGGTCAGAGTTGTAGCCTTGGTCCGAGTTGTAGCCCTGATTAGAGTTGTAGCTCTGGTCGGAGTTGTAGCCTTGGCCGGAGTTGTATCCCTGGTCAGAGTTGGATCGAGAGTTATCCGCATACCGATCTGAGGACGACCGCCTTGAACGACGCTGCGGCGGTGCGTATTGCCCATTATTGGGTGCATATTGCCCGGTGTTTGGCGGTGCATTGGGAGCGCTGTATTGCCCGTTTGCCGGTGCGTTCGGGTCATAGGTTCCGGCATTCTGAGCCGGCGCTCCGGTTGTGGTATTTGAAATCGGAGCGACGTTCGCCATCGCCGGGTCTTGGGATGGGTCTTGAGGTTGACCTTGCGTGGTGGCCGTGTTTTGATTCGCAGGGGTTTGGTTGCTTTTACAGCCCACGACGCCGGAGGCGGCGGCCACGATAGTAAGCGTGGCCAAAACAGTAAATCCAGGAAAGGTCTTCATTTTTAACCTCATCACGACTTTGGATGCCGATGAAGAGGGAATATTTGTCTTAGCCTCCAACATCCAGCCATTAGAGATTCACAACAGCATTGAGTCAACTGCAAGTGTTCAAATGACTCGACTTAATGCGATACGCACGAACGCAGTCTTCTTTCGAGCGCACAGGTTCAAGCACTAATGGCGAGCCCCGGGCGGAGAAGACTGGCCCTGATTATGTGCGGGAGGCGTGGTCACCGGCTTACGCTCCCAACGCATTTTTTGACCTTTCTGGCAGAGCATGCTGTCTTGCCCGCGCGCCAGATCGGCCACCGTATCGTCAGGGCGGCACAGACGCAGCTTCATGGCTGCCGCATCGCGTCCAAATAGCAGTTGCGTGCGCTCGATGCCGCCGCTCGGGTCGAGGTCGTAGCGATAGACAAAATCTTCCGCTGCTTTTTGATTGCCATACTCCAAGTGATTCCACGTGCCAAACGTTTCGTGGCCGTTGGGATCGGCCATTGCGGCATAGATTTGCGTTTGTGTTACGCCGGGCGGTGCAGCCGAGGTCCAGACCGGCACCGCCTGCCCTCCCCGCATCCAGCGCGCTGCCCAGCCATGCGATCGCAGATCGTAGTAGAAAGCGGTGAAGAATGTTGTAGCTTCGCAATCACGGCAGTTGTCATACAGAGCGCCCAATTCCCGCGGCTTGCCTTCGGCAAAAAGCATCCAGTCGAGCAGGCGCAGGTTCACTCCACTGAGCAGGGGCGTCACCGCACGGGTCGTCAGCGAGACGCTCCACGCCGATAGCGTATCCGCGTTTCCCGCCGCCTGCGGTCCGGCGCGCATGCTGGTGAATACGAGAGCAGCATCATATTCCACGCCGATATCCCGAATGGAGGTCCATCGCTGCCCATCGAGCGCGCGCGTCACCCACACAACGACATCCTGGTCCTTGGCGGAATGAAAATCGATCCAGCGAAACGTATCTGGCGCCTGCTGTGCACCAATCGGAATCGCCCCCAGCACGAGCGCTATGAGGGTAATAACCCTCCACAACCCACGCAAGGGTTTACCTATAGCAGAGCTTTCCAAACAGAATTTCACAGTCCGAGTTTTGCCCACAAAGAATCCACTCTGGCCTTGGTCCCACGGTCCATTTCGATCATCGCCGGCCAAGGACGGTCAAAGCCCTCCGCCTTCCATTTGCGCGTCGCGTCAATGCCCATCTTTGATCCGTAATTGGGCAGCCGCGACGAGTGATCAAGCGAATCGACAGGTCCCATCATGAATTGGATGTCGCGTTCCGGGTCAATGTTGTTAGTCACGCGCAGCACCACTTCGCCCACATCCTGCACATCGCAATCTTCATCGACAATCACGATGCACTTGGTAAACATGGCCTGGCCCAGCGACCAGATCGCATTCATCACCTTACGTGCCTGACCGGCATAGCTCTTGCGAATCGACACCAGCATCAGGTTATGAAACACGCCCTCAATCGGCAGATGAATATCGACCAATTCTGGAATCGTCATCTTCATCGCAGGCAGGAAAATGCGCTCGACCGCCTTGCCCATCCAGGCATCCTCCATAGGAGGCTTGCCAACGATCGTGGCTGCATAGATCGGGTCCTTGCGGTGCGTAATGCAGGTGAGGTGAAAGACCGGATAGTCCTCCGCCATGGTGTAAAAGCCGGTGTGGTCGCCGAAAGGGCCCTCGCTGCGCAGTTCACCCAATTCGACGTATCCCTCGAGAATGATCTCCGCCTGCGCGGGTACTTCAAGATCGACGGTCTCGCATTTGACGATTTCGACTGGCTTGCCGCGTAAAAAGCCCGCAATCATGAACTCCTCGACTTCAGGCGGTGCTGGAACAATCGCCGAAAACGTGGTAGCCGGATCGGTCCCAATCGCTACCGCAACCTCGAGCCGCGAGCCCTTCAGATTACCCATCGCGACTTGCGGTAATCCGCCAATTGGGCCATCGGGAATCGCGACGCTGCCCCCTGCCGACTCGGCCATTGCCGCTACGCGAGCCGTCTTTGAATCGGTCGTCGAGGCTGCCGATGCCGCATTACGCAGAGCCTCGCGATAGTGCTCGGCAGCAACTTTTTGCCGCTGCCAATGCATGCCGGTAGTTTGCCCGTCGTATACCTGCATGCGATACATCCCAATATTGCGTTTGCCCGAACGCGGGTCGCGCGTATGCACGCACGGTAGCGTGATAAACCGGCCGCCGTCATGCGGCCAGCACTTCAAAATTGGAAACGCATTGAGATCGAAATTGTCGCGAAGAATGACTTCTTTGCAGGGTGCGTCCTTAGCGTTCACGGTCTTGGGAAATGCACTGGTGAGCGCGCCTAGCTGCGGTAGCATTTTAAGCTTGTCAAGCAGTCCCTCGGGCGCCTTGACGTTCATGAGGCCCGTGATGCGACTGGCGATCTCGTCGAGTCGCTCCACGCCCAGGGCGAGAGCCATGCGCCGTTCGCTGCCAAACTGGTTGATCAGGACCTTGTGGCCGGGATGACCTTTTATATTTTCAAACAGCAATGCGGGGCCACCGGGAGCATACTTCCCGTGCGCCGCATTCGCTGCCGCACCCGCTCGGGCACCGACTTTTGACATACGGTCGGTAATCTCGGTGATTTCCAAATCTGGGGACACTTCTTCGCGAATGCGCTTCAATTCGCCTTGTTTTTCTAGGGTTTTGATCCATTCGCGCAGATCGTTATAGGCCAAGGAATGTATGCTCCGGGCGGTGGTTACCGTCCCTTTCCATACTAGAGCAGTTTGAAGATGCACGCAGTTTCTTGAACCCGGTGAGAGGGGGCTTTCTCTTGATTAAAAAGCCACTTGAGTGCGTGCTTTCGGTTGATACCAACTCTCAAACTGCTATGCCTCTCGAGCGCTATCGCCTAGCAACGTGCCACTGTCAACGTGCTCGTCACTAGACGCATTTGGCGCGGGCCTTCGCAGTTGATCGAGAACGGCGCGGCGGGCTGCATCTACCTCGGTTGCAAACAGCTGCACAACCTTAAGGGAAAAGAGCGGGCTCGACTCGATCAATGTTCCCAAACTTTTGCGATCGATAAAACTGAGGCGTGCACCTTTCCTCGCAATACCAGTGAACGCGTGCGGTTCATTCCCGAGCACCCCCGCTAGTCCCAGCAAAGCAGGCGAGGAGGCTTGACGATAGATGACGAACATGTTTTCCGCGCAGATAGAAGAGAGTGAGACCACACCCTCGTGCAAGATGTGGAGACCGTCGGGAACCTCGCCTTGCATAAAAATGATGCGGTCCTCATCAAACGACAAGGACATCGACTGTTCGCGTAAAAGTTCGACGAAGTCTGGATCATTCGTGAATATCGAGAGATGGTCTTGCACGTTCACCTACTTTGCATGGCGAATACGAATGAGATGGATACCGGGAACACATGGTTGTCCAGTTTACCCTTCAAGTTGTTGATTTGGCGTTTCTTCAGTATCAGCCATCACAATTTGCGGCCGGCTCGCGACATTCCTAACCGGAACGCCGTAACCTGGCAAAGGGCGTTAGCTTAGGTTCAACCATTGCGCATGGCCCCTTTGCGTTGGTTTGCACACGTGTGCAATACTCGCGGCCAGATGTCAGCAATTTTTCAATAAAAAGGAGCTAGCAATGACCCCGCCCTCCCCATTGGTCAAGTGCAGGCCGTATTTCAAGTTGCGCAGGTTTACCCGGCAAATTCGCATCGGAACCGCAGCTGCGGTTCCTTGGAGTATTCCCAACTTGTGCGCCGCCTATCAATGGCCGCAAAGCTTACCGGGCGGCGGAGTGATCGCCATTGTCGAACTAGGCGGCGGCTGGGTGAAGGCCGATATGGATTTGTACTTCAAAAATATCAATCAGCCGGTACCAAAAATCACCGACGTCTCCGTGGATGGCACCAAAAACAGTCCCAATCAAAGCACTGGCTCGGCGAGCGACCCCGACTATGAAGTTGCGCTCGATATTCAAGTCTCCGGCGCGGCGTATTATGCGGCTACGGGAAAAGCCGCCACCATCCGCATGTACTGGTCGCAAGACATTGCTTCGGCGGTCAAAAAAGCGGCCGAAGACGGATGCTCGGTCTGTTCAATATCGTGGGGCGCTGATGAGGCGAATTGGGGCACCGTGCCGGCCCAGGAAATGGAATCGGCAGCCGCAACGGCGACTGATCTGGGGATGGTGATATTTGCCGCCTCAGGCGATAACGACTCGAGCGATGGCGGCGCGACGCCCGCCAACGTGGATGTGCCTTCCTCATGTCCGCATGTAATCGGTTGTGGAGGAACCTACAAATCCTCAAACACCGAGGTCGTGTGGAACGACAATCCGGGCAAGACCGACGGCGAGGGAACGGGCGGCGGCTATTCAACGATTTTTCCAGTGCAGGAGTTTCAGATTGGCGCGCCGGCCGCGCCCGCCAATACTACCGGAGGCAAAGGGCGCATGGTGCCCGATGTTGCCGGCGATGCTGATCCGAACACGGGATACGACGTTACCGTGCACGGATCGCAGACCGTAGTAGGCGGCACCAGCGCGGTTGCGCCACTGTATGCCGGGCTGTTTGCCGCGTTTGGAATCAAGCTCGGCTTCGTCACTCCGACCCTGTGGCAAAATCCCCAGGCGTTTCACGACATCACATCCGGAGACAACGGATTTTTCAGCGCCGCATCCGGACCAGACGCATGTAGCGGCCTGGGTTCCCCGATCGGCACCGCCATTGCGGCTTTAATCAAAACGAAGGCTTGAGGTCACTTCGTTATCTGAACTATGGGCGCGGTTACGATCACTGGAGCGACCGCATCGAGCGGGAAGCCGAGCCGCTTCCATTCGTCGTAGCCGCCGCGCAAAGGACGAACCCGTTCAATGCCTAGCTTATGAAGGGTCATGGCCGTTTTAGCGGCCGTGGCCTCGCTGGGACAGGTGCAGAACAGCACCACATCGCGGTCGCGAGGTATCTCGAGATGGCGCGCTGCCAACGCATCCGGCGAAAAGTGGAACGCCCCCGGCAACGTAAAGGGATCAGCGAGTAACTCCAGCGGATGGCGCAGGTCGACAATATAAACCTGTTCTCCCGCGTCCAATTGCTCCTTCAGTGCAAGAGGCTCAAGACGCGCTGCTACGAGCTTTCGCAATACCAGTCTGCGACGATACACACGCCCAATAAAGAAACCGAGAATTGCCAACACCAGCAACGCACCAGAGAAGCGCGCCACCCAGTTAAGCAAAGTCGGATCGCGCTTGAGGGCGTCGCCAAACAGGCGCCCGGCCGCCAGCATAGCGGTCAACCACAGGGTCGCTCCGATGGAATCGAAAAACAGGAAGGAGCCCAGCGCCATCCCATTTTGCCCGGCGACCGGCGCAGCCAGCGTTGCCAGCCCCGGCACAAATTTCGCAAACAGCAGCGTCACACCGTGGCGTCGCCCAAACGAATCCTGAGTCCGCCGCACGCAAATCGTCGGCTCCATCGACAACTTGCAGAGAAATCGCAGCACCTGGTGGCCATAGCGCCGGCCAATCAGAAACCACGTCGTATCCGCAATGAGTGAGGCCACCAAGCCTGCCAGCAGCGCGCCGCCAAAGCTCAGTTGCTGCTCGGCTGAAAGCGCACCCGCGGCCAGCAAAATCGGTGTCGCCGGCAAGGGAATTCCCAGTTGCTGCACCAGAATCCAAGCGAACAGCAGCAGGTAGCCATAGGTGATAAGAATTTGCGTGGGAAGGGCCATCGGAATTCCATTCGCTAACGAATTGAGTGTTGCTACCGGACGCCTCTGCCAAGGGTCGCCATTGATAGTCGGGACTCTTCTATGGGATGAAGCAGCGGCCAATATGTTTCAGCCTAATCAAACTGTTTGTGGCTGCAAAGGGAAAGCCGCCCGAGAAAGGCGGCTTCTTTAGCACGGTTGAAAACTTCCATATTTGGAGCTATTGAATAGCGGCTACCGCCGGGACCGGCAAAGCGGCATGGGCTGCCTGTAGCGAACCTTTGCCCGCAAAGTAGTTCCGTTCCCAAAGATTCTTATAGAATTCGCCGGTCAACTCCGCGGCACGGGGGCCAAATGTTGGCCTGCCGCCCTCGAGGAAAAACACGGTTACAAGGCTGCCTTGCGGCGCTTCGGAGTACGAGACAAACCATCCAAACCGAGTACCCTTGTCAGAGCATGTGCCGGTTTTGCCGAAAACGGGAAGCTCCTGGAAATTGGCGCGCAAGCGTCGTGCGGTTCCATATTCGACCGCGCCGGCCATGCCGTCCTGCAGTTCAGGAACGTAGCGAGCGATGTCGAGTGTCCGCTTGATTTTGGGCGTATAGGTGGAAAGCTCTGCCGTAGTTGTCGGATGTTGAAGATAATAGAGAGTGCCGCCGTTGGCTATCGCCGCCACAAACGCGCCCAGCTGCAAGGGAGTCATCGAAACTCCTTGCCCAAAGCTGCACATGCGCGAGACGCCGCCTTCTGAGGCTGGCAACACTGTGTCGGGGTACTTGCCTAGTTGCTCGCCGGCAATTTTGTAGCCTGCCATCTCTCCGAGACCGAACTGCGTGGCATAGTGGCGCACGCGGTCAAAGCCTAATTCGCGGCCGAGCTCTTCGAAATAGAGGTTGTTGCTCTTGGCCAGAGCATCCGTCATGTTCATGCGGAAACCAGCCAGTTGCACCTTGGTGTCTCTGGTTACCAAACCCTCGGACAAGGCAGCCATGGCCACCGACAGCTTAATCGTCGAGCACGGTTCCGCGCCCGGCGAAAGCGCCAGCTTCTGATTCACCATTGCCAAAATACGGCCATTCGAAGGATCGATTACTACCGCCGTCCCGTTCATGTCACCCAGCGCGTCGACCGCAGCTTGGCGAACGACTGGATCCTCACCGGCGGTCACATCGCCCTCAAAGGTATTGCCATTAGAAAACGAGCTCGCGGTGAAGTGTTCGTAGTAATGATGATGACGTGTGGTCAGGGCGAGACGGCGAATTGTGGCCCTGTCGGCGGCGGATGAATGAACTCTATGGTGCACCGAAGCTGCGGCAGAATGCGGTGTGGCTAGAGCGGAATGGGATGACGAAAGCTTGGGCGTGGCAGAGTGAAGCGCAGCGCCGGCGTTATGGCTCCTCGCGTGTCTGCCGATATTGAGCCGCTGGCCCGATGATTTTGAGTGATGCAGAGTGTGCGGAACGTTCAGCGCAATTGCGCGACTCCCGTATGCACCACACCCGACCACTGCGAGCCCCAAGGCTAGTACGCAAGACAATCTCATCCAGACAAATCCCCCGAAAATGTTTCGTGCCAGCCGACACCTGGCCTGTCCGCACTCTTAACTTTCGTCACTTCCCTTATCGCGGATTCCCGCGTAAAAGTATGTGAGCAGTGTCACCCCAGAGCCCCAGTGTTTACTAGTCTGACAATGATAGGGAAGACATCTAAACCGACCTGGTCACCACTGTTGCGTTCTGTTTTCAAGAGCTAACATGAACTATACAGCCGGATTGAATAATCGCAAGTACCTTCGAAGTTCCCAATGCCTCAAAACTTTAGTCGGCGCATGAATGCGGGAACATCGAGATCTCTGTCTGTTTCATCATGCTGCTCGGCGAAAGGACTTACGGCCGCCTTTACACCCTCGACGGCAGTCGCCGCCGGGATTTGCACCCCATTACCAAAGTCTGATGCAGATTCCCTATGCAGTGGCGCGTATCCAGATTCCTCTGCCATTTCTGCGAATCGCGGTTTTCCCTGTGCCGACACCAAAGCTGGTTCAGGAACCTCTACTCTAGAAACCTCTATTCTTTTGACGCTCGGCGGCTTCGATGCCTCCATCGATACCGGCAAAAACGGCTCCAAATCGCGCTCATCGAAATCTTCATCTTCACTCATAAATTTTGGAGGAGCGGGCACAGGGGGCGGTGGCGGCGGACCGGCCGGTTCGCGTAGCCATGTGTCGGGCGCTACCACAGGAACCGAGACGACCGGGGTGTCATCGACACTCAGCATGCGCGCGCGCCGCTCTGGCATCTGGTCGCGGAAACCTGTGGCGATCACGGTAATCTTGACCTCATCTCCCATGCGCTCGTCCAGAACCGCGCCAAAGATAATGTTGGCGTCCTCGTGCGCCGAGGATTGAATCAGAGAAGATGCTTCGTTAACCTCAGAAAGCTTCAGCGAACTGGAACCGGTGATGTTGATCAGGATGCCACGCGCTCCGTCAATGGCGCCGGCCTCGAGCAAAGGCGAAGCCATCGCCGCCTGCGCCGCTTCAATGGCACGATTTTCACCCGATCGCACCGCCGTGCCCATCACCGCGTGACCCATGCCGGCCATCGTGGTCTTAACGTCCGCGAAGTCGCGGTTGATGATGCCGGGAATCGTAATGATGTCCGAAATTCCTTGCACGCCCTGGCGCAAAACATCGTCGGCAATCCGGAAACTTTCAAAGAACCCAGCGTCCTTGGCCACCGCCAGCAGCTTCTCGTTGGGGATCACGATCATCGTGTCTACGCTCTCGAGCAATTCCTTCAGGCCGCGTTCTGCCTGCTGCAAACGGCGCTTGCCTTCAAAGCCGAATGGACGCGTAATCACTGCAACCGTCAAAATCCCCATTTCGCTGGCCAGCGAGGCGATGACCGGTGCGGCGCCTGTGCCCGTGCCGCCGCCTAGTCCCGCGGTGACAAACACCATGTCTGCGCCCTCAAGTGCCTCAATGATTTTTTCCGAATCTTCGAGAGCGGCGCGACGTCCTACATCCGGATTAGCGCCCGCACCAAGCCCCGAAGTGAGTCGCACGCCAAGTTGAAGTTTGACCGGAGCCTGCGACAGCTTGAGCGCCTGGACGTCGGTATTGGCGGCGATAAACTCCACGCCCTCCAATCCCGCCTGGATCATGCGATTGACAGCGTTTCCCCCGCCGCCGCCGACGCCGATGACCTTGATGCGGGCCCCGCGAGGGCTCTCCTCATGAAACTGGATGCGCATCTCTCCGGCTTCATTCTTCTGCTGATCCTTAGCTGCTTCCGACTCTTGATTCATCAAAGACACGACTCCTGGGCTAAAAACTTGCTGCAAACATGGCCCGCACTTTGGCTCGCAGACTATTATTCTCTGCCGCGCGTATCACCCGGGTACGATGGGCATACAAAAGCAGTCCGATGACAGTCGAGAAAGCCGGGTGAACCAGTTCGCCGGGCATGCCTGAAAGACGAACCGGCATCCCTGTCCGCGCCGGGACCCGCAACTGGCTCTCCGTTACATCCAGCATACCGGGAAGCATCGCGCCACCGCCGGTGAGCACGCAACCCGCACCTAGAGCATCGACCACTCCGCCTTGGCGCAAACTCTCCTTTACAAAATACAGCAACTCGCGCGCACGCGGCTCGAGGATTTCCGCAAGGTTGCGCAGGGCGAGACGCTGCGGCTCGGGGTTTGAAATCTCAATCTCCGCCTCAAGCGGAACCGCGGTTACCACCGCATGACCGTATTGGCGTTTCAATTCTTCGGCCTGCGCCACTGGCATCTGCAAACCGACCGCTAGATCGTTGGTAAAGTGCGCGCCACCGATTGGAACAGAAGCGGTATGCGCCACGGCGCCCTCGAAAAATACCACGAGGTCGCTCGAGTGGGCACCGATATCGAGCAAGCACACCCCCAATTCGCGCTCATCTGCCGAGAGCGTAGCTTCAGCAGCGGCAATCGATTCAAGTACCGCCTCTGAAACTTCAAGCCCGGCGCGATTGGCACAGGTCACCGTGCTTTGCAGAGCGCTGCCCGAGCACGTCGAGATATGCAGATCGACCTCAAGACGCGCGCCCACCATGCCCACCGGATCGAAGATGCCGGGTTGATCGTCGAGAATGAATTGGCGCGGCAGCAAATGCAGAATTTCGCGATCCGGCGGGCGCTCTACTGCCCGCGCCCTCTCAACCGCAGCACGCACATCGTCGCGCGTAATCTCGCGCATGCGGCTGCCAAGGTCCAGGCCTCCATTGGTATTGAGGCCGCGGATGTGCGGACCGCCTATCCCTACCACGCAGTGATCTATGTTGGCGCGCGCCACCCACTCCGCGCGTTCGCTTGCCGCCTTGACCACTTTGGCGGCAGGACCGAGGTCAGAGATGAGGCCCTTGCGCATGCCTGCCGATTCCACCATGCCATGGCCGCGATACCGCAGCGCGCCCTCGTTCACGTCCGCGGCGAGCATGCGCGTCCATGCGCTGCCAATGTCTAGCACTACGATCAGGTTGTCTTGCTTTTCGTTCATCGGTAAAGGCTCACTGACCTTGCCCCACTAGACCGGTGGGGTGCGGTTTTACAACGGATTTAGGTTCGGACGTATCCATCGCGGCGCGATTCGTTTGAGCGTGCTTCTTTTTCTGAATGGTCTTGTTCTTTGCGGACCGCGACTTCGTTGCAGGTCTAGTAATTGCGCGGGCCCTGACTGGCTTATTACCTCGCACATGTTTTGGCTCTTCAACCTTCGCTGCCGCCGGTTTCGCTTTTGCTTTTTCACCGCTGGGCGTCTGTGCATTCGCCTGTTCGGGGCTAACGTCGGTTGCGCTCACCGATGCGGGCGCGGCATTGCTACCGGGCATCATCTGCAGCACTACTTGCTGGTCGTAGCGAAGGTCGACTTCTGCCAATTTTGGATACTGCTGACGCCAATCCGCGATGTGCGCCTTGTAGCGTTGGTAGCGCTCGAGAAAGCGATCTTCGCCGAAGTGGGCAAGTATGTCAGTACCCTGCTCCGGCATCAGAACGCGCGCATCTTCGGGATCGGTCAGGTCAATCTCCGAAAGCTGGTCAGACAAATGCTGGCCATTGGCATCGAGTTCGCCCAACAGGCGCTGATAGACAGCCATCCGCGTTTTGCGCGAGGCGATCGGGTCGCGGCCATCGATACCTGTCACCACGGGGAACGAGTAGTTGTGCTTGGCCATGGTTGAGGCCGGCATGGCAAGCAGCACGCCGTTGCTATCGACCAGGCCGATCTGCTGGCCTTGGCGAACAAAAGCTACCGGCTGCCGCTCGACAATCGCTACACGGATTTGATCGGGCATCAGGCGCATCACAGTGGCCCGCTCGACCCACGGAATCTCTTCCAATTGCTTGCGCCGTTCGCCCAGCGGAACGAAAAAGATATTGCGTCCCACATCTTCGCCAAAGACCGGGAGCATTTCGGAGCGGTTGAGTTCAGCCAGGCCGGTCGCTTGAATATTGCTGGTTCCGGCGATGCGAAACCGAGAATCGCGCTCGAAAAATCGCTTCGTCGCAAAAGCTGAAACCGCCATTACAGTGAGAACGAATAATGCTCCCGCAGCCAGGGACACACGGCCTATCGTGCTTGCCGGACGCCACCATGGCCTGTGCGGATCGTCGGAGAATTTTCGCACCCGGTCGCGCGCCGCAAAACCCTCGCCGTCCGCATTCTCCATGTCCACTGGCATACCCGGTAATCCGCGCCCCGAAAGAGGCACACCCGGCTGCACGCGCCGGAAACGGGGTTCCGCGGATGTATCGTCTTCCCACACGAGGGGCCGGGTTTGATTATCGCGTTGTGCCACGCCTGAGCTAGATCGGGAGAATCGCCAGGCTCAACTATAGCCCGCATTCAGGGGCTTTTTTTCGCAAGCCCGCTAAAGGGAATCCGCACCGTTACGGGGCGTGGAAACTCAATGCAATAAGCTCTCACCGGCTCATCTTACTTACGCCCAATGCAGAGTTTGCACCGAGTCGGCCGGCAGATCTACATCCAGCGCCTTCGACCCAAGCACCAGTTGCACGCGCTTCTGCGCACCGCGATTTGCAACCACCGCAACACAACTGCCGTCGGGGTTGCAAAATCCCGTGTGCGAAACATCGACGCCTGCGCCGACACCACCGACTCCGTCCGTGGCAAAAACACGCGCGCCGCGCTGCACATGTTTTGAGTAGTGCGCGAACGCCCAGTACTGGCCGCTGAGGGTAACCTTATGCGTTGTGTTATCCACCGTGACCACTCCGCCGCAGGGGAACGGGCCAATATTCGGATTGCCCTTCTCATCGAGCGCGATGTTCCATGCCGTGATAGAGCGTGCCCAGTTATTGAGGATGCCGTTAAACTGGTCTGCCCACTTCGTAAAATCCGTCTGATAATCTGGTGCCGTAATATCGGAGCCGCCTTCGGTCCAATACGCATTCTTCTGCGGGAATGCATCGTGCACGCGGCTCATTGCCGACGGTTCGCCAACATAACCGTGCCATGCGATGCCATCAATGTACTGGTAGGCTGCGGGATCACTGAGCTCGTCAATCGCGCGGCCCCACAGGTTGTAATTGTGATCGAGTACCCAGATTTTTGTATCCAGGCCTGCCTTGCGCAGCGTGGGTCCAAGATGACTCTTTACAAACTCGATCTCATGCTCCTGCGACCACAGACAAGCCGGCATGCGCCCTTCCTGCTCGGCGTCGGCTTCGTTTTGCACGCTCACCGCGTCGATGACCACACCCTCAGCCTTGTATGCCTCGAGGAACTTTAGGAAGTAGCGAGCGTAAGGATCATAACTCTGCTTGCGCATCGCTCCGCCAAGCATCGAGTTGCTCGACTTCATCCATCCCGGCGGCGTCCACGGAGACGAGAACAAGAACAGTTCCGGATTGGCTTTGCGTGCCTCGCGCAACATGGGCAGGTAGTACGCTTTGTCGTGATCGATTGAAAATTTCTTCAACTCAGGATCGGGCTCAGGACTCTCATCGAAGGTGTACGCCGTACGTGAATAGTCGCTCGAACCGATACAAGTGCGGCAAACATTCAGAGCCAACTGATCGGGAGCAAACAACTCACGCATCACCGCTTGCCGGTCGTTATCGTTAAGGCGGCTTAGCACGTACGCCGAAGCATCGGTGATCGCTGCACCGAAGCCAAGCATCTCTTGTCGCGGCACATGTACATTCAACAAAATTGCGTCAGCAGCGATCTGCGTTGTGGGCTTCCACGCCAGAGGCTCAAGTGCGGCGTGGCGGCGGTCACGAAACGTTCCCCACACTTTCACCGGTCCCGGAGCCTTATCCTCTGCAGCCCAAACCGTGGCGCGGCTTGAAACCGCAAACCCGGCCGCCACAGCTGAAGCCGCCTTCAAAAATCCTCTACGAGAACCGACCGTCATTTCGTGCTCCTTGCAAGAGACAGAGTTTTGCCAGCGGGATGATAGCAGAGCCTGATCATCGCAGTAAACCGTTTAAGCAGCGAGTGCAATGCGCATAATACGCCCATCTCCGGCCCAAATTTTCAGTTCGCTTCCAGTGCCGCGAGGATCTGCGGCGCGAGGTGACTCACGCTCCCGGCGCCGAGGGTCAGGATCATGTCTCCCTCTTGTGCCTGCCGGGTGACCGTCACGATTGCAGCGGCAAAGTCAGGAGCGAACTCGACCTGCGGCCCTTTGATCTTGTCCACAAGCATCTGTGCCGACACGCCCGGAATCGGCTCTTCGCTGGCCGCATAGATAGGAAGCAGTATCACGCTGTCGGCGTCTCCGAATGCACTGCTGAATTGTTCAAGCAGATCAAGCGTGCGCGAATACCGATGCGGCTGAAAGACAACCAGAACGCGTCGTGGGCCACATTCACGCGCTGCCGCCAATGTAGCGCGAATCTCTGTCGGATGATGTCCATAGTCGTCGACGACTGTAACTCCGCGCGCTTTGCCGTGAATCTGGAAGCGTCTGTCGACACCGCGAAAACTTTTTAGCCCCGCAGCAATCTTGCTCGCGTCTACTTCCAGCTGATGTGCAATTGCCACCGCCGCTGTAGCGTTGAGCACATTGTGTCGCCCCGGCACATGCAATTCAAACGGCCCGAGCGGCCCTGCGGCGGTCGTCACAGTAAAACGCGAGTAGCAGCCGGGCTCCGTCTCAAGATGGTCAAGCCGAAAATCGGCCGCGGCTGCCGCACCGTATGTGAAGATGCGTCGCCGCGCACGCGGCAGAATTGCTGCCAATACGGCGTCGTCGATACAGGCCGTCACCGCGCCATAAAACGGTACTTTATCCATGAAAGCGAGAAAGGCATTCTCAACGTCGGCCATGTCGCGGTAACAATCCATGTGTTCGCGATCGAGATTTGTGACCACCGCCAGGATTGGCGAAAGCTTGAGAAACGAGCGGTCGCTCTCATCCGCCTCGGCGACCAGGTATTGTGTCGTTCCCAGTTTTGCATTCGATCCGAGCGCATCGACGCGGCCACCCACCACCACTGTAGGGTCGAGCCCACCAGCAGAGAGCACCGCCGCTACCATTGAAGTCGTGGTCGTTTTACCGTGCATGCCCGCGATCGCGATGCCGTACTTGAGGCGCATCAGTTCAGCCAACATTTCAGCGCGCTGTATGACGGGTATTTTGAGTGCGCGAGCTTCGACTACTTCAGGATTTGAAGGGGACACGGCGGAACTGGTTACAACCACCGTTGCGCCCGCGACGTTTGAAGCCTGGTGTCCTTCGTACACCTGCGCGCCAAGTTGACTCAGCCGGTCGGTTACCGGACCCCGCCGCAGATCGGAACCAGAGACTTTGATTCCCATACTCAGCAGAATCTCGGCAATGCCGCTCATGCCGATGCCGCCGATACCGATAAAGTGCGCGTGCTGAGAAGTGGCAAACATTAGGGTTGAAAATCAAGGCTATCACCCGAGGGGCCAAAGCTTTGTCGCAGCCGCCACGCCGCCTGCTCAGGGCATCAGAAAGAAACGTGGATTGAAGACGTACTTCTCCGCAGCGTCATGTTTTATGCGCGCAAAGCCCGGATGGGCAGGATTCAGCACAAAGTTGGATTCCATCTGATTTACCGCTACGCTGGGTACACGCAAAACTGCGCTGCTGGCCCGCTTGACCCATGCGTCTCCGAAGGCTTGGGAGGTGGGCGTCCCCATCCATGCGGCGTCCTCGACCACAAGGTCATCGGGCACCACAATACGCGTAAGGGATCGTGGAGGAATTTTCTTCCCACCGGCGTGAATCAGCGTTTCGAGAACCGCTAGGCTGGCGTGTTGGGCGGTATAGACGACCCTCGTTCCTGCGGAGTGCCACCGGCCAGGCTGCAAAAATGCGCCCGTCGTATCGAACACGCCATGGCTGACCGCATGCATCCTGAAGACAATCATCTAGACAGGAAAACCGAACTCGAGAGCGCCCAGGAGCGCCTCTACGGCCCGGCCTCCCGTTTCAGTGCGCAACAGCGACAGCGGGGTAGAGCCCTGCAATTCTGGATGGGGGCTATTCAACCACTCGGTAGCGTCATTCTCGTTACCCCACACCCGCTCCGCGATCGCCAGCACATGACGCAGCCGCGCGGTGGTCTGGCTTGCTTGAGGACCGAGCGTCTTACGAGCGCGCTTCCAGCTTGAATCGGGAATCAACTCGGCCCGCAACTTGCCCAGGGGCAAGGCCGAGGTCGCCGCTATCCGCTCGAACAGGTGGAATGCGTCGACCTTCGAGAATCCACGATCAGCGTCAAACGCCTGGCTGACGAGGGTCCGCGCAGATTCAGGGCGAAGGCCGGGCTTGGCTGCGGAAGCGCGTCGATGCAGCTTCAGCTTTTTTGTGGAACCGATGTTTTCCGGGGTGGTATGTACCGTTTTTGTGTCTGCCATTCAATCCTTGTCCTGGTGCCATATTACACCAATAGTTAGTCTCACTTGAACCCCTTGTGACTTTTACTTTCGCGCATCGTGGCCACGCGACGACACCGACTCCGGCGAAATGTTGCGCATATTTATTTGCAGCAGAATCCGCAACCTTCTGAATAGGCAGTGTTTGCACTACACATAACCGGCGCGACTGGGAGGCAGCAATATACAAGCCTCAAGGATGTGGCAGCCGGAGCGGCCATCTCGCTGGAACGCGATCTGGCTGGGCCGGATGGAGGAATTATGAGCAGCATGAAGAGCTTAATGCTTGGTGTAGCAGTATTGGCTGGCGGTTTAGGCCTTGGAGCGACCACGGCCCAGGCAGCCGAGTTTAGGATTTATGCTGGTGGGCCGGTGGCCTATGTTCCTCCGTGCCCCGGAGCGGGGTATGTTTGGGTCAACGGCTACATGGACGACGGCTATTGGATCCCCGGACGGTGGAACTTTGTTGGAGTACGCGAAGGGTATGGCTATGCTCGCTTCGACGGTGACCGCGACCGCTACGCACGATTTGATCGCGAACGTGGCCGTGAGTTCGAACGCCACTATGATCGCGGACGAGATTTCGAGCGCCGCGATGACCGCGACCGGGGTCTCGACCGGCACGAAGAGCGGGGTCGCAACTACGATCGCGAATTCCGCCGCTAACCCTGAGTAGCGAGTTACAGAAAACGGTCTCCCCCGGCGGGAGGCCGTTTTCTTTCCCATCGGTTTTAACTGACGAGCAACTTTTCAGCTAACCACGGGCTCGGACCGCCGGACGGGTCATCGCGCCGGAATCTTTTGCAGTACCGCAACTAATCTTCAATTGTATTGTTTAGATGTATAGAAGCTGGCCAGAGCGAAGAAACTCAAGTCAGCAGGTGCTGGAAATATAATCCCGGGCCGGAACGGCAGGACGGGCAGCACGTCGGAGGACATAATGAAGAATTTCCGCTTGGTTCTTGTTGCAATGCTGTTCGCACTGCCATTCGCGTCGGCCAAGGCTCAAATTTCTGTAGGAATCGGGGTAGGCCCGGCGATAGTCGGCGCTCCCATAGAATATGGGCCTCCCGTATGCGATTGGGGCTATTACAGCTATTATCCTTACTCCTGCGCTCCTTATGGATACTACGGACCTGAGTGGTACAGCGGCGGCTTCTTCATCGGTACGGGTCCTTGGTGGGGCTGGGGCGGCGGCGGATATGGATACGGCTATGGCGGCGGATATGGATACGGCCGCGGCTACGGGTACCGTGGACATGATCGTGACGACGACTACGGGCGCGGCGGACGTGATGGATACGGACGTGGGGGACGTGACCGTGATGGTGACGGCCGCGGCGGTAATGCGTACGGTGGCCGTGGCGGATATGGCTACAATGGCGGAGCGCGAGGTGGCGTAGAACCGCGCGGATTCAGCGGCGGCCCGCACGGTGGGTTTAGTGGCGGTGGCCGAGTATCCGGTGGATTTGGCGGTCGCGCTGGCGGCGGCTTCGGCGGCGGAAATGCCGGCGGCGGCTTTAGCGGCGGACATCCTGGTGGCGGCTTCGGCGGCGGACATCCCGGCGGCGGCGGTGGCTACAGTGGCGGCGGACACGCCGGTGGGGGCGGCTTCGGTGGCGGTCATGCTGGCGGAGGCGGTGGCTTTAGTGGCGGTGGACATGCAGGTGGGGGTGGTGGATTTGGCGGCGGTGGCCACGGGGGTGGCGGCCATCGGTAAGACCTAACGTCTAATCACCCAAAGCCCGGCTGCTTCGGCAGTCGGGCTTTTTGTTTTTGCGCTTATCAGATCCGTTGCGAATCATCCACTTCGCATAATTGCTTGACATTATCGGATGGTCGCAATTCTCTGCCCGGCCAGAGTAGCAAGTTGATCGGCAATGCGCTCTGCTGCTCCAGGATGGGCCTGGGTGCGCGCAGCAACGGCCATCGATGCCAGCCGCGCAGGAGAAGTCAGCAGTAACTTTAGAGCGGTAAGCAATTTTGCCGGATTCGCCAATTCGAACTCCTCCAGCATCACGGCCGCTCCAGCAGTCACCATTTCCTCTGCATTGCGTTTCTGATGATTGTCGGCGGCGGCGGCAAACGGTACCAGCAGGGCCGGCTTTCCGGCTGCGGCTAACTCTGCAACCGTGGACGCGCCGCTGCGCGCCATTACCAGGTTGGCTTGCGCGAAACGCGCCGGCATGTCATCGAAAAAAGGATTCACCTTCCATCTTTCAGGATCGGCCCCGCTCGCAGTATATGCCGCCTGTGTCGATTCCAGATGACGCACTCCACTCTGGTGCAGCACGGTGAGTCCCGGCACGGCGTCGAGCAGATCAAGCATGATTAGGGGTAAGGTCAGATTGAAAAGCCGTGCCCCCTGCGATCCGCCAAAAATCAGCAGGTGCAGCGAGTCGCCGACCGGTGGCTTCAGGGTGAAAAACTCCGGCCGCACCGGAATTCCCGTCACCTCAACGTTATGAAACCATGCCGCTGCCGACGCGAAGTTGACAGCCGCTGCCTGCACGCGTTTGCCGACCAGCCGGTTGGCCAATCCGGGAACCGCATTGGGCTCAAACGCCATGGCGGGCACGCGCAGTTGCAAAGCCGCTGCCATACCCGGGCCCGACGCGTAACCGCCAACGCCGAAAACCACATTGGGCTTGAATTCCTTAATCAGCTTTCTGCAGCCTGCCACACTGCGCGGTAATTCGAGCATGGTGCGCAGGCGCGTGTAGAACGACACATTTTTGAGCGGTCCAACATCTACCAGCCGCAGTTGAAATCCTGCCTCTGGCACCAGGCGCATTTCCATGCCGCGCGCAGTGCCGACAAAGAGCACATCCGCATCGTGGCGCGACACCAGTTCGCGAGCCACGGCAAGTGCTGGAATGATGTGACCGCCGGTGCCGCCTCCGGCGATGAGAACGCGCAATGCCGACAAGCTTGCCTCTCTTGGGACCTGCCTACAGTTTCGCAGATTGAAGTGCATTCAATGCCAAAACTTGGCTGCGCAGAATGAGAAACCAAAAGGCCGCTCATGTTGTATGTCAACCGTCACATCTCGCGAGACCAACACGGAACAATATTGAGCTTTAAAAATGATGCTGGGAATTGCAGATATGCGCTTGAATCAATTTAATCCGCCCGCTGGTAAACTTCGACAACTTGTTCTCGATCTCGCCCACTGCGTTCGTTCACGTCCGCTTGGAAGTGCTGCGGTCTTAGTCGCGGCTCTGCTGCTTCACACCTACTCAAGGGTTACCGCAAGGCTGAACACATGTATCGCAAAGCCCTAAAATTGCAGCCGCAAAACGCCCTTGTGCGCAAGAACCTCGGGACCGACCTGATCGCCCAACACAAATATCAGCAAGGCTGGGAAAGCTATCAAACCGCCCTTGACCTTGATCCGAAGATATTCGAAAACCACGTCGCGGCGATTGTGCCCAACAATGCCGCCATCGCGGAACGCGGGGCGATGAACTACTACATGGCCAAGGGCTGCATTCGCTCGGGAAAAAACGAGTGCGCCCTCGAGTATTTACGCAAATCGGTCAGCGAAGGTTTTGTAAAGCCAGAAACAATCATGGCGGATCGGTCCTTTGCAGCGTTGCTAAATTTCCCGGAGTTTCAGCAATTCCTGACCGAACAACAAGCACGCTAAGCGGCAGGTTCGTCGCTTCCGCGTGCTCACAGCGGCCGGCCGGGCTTTCCGGGCGACACGCTAGTCAGTTGACCTTCTTTGAAATATTCAGCAAGATCCCAATTCCAGCGAGTGTGAAAAACAAAGACGTCCCGCCGGAAGAGATGAACGGGAGCGGAATCCCTTTGGTCGGCAGCAGCGATAGCACCACGCTGATGTTAAAGAATGCCTGCAGCAAGATCGCCGTCGTGATACCAAAGGCTGTTAGCCGTGCGAACGGATCGGTAGAGCGAAACGCAGTGCGCAAGCCGCGGTAGCCAAGCACAAGGAACAAAATGAGGATGCAAATTGCGCCGATAAATCCGAGTTCTTCCGCGATGTTGGCGAAAATAAAATCGGTCGAAGCCTCTGGCAGATAGAAAAGCTTTTGCATGCCCTCCATGTATCCACGGCCCATCACGCCACCCGTGCCGACCGCGATCAAAGACTGATTGATGTGAAAGCCTGCGCCCTGCGGATCGGAATCCGGATGAAGAAAGACCAGCATGCGCTGCCGCCGCCAGGGAACCCAGAACAGCAGCGCGGCCAGCGGCGGCAATGCGGCTCCGACAGCAAGCGCAAGATACTTCCACTCCATTCCGGCCAGCACCATCATCATCGCTGTAACGCCCGCAACGACCAGTGCCGTGCCTAGGTCCGGCTGCTTCACAATCAGCAGCACGAACGCCACTGGCATGATGGCTGCACGCATCAACGTATGTCGCCAGTCGTTCATGGTGTTGAGGCGTGTATGCAGAAACCAGGCCAGGAACAGGATGATCACCGGCTTCGCGATTTCCGATGGCTGAAACGTGAAGAAGCTTCCAAATCGAATCCAACGATGAGTGTTGTGCGAATCGCGAAAAAAGAAAACCAGCACCAGCAGCATCGTGGTGAGCGAGATTGCGGGATAGATGAAGCGCGGGGAATTGTAGCGGCTATAGTCGATGCGCATCAGCGCAACCATAGTCAGCATGCCGGCCAGCGCCCATCCTGCCTGCCTGCCTACAAATGCGTACGGGGAGTGATAGCGCTCCTGCGCCACGACGGCCGAGGCTGAAAACACCATCGCCAGTCCGACAACGACCAGCAATAGGGTCGTAAAGAATATCCACTTATCGACCCCTACACGTTTAGCCATTTACCACTCCACGGACGAAGACCTGTCCGAGGCGACCCCGGATTCAACATTGATCATCCTGAAGATATGGTTTCATGCGCGGGCTGTGGAGATTCGGGACCGGGTGGGATCATGAATCAAAGTGGTCAATTTACGCGCCGCTACCGCTGGCATAGATAGCGCGTACCTGATGGGAAACTGCGACCGCGTCGAAGCCGTATTGAGGTTGCAACGGTCTCAAGACTGGCAGCCATGAAATGACATATGAGAGCCGTTAATCAATGCGACCCGCTAGACGTTTTGCCAGACTTTCCAGCCGCGCCATTCGTTGACAAGTTCCTTGAAGACACGGCCACGATGCTCATAGCTTTCAAATTGATCAAAGCTTGAGCAGGCTGGCGCCAGCAACACCACTTCGCCCGGTCGGGCAGCCATCGCCGCGGCATTCACGGCTTTAGCCAACGTTTCGCAGGAGTGAATTGAAACTACCCCGCGCAACTGCGACTCAATCTTGGCGGCGGCAGAACCGATGGTGTAGACCGCTTTTACATGGCCGCGCAGCAACTGCGTTAGCTGCGTGTAATCGGAATTCTTGTCTTTGCCACCCATAATAAGGTGGACACCGGAGGCAAACGAGGCGATCGCTTTGGCAGTCGCGTCAACATTGGTTGCCTTGGAGTCGTTGTAGATCTCGACGCCATTGATCGTGGCGACGTACTCAAGCCGATGCTCGACCGCCTTGAAGTTCTCGATGGCCTTGCGAATAGTTTCTGCCTGGGCCCCGGCGAGGCGCGCCGCACACACCGCTGCCAAGACGTTTTCTACGTTGTGCTCGCCCTTCAACGGAATGCCTTTTAACGGCATCACCGTCTCAGGAGTCGCGTCTTTTCCAGAGCGATATAGGACGAATCCATCTTCAACCCAGGCGCCTTGCTCGACCGGGTGCTCGAACGAAAACCAATAGACGTTTGCTTTGGACCGGCTGGCAGATTCCGCGGCACGCACGTTGTCAGCGTTCAACACGACAAAGTCCTGATCGTTTTGCGCGGCAAAAATGCGCTCCTTGGCCAGCGCATAATTTTCAAAACTGCCGTGGCGGTCAAGGTGGTCGGGAGTGATGTTCAGGATCACAGCGATCGTGGGGTGAAACTGCTCCGTGCTTTCAAGTTGAAAGCTGGACACCTCAAGCACCGACCAGGTCTGATCCGTGCTCTCCTCAATCAGTGCGACCACCGGCACGCCGATGTTGCCGCCCACCAGCGTTGGCAGGCCGGCCTGCTCCAGAATTTCGCCAAGCAGCGAAGTCGTGGTGGTCTTTCCGTTGGACCCGGTGACCGCCAGAATTTTTCCCTTGAGGAAGCGGGCGGCGAGTTCCAATTCACCGATTACGGAACGGCCAAAGCTTTTAGCTTGCACCAGTTCCGGCGTGTCGAGGGGCACTCCCGGACTCACTACGATCAGGTCCTGGCGGCGAAACGTCAGCAGCCCGTGCCCGCCTGCCTCGACCATTATGCCCGCGTCTAGAAGGGCTGGAATGTCTTTGGCCAAGGCCTCGGCGCTGCGAATATCTGAAACGGTTACCTGGGCCCCGCGGTGGCGCAGAAACAATGCCGCGGCCAGACCGGATTTTCCCAGCCCCACGACCAGCACTTTTTTGCCTTTGAGTTCCATTTATCGATCCGTCCTACAGGTGTTCGTGGCACGCGCTCTTTTCATTGTGCAGCGGATGCCGGGCCTTACTAACGCAGTTTCAGTGTTGTTAGTGCAAATAATGCAAAAACCAGAGCGCCGATCCAGAATCGAACAATCACTTTCGATTCGCTCCACCCGAGCTGTTCGAAATGATGATGAAGGGGCGCCATCTTGAAGATACGCTTTTTTCGAAGCTTGTAGCTGCCGACCTGCAGCACGACCGACACGGCCTCAAGCACGAAGATGCCGCCGATAAACGGCAATAAAAGTTCCTGGCGAATGATGACCGCTACCGTGCCGATTGCGCCGCCCAGGGCTAGCGATCCCACGTCGCCCATGAACACTTCTGCGGGGTGGGCGTTGTACCAGAGAAAACCGATTGAGGCGCCGACCATCGATCCGCAAAAGACGGTCAACTCGCCCGCCATGGGCATGCGCTGCAATTCAAGATAGTCGGCAAAAACCAGGTGGCCGCTGATGTAAGTAAGCACGGCCAGCGCGCCAGCCGCGATGATGGTGCAGCCGATGGCCAGCCCGTCGAGGCCGTCGGTCAGGTTAACCGCGTTGGTTGAGCCCATCAGCACAAACACTACAAACGCGACGAATGGCAAAAATACTAGAAAGCCCATGTGGGGCAGCGAGGCGGCCCCATGCCATTGCAGGTCGGGCCGAAACTGCTTTACGAACGGCACCGTCAAAACAGTCGAGAACATTTTGAATTGCGAGAGCGTGATCAGCGCGACCGCAACCAGTGCTGCGACCAAAGCCTGCCAAAACAGCTTCGCGCGCGCCGTGAGCCCAAGGTTGCGACGCTGTACCACCTTGATGTAATCGTCCGCAAAACCAATTGCGCCAAACGCCAGCGTTGATGCAACAGCGATCCAGACAAACACATTTGACGGATCGGACCACAGCACCGTTGGCAAAATAATCGCGATAACGATTAGCACGCCGCCCATGGTCGGTGTGCCCGACTTCTTCAAATGCGACTGCGGGCCGTCTTCGCGAATATACTGGCTGATTTGAAATTCGCGCAGTTTCTGAATGACGTAAGGGCCGATAAACAGCGCGATCAGCAGTGCCGTCAGCGATGCAAACACCGTGCGAAAAGTAAGGTAGCGAAAGATCCGGAACGGATGAAAGAACGGGAACAATTTTTCGTAAAGCAGCCAGTAAAGCAAGGGTTCTCCAAAGCCGGAATGATGCGGGGTTCAGACTGATTTTACAGGGCACACCGCGCGGCTCGCTGTGGGCAAAGATCTAAAGTTTGCGAGCCGATTGCCGGGCAAACTCCGCTTCAAACGCCTTTTCACGGTCGTCGATGTACTGGCTGTAGCCGCCCGCGTCGATGAAAGCATCGTGGTCTCCATCCTTCCAGCGTTGATATTTCGCCTTCATGCCGAAATAGCTGCCGTGCGCGCCGAGAAACACATCGCACTTTAAGTCCCTGAGCAACTTGAATTCATGGCGGTAGTCGTCAGCGATCTTCGGGTACTGCTGGTTACCGACCAATTTATATCCGGGATTCACATTGGGGCTGCCGACGATCACCACGTGCAGGGTTCGACCGGCTTCATTTTCGTCCAGCGTCCAAGTCGTAGTCCCCTTGGTATGGCCCGCCGTCATATGCGCAGTCAAAACCGCGTCTCCGAGCCGCACCTGTTCACCATCGTGCAACGCGCGATCGACATGAGTCGGCGGAAAATGCATCGATTTGTCCGCCGCATATTGAAAGTCCGATTCCCCTCCCGACTCCACCACCGGAACATCGGCTTCCATCACAAAGTATTTTGCGCCGGTGAGGTGCTTTATCTCGGCGCTGCCGGCGCAGTGATCGTAATGGGCGTGACTGATGAGCAAAATCTTCGTATCACTAAATTTGAATCCCAGCGTCTCAACGCTTTTCTTGATGAGCGCCGGCGATGATGCGAGATTGCTGTTGATCAGGATGTTGCCTTGCTTGGTGACGATGAAGTACGCCGCGAGGTCTTCGCTGCCGACGTAATAAAGATTGCCGGCGATATGAAACGGCGGGAATGCCGTAGTCCACGCGGCATCGGCATTCAGTGGCCGAGGCAGGGTCACCAGAATGGTCATGCACAAAACGATTTTGCTCAATAGTGCCAGGCCCTTCACTGCTCCTCCGGCGATGGAAATTGCTTTTTTAAAACATCGATCGCATGTTCAAGCTGCACACCGCGCGAACCCTTCACAAGCACCACATCGCCCGGCTGCACGTTTTTCGCGAGCCACTCTCCAGCTGCTGCCGCGTCTGGCAGAAACAACGAAGCGACACCGCCGGCGCAAGCAGCCGAGGCAAGATGTGCAGCCTTACCCCTCACCCCCACAACCACGTCAAGACCCGCCTCTGCGGCAGCTTTGCCGCATGCAGCATGCAGTGCCGGCCCATGCTCGCCGAGCTCAAGCATTTCGCCGGCGATCAAAATGCGTCGTCGCGCCGGCCGCGCAGCAAGCGTTTGAATCATTGAACGCAACGCTTCAGGATTGGAGTTGTAGCTATCGTTAAGCAGCGTCGCGCCGGCGATCTCTATCACCTCGCCGCGCCTGTTTCCGGTGGTGAGCGTCTCAAGAGCCGCGATTGCAGCTTTGGCATCGACGCCTGCTTCAATCGCGACAGCCAGCCCAGCCATCGCATTCGACGCATTGTGGGCACCCAGCAAATGCAACGTGAGGTCGCCCTGACTCTCGCCTGTGCGATATCGAATGTGCAGACCCTCGACATCCTCGGTCACATTGAGAACGCCGGGATTCGCACACGGCCCCACTCCGAAATAAACGACGCGCCCCGGAAAATCGCGCCCAAATTGCGACACGTAAGGATCGGAGCAATTGAGAAACGCCACGCCGTTGGCGGGCAATGCGGCCACCAATTCAAACTTGGCACGTGCGATGCCGGCCTGCCCCTCAATGAAATTTTCGATGTGCGCCGTGCCAACATTGGTCACCACGCCCCAGTCGGGAGCGGCGATGCGCGCTAGAGTCGCGATCTCGCCAAGATGATTCATGCCCATCTCGATCACCGCATACTCATGCTCCGGTTCAAGCCTCAGTAACTGCAGCGGCAAGCCGAACGCATTGTTCAAATTGCCAATCGATTTGAGCACGTTGTATTTCGCACCGAGCGCTGCGGCAATCGCTTCCTTGGTCGTAGTCTTGCCTGCCGAGCCTGTTACCGCGACGACGCGCTTGCCCCACTGCCTACGGACATGCGCGGCCAGGGCCTGCAGCGCAAGCAGCGGATCTTCGGCGATCAACAGCGGCACGGCAAGCGCCGCGTCTGGCAGCGTGGCCACACGTGCGCGCGACACCACCGCCGCAACTGCGCCGCCCTCAATTGCGGCTGCAACATAATCGTGACCATCGAGCCGCTCACCACGCACCGCAAAAAACAATTCACCGCGACCGACCGTGCGCGAGTCGATGGAGCATCCGCTGGCCACCAATGCGCCAGCCTTTGTGACGCTCGCGGGAGCCTCGAGCACCGCTCCTGCACCAATAGCCGCCTCTGCCAGCGTCAATTTCATTGCACTCCACCGTAACCCAAATCGTGAAGCGCTGAAAGTGCAACCTCGGCATCATCGAAAGGAATTGTTGTAAATCCGACGATCTGCTCCTTCTCATGGCCTTTGCCCGCAAGCAGAACTACGTCGTCCGCCTTGCCCGCTTCGAGAGCCAAACGAATTGCCCTGGCGCGATCCGGTTCAACGATGTAACGGACGCCGGTCGCCTTGAGGCCCGGCTCAATCTCGGCAAGAATTGCCAACGGCTCCTCGGTGCGCGGATTGTCGCTGGTAGCCACCACGAAATCGCTGCCCTCGCCCGCCGCCTGGCCCATGCGCGGACGCTTGGTGCGATCGCGGTCTCCGCCGCAGCCAAAGAGCGTAATCACGCGGCCGCCCGTCTGCGCCGTCATCTGCCGCGCCAATGCAGTCAGATTGCGCAACGCATCATCAGTGTGCGCGTAGTCCACAATCACGGTGAATGGCTGGCCCGCATCCACCGGCTGAAAGCGTCCCGGCACCGGCTTGAGGCGCGGCACAAATTCAGCAAGGTCGGCGAAGCTCACGCCGCGTGCGTGTGCCGCCGTAAAGGCTGCGAGCAGGTTCAGAATATTCACTTCGCCTGCAAGGCGCGATGTCACGCGCGCCGCGCCTGCCGGTGTTTCAAGCTCAAGCACTGCACCGCCGGGGGTGAGTGTGTGATGCGCGACGCGCCAATCGCCCTGACCGATGCCGTAGGTGCGCACCTCTGCGCCTGCCTTACGCGCGGCCGCGCCCAGATCAGCGCTGCGCGCATCGTGCGCATTCAACACCGCGACACGGGGAGCGGCATACACCGTGCCATCAAACATCAGCCGCTTGGCGGCAAAATACTTTTCCATGGTGCCGTGATAATCAAGATGATCGCGCGTTAGATTGGTGAAGATGGCGACGTCAAAGCCAATCCCGGCTGCGCGTCCCTGGTCCAACCCGTGACTTGAAATCTCCGTCACCAATTCGGTGGCTCCACGGCTCGCACCTTCTGCCATCAATTCAAACAGGTCGCGCGACTCAGGTGTGGTATGAACGGACGCACGCACTTCGCCGGCAACATGATATTCAATGGTGCCTACCAGCACCGTTTTGCGGCCCGCCTCGTTGAGCAAACCTTCGGTGAGAAACGCGGTCGTTGTCTTGCCGTTGGTGCCGGTGATTCCTGTGGCTGCGAGCTTGCGTTCAGGATGGCCGAAAAATGCTGCTGCGGCCTCGGCCAGCGCGCGACGACCGTGCTCCACCTCGAGCACCGGAATGCCTGCCCGATAGACGAGCAGATGATCGAAGGTCGGCGAAGAATCGGTTATGATGCCGAGTGCGCCCGATGCGAGCGCTTTGTCGATGAAGCGATTCCCGTCGGTTGAGCCTCCCTTCATCGCCACAAAGACAGCGCCCGGCCGCACGCGGCGCGAGTCGTATTCAACTCCGGTGATAGCCTCAGGCGAATCGCCCGACGCGTCGACGGCCGTGATTTCAGCAACTAAATCTTTCCAATTCATATCGTGTTGATTGTAGATGGCTATGCCGATTTCACTGTGTGATACAGGTTCGTCTCAACGTCCGCAGCGCACGACAATTTTGGTTCCCGTCGGCACGAGGGTACCGGCTGCGGGTGCTTGTTCGCGTACGGTTCCGTTCCCGTTGATCTGCACCGTGAGTCCTGCGGCTTCGGTCAATTCAATCACCTTGCGTACGGGCAGCCCAATCAGCGATGGAACACTCAACAACTTGCCGTCACTGATCGTGACCCGCGTCGCCTGCTTCGGTAGTGAGGTCGCCGCATCCTTTTCTGGGCGGCTGAGCCCAGATGCATCCGTTGCGTCTGGATTCGCTTGCTCATCGGTCCCGGCGGGAACGGACGTAGAAGGAACCGGAATCTGCGTTGGCGTTGCCGGCTGACGCAGGGGATCGTCGGCTGGTAGATCGTTGACTGCCGCGAAGAGTGCATTCACCTGGTTCTGGTCGGCGTCAGCGTCATCCTCCTGCATTGCCTTCTCGGCTTTGGGTGTCGCTCTGCCGGCGGCCTTCGCGGCGTGCACATCGACGTCATGCGGAACACCCAGGTATTCAAGCACCTGCTGCGCAACCTCAGAAAACACCGGCGCAGAAACTGCAGTCCCGTAATACGACGGACCCTTCGGGTTATCCATAATCACGGCAACGGCAATAACCGGGTTATTCACCGGCGCAATGCCGGCAAAGGACGCTACGTGCATTGACTTCGAATAAAGATGTGTGACCGGATCGACCTTTTGAGCAGTGCCAGTTTTGCCGCCGGATGAATACCCATTGAGTTGCGCTGGTTTGCCGGTACCAAACAGGACGACCCCCTCCATCATCTTGCGCATCTGTGCCGCGGTGAGCGTTGAGATCACGCGGTGCGCTCCCGCTGGCAAGGGATTGGGCAATTCACCGCCCGCTCTGAAAGGTACCCTCAGCAATTGGGGAGTGGACTGGCCAGTCGCATTGTGATCGAGTTGCTGAGGCATGAGCACGTGCGGCGGCATGTAAACACCGCCGTTCGCGATGGTCGAGACCATCGAAACGAGCTGCAACGGCGTGACGCCGATTTCCTGGCCGATTGCGATTGAGCCGATGGAAGACGACCCCCATTTGTTTGGAGGACGCAACAGGCCCCGCGTTTCGCCGGGCAATTCAGTGCCGGGACGACTGCCGAATCCAAAAGCGCGAACGTATTTATAGAGGTTGTCAGGCCCCAACTTGAGCGCGAGCTTTACCGCAGCCACGTCGCTCGAATGCTCCAGCGCCTCGTGCACCGGGATAACACCGAAGTGGTCCGCCTTGTCGTCGTGAATTACGCGGCCGCCCGCCATCGTAATCTTGCCGCCTTGGCAGTCGATCATATCGTCGGGATGGGTGACGTTCTGATCGAGAGCGGCTGAGTAAGTGACGAGCTTGAATGTAGAACCCGGCTCGTAAACGTCACTGACAGCATGATTTTTGAGCAGCGCGGGCGTGGTGTGGCGGAACTGGTTGGGATTGAACGTGGGGCGAATCGCAAGCGCGAGAATCTGGCCCGTATGCACGTCCTGCACAACTACCGTGCCGCTGTCAGCATGGGTGCGTTCCATGTTGTGATCGAGGGCGCGCTCCGCCATGAACTGTATATTCTCGTCGATGGTTAGCTCGAGGTTCTGCCCCGGCTCGGGCTCGTGCGCGACCGATCCCAGCACGCGGCGATGCGCATCCATTGCCGTAAACATGCGCCCCGAAACTCCGTGCAGCCGGGAATCGAATTTGCCCTCGAGCCCGCCCAGGCCGTTGTCATCGAGGCCGACGTAGCCAAGCACCTGCGCGGCGATCTGGTTGTCGGGATAGAACCGCTGAAATTCTTTTTGAAAGTAGATGCCTTTCAAGTTAAGGCTCTTGACGCGATCCGATGTTTCCGGCGTCACCCGTCGCGCCACCCACGCAAAACTTCGTCCTGCGTCTAGCCGGTTGGCGATTTGTAATTCTCCCGTTTGCGCATCTTCAGGATCGACGTGCACCGCTGCCGAAAGCACGCGGGCGGCTGCATTCTTGTCTCCGATCTCGCTAGGGTCAGCGTAGATCGAGTCGACCTGCACCGTCATTGCCAGTTCGCGCAGATTGCGATCGTAGAGCACGCCGCGCCGCGGAGCGACCTCAAAGGTGCGCTGCTGCTGCTTTTGCGCGCGATCGACAAATTCTTTGTGCCGTACTATTTGCAGCCAGAACAGGCGCGTCGCGATGGCGCACGCCCAAAACAGAAAAAATCCGCACACAAGCCAGAAGCGCGCCAGCCTCATCGGCGTGGCGCGCGGTGCATTGCTACGAAGACGGTTGGCTCGGAGAGTTGCCTGCATGGCGAATCGCTATTAAAAGGTTACTACCACGCGGCCTTACTGCGCTGGCGACTGCATCGGTGTGGCTTGCGCAAAAATAGGGGCGCTGGTATCGGCATGGGCGTTAGCGTGGACCACCTGGCCCGGCTGCGGCTCCGCCATACCCAACTGGCGCGCCATGCCATCGATGCGGCCCGGTTGCGTCAACTGCGCCTCAGACAAACGCAACTGACGATTGCCTTCGCGCAACTGATCGCGAACTTGCTTATCCGACTCCATTTTGTAAGAGCCTTCGATAGCAGTGAAATGTTGCAGCCCGTAGATCATTACCAGCGAAAATAGCAACGTCACCGCCGCCGAGAAAATGCGCATCTGCCGCACCCGCACCAGGTCTGGAGCTTTAACCAAGCGAGAGTTGTCCATATGCCGGGGAAACATGACCTCCGGCGTACGCACGCCGCGGCGGCGCGTTGGTTGTTGGGCAAGCAAAGCTGCGTTGCGCTCTGCCACCCGGGTAGTCCAGCCTCGGCCAGTGTCAAAATAGGTTGTCGCGCATGCTGCCATAGTAGTTCTCCTAAGCCGGTCTCTATTGCCTGTTGCCCAGTCCCTGGTCCCTGGCGTCTAGTCCCTTTTCCCTGGTCCCTTAGTCCCTGTCTTCATTTTTTCCGCCGCTCTCAACTTGGCGCTCCGCGAGCGCGGATTGCGATCCATCTCTTCTTCGCTTGCGGTCACCGGTTTTTTGGTGAGTAATTCCCAGATTCCCTGGTGCGCGCCTTCGCGCAAACTGTCTTTTGCGATTCGATCTTCAAGAGAATGAAAGCTAATCACTACAAGTCTTCCTGAGGGCTTAAGCAACCTGGGTGCGGCCTCGAGAAGCGCCCTTATTTCGTCCAATTCGCGATTCACATAAATACGAAGAGCTTGAAATGTTCTGGTCGCTGGATGAATCCGGTCCTGTTTCATTGCCGGGGCGGCTGAAGCAACGATTCGGGAAAGTTGCCCGGTAGTTGTAACTGGCCGCCCGCGAACAATGGCTCTGGCGATTCTCCGCGACCTCCTTTCGTCTCCGTATTCGTAAATAAGATCGGCAAGCTCTCGCTCGTCCGCCTCATTCACCACTTGTGCGGCGTTCTGGCCCGATCGCGTGTCCATCCGCATATCCAAAGGCCCGTCCGCCATAAAACTGAATCCTCGGTGCGCCTCATCCAACTGCAAACTGCTCACGCCAAAATCCGCCAGCAAGCCGTCCAGCGAAGCCGGCTCTACGTGCCCGGCGATGGAACTGAAAGCCTCGCCCACCAAAGTTATTTGCGGTGCCTGATCACCGAGCTCTTCGCAAACTTGGTCAAGCTTTGCCTTGCCCAGCGCTAGAGCCTCAGCATCGCGGTCAAATCCAAGCAACCGCCCCGTCGGACCCAGCCGCTTCACGACCTCGGCGGCGTGCCCAGCCATGCCAAGCGTGCAGTCCACATAAGTTCCGCCGGCGCGCACATTGAGAAATTCAATCGCAAAATTTAAAAGAACTGGCACGTGACGTTCACTGCGACTCGTCATGCGCTCCCCCTGAGGGGCTTGTCCCACTCAACCCCGACGACTCAAAATTGCCGCCATTGTTTTCCGGTCATCGGGTGTCAATTCATTGGCCTGCATATTTCGCTCAAAGATTTCCCGGTTGTGAACTTCCAGGTAGGTCTGCATTCCAAGAACCGCTACTTCCGCGTCGAGCTTGGCCGACGTGCGCAGGATCTGGGGCAGCAACAGGCGCGCCTGGTTGTCCATTTCTACCTGCTGACCGTAATAGCTCGTTACATTTAGATACTTTTTGACCGCGTCTTCCATGGTGCTCGAGTCGGCCAACTGCTTCTCCACTTTTTCCCACTCCGGCAGGGGCCAGATCTCCGCGCTCTTGCCATCCGTGCTGGTGACATAAAACTGCGTCACATTGTTGGCGTCCGCCAGCTGTTTGAAGGCAGAGGGCATCTTCAAGCGCCCCTTGTCATCGACCTTTGCTGGATGGTTGCCGCGAAACATCAGGCTTGCCTCTCACTGCTGCTGCTTAAAATCTGCCGTCTAACGACCGGGCGACGCCCCTATTAGGTGTTACACCCGATTCCAAATGGCGAATCTTGCTACCTGAAACCCCACGAGAGACCAAAATTGAATTAACCTTAGAGAAGAAAGCGAGATTGATCCCTTCTGCTCCACTTTGCTCCACCACAGACACGATAATAGCCCAGAAAGTTTTGCCACGGCGGTGGATAAATCGTTGAAACCCTGCAAAAAGTAACGTTTAGAGTTTGTGGTTCCGGCTGAGACTTTATTTATAGCGCCTAATAGATTTACATTTCAGAGAACCACAATAGGTAGTGTTTACCCCTGTGAGTCCTCTGGCCATAAGGTATCTGTTCAAAAAGAAGATCTGGGCTTATAGGAGAATAAAAAGCGAATCTAATCCACCAAAACCGCGGCAGGCTTTTTCTTCCGACCCGATACCAAGCCTAATAGATAGATGAAAACCAGAATGTTGACCACAAGCAGTCCGACGCGCACCCAGGTAAGCCGATGAATAATCTCGAATATCTCCCAGGGCAAAAACGAAGCTGTAACAACCAGGGTGAGGTATTCGCCCCAGGCTTTCTCTAGATAAAGGCCGACTCCCTCCGCCGCGCTGAGGCCGGCATAACTAAAAGCCAGCGCACCTATGCGGCGCAGCATCGGGTCATTGAGGAGCGATGCCTTGTCTAAAAGGAAGTTCACAAATTTTGACTCGGGATTAAAGCGTAGATCGAACGCCAAGCGGGCCAGGGAGTCTTCAATATCTTTATGCATCAGGTGCAATGCGCCCACGCCTATTGAGATGAATAGCAGCGCTAAACCCGACTTATACGCGGCAATAAGCACCAGCACTTTATTGTGACGCTGTCGCTCTTCGTCGAACTGCGATGGGGAGTCGGTCATGGTCTTCGGGCAGTTCGGCAACTGAGCGAACCGTCCTGTTCATCTTACGTGACTAGGTGCGCCCCGGTTACGGAACGCAAGCCGCCGGCCTCTCTCCGCCTTGTTTGGCACTTTTTCCCCAGCACTGACAACGCCGTCAAATTTGTCGATAGGGTCAAATTGCTCAAAGCGTTTTGAATCCGTTCGACGCCGCACCGCGTTTATCGAGTGTAGTCAATTTCATGAACGGAGCCCATACATCCATGATTCACATCAAGAAATCTCTAGTGGCCGCAGTTACCGCCACCACACTCTCGCTCTCTGCAGCGTCGCTGATGGCGCAAATGACGCAAAAGGACCCCGACGTAGGCGGGGCGGCCATGTATCCCAGCAAAAACATCGTTGAAAATGCGGCAAACTCTAAGGACCACACCACGCTGGTCGCGGCTGTCAAGGCGGCCGGCCTGGTACCCACGCTACAGGGCACTGGCCCTTTCACCGTCTTTGCGCCCGTAAACAGCGCATTTGAAAAACTTCCGGCTGGCACGGTGGACACACTGCTCAAGCCTGAAAACAAGGAGCAATTGACCAAGATTCTTACCTACCACGTCGTGGCCGGCAAGGTTAGCGCTCAGGACCTGATGGCTCTCATCACCAAGGGCGGCGGCAAAGCGGAGTTGAAGACCGTCGCAGGCGGAACACTTATTGCCACCACAGAAGGCGGCAAAGTCATGCTGACCGATGAAAAAGGTGGGATGGCCACGGTCACCATTGCCAACGTTTATCAGTCCAACGGCGTCATTCACGTTATTGACACCGTTCTGATGCCCAACTAACCCTCACCTGTTTTGCAGAATCAAACAAATGCCGGAAAGGTACGGCTCGGCGATTGGAGTATTACGATGGCTGAACCGTACTCGCCGGTGAGAACGGCGACTGCACTGCGTAGTTCCGTTGAGACAATGGCGCAACATTTTGAGACCCGCCAGTGGGTTCCCTTTTCGGTCGAGACCGTCTTTGCATTTTTTGCTGTTCCCCGCAACCTGCCCCGCCTCATGCCAAGGGAACTGCATACACGCATCGAGGGGTTGACGCTTGTGCCTCCTTCCTCGAGCCCGCCGCAGGAGCGGGGTCCTGATTTCGTCGCAGCAGGTGTGGGGTCTGAAATAGTGCTCAGCTTTCGACCCATCCCCTGGCTGTGGCGTCGCGCTAGTTGGACGGCGCGCATTGTCGACTTTGAATGGAACCGCTACTTCTGCGATGAACAAGTGCACGGACCGTTTGCGGCATTCGTTCAGCGTCATGGCACCGAGACAGAGACGCGCGACGGCGTCGAGGGCACGCTGGTCTCAGACGACATTGAATACACACTTCCCTTTGGCCCGCTAGGCCGACTGGGTCATTCTTACGTGCGCAAGCAATTGGAGATGTCGTTCGCTCACCGGCAACAGAGGCTGCTGCAAATCCTGAAGTTGGAGGCGCGTGTCGCGGCCAGCCATGCCTGAAGATCTATTGCTTCAACTTCAGCAGCGAATCGCGATCGAGCACATTTCCGTCCTCAATCAATGTGGAAATGCGCCGGACATTCCAGATACTCAACGTCGGATCGGCATCTAAAACGAGTATGTCGGCACGCCGTCCCGGTGCGACCTGGCCCAGCTCATTCCAGCCAAACTGAATCGCGTAATTATTAGTGGCTGCCGCAAGCGCCTCGCGTGGGGAAAGACCGATACGTACCAGCATTTCCAGTTCAACGTGCAACGAGATTCCTGACATCGTTCCCAGCGTTGATGCGCCCGAAGCTGCGAGGTAGTGGGGGTACTGCGCATACATGACCTGGTTGATGTTCCACAACCGCATCGCAGTCAGGTCTGCTTTCTTCCGCAGATTCTCTTCCATCCAGTGTTGGGTCAGGTTCGGCAAGCGCCGAGTCCAGGGGGCCAACGGATAAACCGCCTCGCCTGTGCTACGGTCTGGCGGTTGAAACATGTTTGCTGGATTGAGCAGCGCAGCCGCCGGCTCTCGCCATAAATTGCGATGGCCCGGCAGGTTGAGGAAATACTGGCTGAACGTCGGCATCAGGGCTCCATGATGCGCAGCGATAAACCGTGCATAGGTGCGAAAGTGCGGATCGTTCACCGGCAAATGTTCGGTGTAGTCATAAGCCGTGTTTGCCGCGAAACCGTATGGGTCATCAACCAGCGGCCGCTGCAACTCATCGGGAATCACACCGATTTCGTAACGGCCCATATGCAGCAATGCATCGACGCCCGCATCGATTCCAACTTTGAAAGGCGTCGCGATGAATTCGCCGTACGTAACCAGCCCCATCTGATGCGCGCGGGTAATAATCCACTGTGTATTCGCTGCTGTCAGGTTCCAGCCTAGCCACAGTACACGGGTGCCGAGGTGCGCGGTGTCGTTCATCTGCCGCGCCGTATCTTCGGGGTTCAATTCGACCGGGTGCGCACCTTCCCTCAATCGCGCACTCCAATCGCCATGCCCCATGAGCAGGCTCCAGTTATCGGTTGAGCCGATAGAGTCAAGCAGATAGATATGCGGACTGGGGTTTGCAGCGCTGTCGATGTGGCCGCGACGATCGTCGGCGCTCGCCACAACTGTGGTCACGCCCATGTATAGATTCGCGTTGGCCTGACCCTGGCTGGCCATGCTGGCGAACCCATCAACCAAGCCTGGGACCAGGAACTTTCCCGTGCAGTCTATGACCCGCGCGTCTCTTGGAATGATGACTTCAGCGCGTGACCCAACTTCGGAGATGCGCCCCTCGCGCACCACTACGACTGCGTCGCTTTGATCTCTCGCCGACCGGCCCCAATTTGTAACATCGACGACGGTACCGCCCTCGAGTACCAACGGAGCCGATGAAGAGGGCAATGGAATGGTGGGTGGCGGATTTTGCGACCAGCCTGTGACGGCGACCAGCAGCGGTGCAACTACGCAGGGCAGGAAAGAGCGGAGAGTTTGCATGAGACGAACGGTATTCTTTGGATTGTCGCACACGCCCATCTGAAAACCGCTCAAACATTCACTCCCCATCACTGCTTGTTGGGCCCGTTCGTGCTTGAATGAAATGCTCATCAAGCCGCGGAATCTGCCGTTGATTGTGCGGATTCCTAACTGGCCACCAACGTACGCCGCTTGCGTAGTTTCAAGAGCGGCAACACCTGCGCGTAGGCCTCGTCAACGCTTACGCCATACTTGGCGCGCAACGCGTCAATCTTGCCGTGCTCGATGAATTGATCTGGCCAGCCGATGCGCACAACGGGAACCGCACTGCCAAGATCTTGCAGCGCCTCGAGCACCGCAGACCCAAAGCCACCCATCTTCACGTGATCCTCAAAGGTTACAAAGACAGCAACACGGCGGGCGTATTGTGCAAGCATTTCGCGATCGAGAGGCTTGATAAAGCGCGGATTGATGACTGCCGCAGAGAACCCCTCGCGCTCTAATCGCTCTGCCAATTCGCGTGCCATCGTGATCATGGGCCCCAGTCCCAGTATCGCGATGTCAGACCCGTCCGCGAGCACTTCAGCCTTACCGACGGGCAATACCTGGGGCGAGGGCTTGCAAGTTACGCAGGCCACTGCGCCACGTGGGTAACGAATCGCGCTGGGACCATCGATCTGCAGCGCGGTGGCCATCATATCTGCTAGCTCATCTTCATCCTTGGGCGCCATCAACACCATCTGCGGAATACCGCGCAGATAGCTGATGTCGAAGAGCCCGTGGTGGGTAGGACCATCATCGCCCGACAAGCCTGCACGATCCATGCAGAAAAGTACCGGCAACTTCTGCAGCGCTACATCGTGGACGATCGGATCGAAGGCTCTCTGTAAAAATGTCGAGTAGATGGCGCATACCGGGCGAAATCCGCGGGTCGCCATGCCGGCCGCAAACACCACCGCGTGTTCCTCAGCGATGCCTACGTCGAAATAGCGCGTCGGATGATGCGGACGAAAGAGATCAAGGCCCGTGCCATTGGGCATTGCGGCGGTGATGGCTACAACGCGCTCATCTTTGTTGGCCAACTCGACCAGCGTGTTGGCGAACACTTCAGCATACGTCGCGACGCCCGCGGGCTTGGTCATGCCCGTTTCAGGATCGTATGGGCCAAGGCCATGAAATTTTTTCTGGCCATCGAGCGCCGGTTGAAAACCACGCCCCTTCTGCGTAAGGACGTGCAACAAAACGGGCCGATTTTCCGCCTTGAGAAACTTGAAAGTTTCCACCAGCAACGGCAAATTGTGACCGTCGATGGGACCGTAATACTGCACACCGAATTCCTCGAATAAGATCGAGGGCCACAACATGCTCTTGGCGGCCTCTTCGGCGCGGCGCACCACTTCAACGGCGGTCTTGCCGCCAAGTTTTTGCACGATCCTGCGCGCAGAGTCGTGCAGGCGGTTGTAATGCTCGTTGGTTACGATGCGATGGAAGTAACTCGCAATCGCGCCCACGTTGCGGTCTATAGACCACTCATTGTCGTTGAGCACCACAATGAGACGCTTGGTCTGTTCGGCGATGTTGTTGAGCGCTTCAAATGAAATGCCGTTGGTAAACGCCGCGTCTCCGGCTACGGCGACCACATGTTCCTTACCGCCGGCAAGATCGCGTGCTACCGCCATACCCAGTGCTGCCGACAATGCCGTGCCCGCATGGCCGGCTCCGTAACTATCGTGCTCGCTTTCGGTGCGAAGCATGAACCCATTCAAACCGCCTGGCTGGCGAATCGTATCGAGCCGATCTCGTCGCCCGGTGAGGATTTTGTGAATATATGCCTGGTGGCTGACATCGAATACAAATTTGTCTGCGGGGGTGTCAAAAACTGTGTGCAGCGCCAGCGTCAGTTCAACCACGCCAAGGTTGGGGCCCAGGTGACCGCCGGTTTTAGACAGCGTTTGAATCAGAAATACTCGAATCTCCTCTGCTAGATCGACCATTTGCGCGGAATTCAGGCATTTAAGATCGGCCGGCGAGTGGATGGTTTCGAGCAGATTTCCCATGTATTACCTTCTCCCGTTGAAAGCCGGGCGGTGAAAGCAAAGATCTTCGAGCCATTGCTTTAGCTGGCTTTGCCAACCAAGAGTATACCAAGGAGGCAGTTTTGGCGCTGCGTATTAGACGACGCTGCACTGCAACGGTCTCACTGGCGTGAGGCCACATTCGGGAATCGTTCTGACCAATCTAGCGGGTGAATGCACGCATGACACTTTGGTTCTGCAAGCTGACGCAAAAGTAACGTGACTTGTGTGTTGTCACAGGCATCCTTCGCCGTACTACAAGTTATTCAAAGCGGGGTACCATTAACCGATGTAACTAGTCACAAACGCACACTTCAAGAGGCCGAAAACGTGAACGCAGAAGTCATTAAAAGTGAACGAAGTATCGTCTCGGATACGCTGCAATGCCTGACCGACCAAGCCAAACTCTGCCGCGAGAAGATTGATCTCCTCGAAGCGGGACAACAGCTAAGCCGATCTGAAGTTGTCGGCGATCTGAGCAAATTGCTCGACCTCTGCCAGAATCTTAGGGACGCGATTGCCTCTGAGGACAGCACGGCCACATGGAAGACCAAGGCTGAAGTTCACTCTCTCGTCACCAGGCTTGATCAGACAGCGGCCAAGCGCCGGCGTAACCTCGACCTCGCCCAGTTACTAGCCAGCGGAACGGTCCTGCATCGCCGCGAAAGAACCAGGCAAGAGCGCCTCGCGCAGCGCGATGCGGCTGTGGCCGAATTGATTGAGATGTCCTCGCTGCCCGCATTTCCACATCTGCCGGGCCCCGTCGTCGAGGAGTGGATCAAGTGGGCACTTAGCCTTGAAGATGGTTCGAATGCGCCCGACCTTTTGCATCTAAAGAGCAATTTCCCGCGGCTCGACGACTTCATTTGCCAAATGGAAATCGAACAGTGGCAGGACGAGGGTTCGCTTAGCTCGATCGATGTATTGCAACCAGGCACCGCCGTCGTTGAGAAAACCCCTCTGATCGCTACTGCTGACGCCAATGCGGTTTTCCCGCCCGCTGCGTCCGATCCTGTCGCGCAGATGGCGCTCGGCGAAGTCATTTCAGAGGAAGCGCCTCCCGTGCACCGCGAGCAGGCGGTCTCATCCCCGGAATCGACTGACGTTGCAGAGCCCTCTACTCAATCTGAGGCCCCGTCCCCTCTCAGCCCGACCGAGGAGCTTCCCGTGGCATCTGAAGGCGGAGAGCAAGGAGTGGCAGTGGGAACGCCCCTTTCCGATGATCCTGAGACCCTTTCTTTCTTCTCTGAGCACGAAATCGAGGCGTTTACCCAGTCACTCGCTGAGGCTAAGAGCATCCTGAAAGCACAACGCAAAGTGCGCGCCCTATTGGCTGTGTCACACTGGCTTTTGCCGCGTGACCAAAACCCTGTACTGCATTCCGAGTATGGAATTCGCGCTCAACTCAACGACCCATCAATCCCCGAAGTGGTGGTAGCCTCGCCCGAAGAAGCAACCCGCATCATCGACAGCGCTGAAGGCCTGCCGCTGGTGGCGGGTGGCGCGGACCTGTTGCGCTGGGCCCTGACCCAGCATGCCGGCCATGCCTACAAAGGCATCGCCGCCTTGCGCCGCTTCAGCATTGAGAGGCTCAAGCACTGGTTCAGCCAGTTGTACAAAATCCAGCTTGCCGATCAGCAGATCCAGGATATTTATATGCTGACCTCTGGCATTCCGCTGCTGGTCGGCGAAATGCATCGGCTGATCATTCCGCAGAACGACGAACCGCCAGCCTGGCTTGGCCACGCGCGCTGGATTGAAATTAAGACCAGCTACGGATTCCGCCTCGCCGCTCTCGCCCAGGAAATAAGAGATGGCGCCCCCGCGCTTCGGCTGAGACGGCGCGAAATCGCAGTGCTCAAGATGGTCAACATCGCCAGCAACGATTCAACGCCAGAAACCATAGCCGCCAACCTTTCTGAGTCATGGCACAAATACAATCGCCCCGAACTTGACCCGTTGAGCGTAGCCGACGAAACCAGTGTTGAATTGCTTCAGGATCTCGGCCTGTTGCCGATGGGTAAAGAACCCGGCTTGAGCCCCATCAAGGCCCTGCTGCCGCTCGCATCGAATGACGCCTTGCGCCAATTCGTTCGCTACCTGTAACGCAGTAGCTATCCGGGTACTCACTCATCATGGCCGCGCGCATGTTCTCAAAGAATGCGCGCGGCCTTTTACGTTTGCTCGCCGCCCGATGTCGTCGGAGCCGACCAGCTAAACCGTCCTCGTCGCGCTGCCGTTGTACGATTGCCCTATTGAATTTGTCAAGTTCGCCGGAGGGACACGCGCCATGATTACAATCGGCAAAATAATTTTCTGCACAGTCTTATTAGGGATGTCAGCTTTCGCGATTCCTGCGGCAGTTGCGCAATTGCCTGACATGAGCGCACCCGCGGCTGCACCCAATCCTCTTACCGATCCGACGGCCAAGCCGGGCAAGGTATTGCTCTTCGATCTTGAAGCACGCTTTGCCAAGGACGTTCTCGAACGCGGCGGCGCAGCATTTGCAGACTGGTTTGCAGAGGACGGTGTGGCGCTCGGCAATGGCCAGCCCCCATCGATCGGGCGTGTGGCAATCATGAAGTCCGCAACCTGGTCACCCAAGACATATCAGCTCACGTGGACTCCTACCGATGCGCAGATGGGGCCCTCGGGCGATATTGGCTACACGTGGGGACACTTCGAAGGGCATAGCAAGGATGCCAACGGCAAGCCCGTCTCAACCACCGGGCGCTACATCACCATCTGGCGCAAGCAAGCTGACGGTAATTGGAAAGTGGTGCTCGATGCGGGCGCGAACGAACCGGCCGGTGGCGGCGATTGCTGCAAACTCCCCAACAGCTAATAACGCCGGGGCCAGCCACCCGGCTTGAAGTCGGGTTCGCTTATACAGCGTCGAATTTATGCTCATTCGGATTCCCTTCCCCGCCAGAACCCGTCACAATATTGAGTGGACCCACGCCCAAGCCATCCGCGAGTCAGAACGAATGATGTTTCTCGCCTCATGACTGTTCGACTGCAAAGCTTGCGCCTCCTCGTCGCCGTCTCAGTCGCCGTCGTGGCGTTTCTGCTGACCTGGGGCTTAGCCACGGCTTCGGCGCAAGCCGCCCAGCAACCTGATCAAGGCCCAGCGCCGAACTCCGCTCCCTCTCCCCGCGTTACGGTGCACGGGCTGGTGCGCAACGGTACTTCGGGCGAGCCGTTGCCGCGCGCGCTGGTGCGCATCGACGGAGATGCTTTCACTGGCACGCTCACCGATGGCGAAGGCCGATTTGAGTTGCCCGACGTTCCAGTCGGACCGCAGAGTTTTGCAATCAAGAAGCCCGGCTTCGGCGACCAGTCCTCTGTGCCTGGGTCGGTTGGCCGGTGGGCCAATCGCGATTTCGGACATAATGTGATCGTCGTCGCCGAGATGCCCGACGTGGTCTTCACCCTGACCCCTGTCAATTCGATCCGAGGGCAGATTCAGCTTTCAACCGGCGACCCCTCACAAGGTATTGTCGTCACGCTGCTCACGCGAGTCGTACAGGATGGCCGAGCCGTGTGGCAAGCTGCGAATTCGGCCCGCACCAACAGCGAGGGTGTTTACCGATTCGGCAATCTCGCTGACGGCAGCTATGCCTTGTACACCGGACCCACGATGGAGAGCGAGTCCGCAACCAGTCTGATAGAAGCCGGCATTGCAGCCAACATAGCCCGCAGCGGATATGCCAGTGTCTTTTATCCTGAGTCACGCGATCTCGCCGCGGCCGCAAAAATCCGGCTGGCCGGCGGTGAGCAGGCTGAGGCGAATTTCTCGCTTGTCTCTGAACCGTTTCATGCGGTCGCAGCCACGGTTACCTTTCCCCATGCGGGCGCAGCGGTTGATCAGGTTGCAACGATGGTTTCGGTGCTCGTACTCGATGCGCAAGGCCATCAGCTTCCTTACAATACTCAGTACGACGCGGATGCACACACGGTGCAGACACTTTTGCCCGATGGCAATTATGAATTCGTGGTCATCGCCACCACTTCACGCTCGTCGGGAAGCGCGGTTGGCGGAATCCAAACTCTAACGGCTCCCAATGGAGCTTCTCAAACCGGCCAGGCAGGTTTTGCGGTCGCGGGCCGCGCGGTGACGAACGTGCGTGTGCCCCTCGCCCAGGCCCATGCCAGTCCAGTGCAAATGACCTTGGCGCAGAGTGCGCCACCGAGTACTCCTGGCGTGGGCAGCGAAATTTTCATCACCCTCAGCCAGACCGGCGGATGGGTGGCCGACGGCATGGTCACCAGTTATGCGCAAGGCAACACCGCCGGCACACTTGCAGCATCGTTCGTCACGCCGGGTGCCTACTGGGTGCACACCAGCATTGCACAAAGGAATTTGTGCGAAGGCGCGTTCACCGCCGGCGGGGCAAGCCTCGCACGCGAACCGCTGGTGTTAGGGCTCTCTGGTGCAACCGCGCCACTGACCCTGGTGTTGCGCGAAGATTGCGCCAGCCTGACCCTCTCGCTGCCTGCATCCATCGCGGGAATCATCGCGGGCGAGGAGCGAGCCATCACCGTCTACGCGGTTCCTGACTTCGATTCGACGGCGGACGTGGTCTCGCAGACACTGCGCCCATCGACCGGGGGCACCATCACCCTCACCGGCCTTACTCCGGGCGCTTATCACGTTTACGCATTCTCCCAACCCGTTGCGCTTGAATACCGCAACCCCTCGGTGATGGCGGCTTTGCGCAACGCAGGCCAGGCCGTTACGCTTGCTCCCGGAGCCAAAACAGACCTCATCGTTGAGGCGCCGCAGCCATGACGCCCCCGACCCGCCATTTCACTCCTCACCTTCTTCGCCGCGTGCTTGACGTGTTTCTTGCCTTTGCCTTCGCCGTCTTGCTTCCGGCGCAATCGCCAAATCCGCCTCTCGCCCGACCACCACAACCTGCTCCCGTTGGACCTTACCGCATCGCGGGAACCCTCGTGAATGCAATCACCGGCGAGCCCGTGCGCCGCGCCACCGTCGAGGTCCTGTCTGAAGAAAATAGTCGCACCGTTCAATCGGCCTCATCCGATGGCGACGGTCGTTTCTCGCTCGACCATTTGCCTGCCGCGAAGTATCAACTGACCGCATCGAAGCGCGGCTTTCGCACTGCCTTCTACGATGAACACGACGAATTCAGCACCGCTATCGTAACCGGCCCAGATCAAGAGACCAGCCATCTCGTCTTCCGCCTGACACCCGGGGCAATTTTGCGCGGAGTCATTTCCGGCGACGGCGGCGATGTTGTCGAGGGCGCGCGTGTGATGCTGTTCAAGCGCCCGCTCCATCCCCTGCAAGGTGAACGCACCACACAGGCAGACGCCGCCAACACCGACGATTCCGGCGCATACGAATTCAGCAATCTCAGTGCCGGCGAATATCTTCTCGCTGTCGTTGCCGAGCCGTGGTACGCGTTGCACGGCACGCAAGGGCCACCGCGACCGAGGCTCGCAGCCAGCCCTGCCAATACTGAATTAGACGTCGTCTACCCGGTCAGCTATTTCGACTCCACAACAGAGGAGTCCGGGGCCACGCCCATCGTGCTCGCGCCAGGCGCACACGACGAAGCCAACATGACCCTGCACGCCGTTCCTGCCCTGCATTTCTCGATCGCCGTTCCTCACCGGCCCGACGGGTCCGTTTCCCATGCAGAGTTGCGGCAGACCGTATTCGGAGTGGACGTCGCGGATCGGGGCAGCGATTTCTCTTCCATCCGCCAAGACGAAACGATGGAATTCAGCGGCGTCGCACCCGGGCACTATGAACTGGTGCAAGGGGAACCTGCGCGCGTGGTCGACCTGGAGTTGAACTCAAGTCAGCAAGTCGAGGTCAACGGCGGAACGCCCTCTCACGCGATCAACGGCCTTCTCCAAAATGCTTCCGGAAAACCTTTCACCGCGGACCTAAGTCTGACTCTCAATCGCATTGACCAAGGTCGCGGTCAAAACCTGTACGCCACAATCGCGCATCGAGACGGGCGATTTGTTTTTGAAGCTGTAACGCCTGGCTCGTTCACTCTCACCGCTATCTTAGGAAACAGAATACTGCCGATCTTGTCCTCCGGTAGCAGCGCCGCCCAGCACGCCGGCAACATCCTCACCCTGCGCGACCGCCCGCTCAATCTTGTCGTAAACGTGAGCGAGATCGCAACGCGCGTCGATGGAGTAGCTCGTAGAGACGGCAAAGGCATTGCCGGAGTCATGGTCGTACTGCTGCCAAAGGATCCCCAGGCCTGGCCTGCCCTCACGCGCCGCGATCAGTCCGACTCCGACGGTACCTTCACCCTGCGCGATGTAGCCCCCGGTCAATACACCCTGGTCGCCATTGCCGACGGATGGGCACTTGACTGGTCGCGACCCGCGCAAATGGCCCGCTACCTTCCGCAGGGATCGGCCGTCACTGTGACAGACCGGTCCGGCGCTTTTTTGCACCTGGCATCGCCAGTCATAGTTCAAGCCCGTTGAAGCCGCAGTTGCGGTCGCCCTTTTCGTGGTAGCCGGGGCAAGCAGTTAATCTATGGATGTACCAAATTAAATTCGCGACGCCCGCGAACTGGGCAAGAGCCAGGCAGGCTTGAAATCGCCCTGCATGTGTTGAGGAGAGTTTGCATTGAAGAGTAAGGTATTGCTTTCAATTATGGCCGTGGCTGCGGCCGCATTTTTGCCCACCTTCGCCACCTGCCAGGTCGCCCCGGACCGTGTCCCCAAAGAGGCAACGGGCCCCAACTACAAATACGAGGTCTTCGCTGGGTACGGCTACACCAGCCTCAACCAGGTCAATCAATCGCGCAGCGGCCTGCAGGGTGTAACCGCCTCAGTGACGCGCAACTTTGGCGAGCACTTTGGCCTGTCTGTCGATGGCGGACACTATGCGTGGGCCGTCACCTCTGCCAACTTAGGCAATCCGACGGTGGACCTCTTTCTGGCGGGCCCCTCGTTCCATGCCCCGCTCTATGAAAAGTTCAACGGATTTGCGCATGTGTTGCTCGGCGGCGCGCATACCGGCAACATTTCTATCTCACCGAGCGTGTCATTTGCGGGGGGATTTGGCGTAGGCATGGAATACGAGCTGAACCCCCATTTCGCCCTGCGCGCCTATGGAGATGACATTGCTTCGTCCTTCACCCTTAGCCCGTACCAATCAGGCTACTCGACGCACATGCGCTGGAACGCGCGCGCCGGATTTGGCGTCGCTTACAAATTCTGAGGCAGTTGGGCTCACAGCAACCTACCCGGGCGGAGGCTATAGGCCTCCGCCTTTTTACATGCTGTGGCACAAACCTATAGGCGCTGGAAATTCAGACCCGCGTTGCTTCAGGCCCCACGAAATATGACAGCATTTGGATTCCGCTCGGCATCGTCTTGCTTTCTTTAAAGCGCAACCGCCAGAGACGGCCCTCCGGCAGCAACCGAACCCCACCGCCCAAAAGCACCCCGCACCACTGCCAGTTCCACCAAATCTACCAATCCATCGTCGAGCAGGCTGCGAAATAGCATACCCCCGCCGTAGAGCCAGATATCCTTGCCTTGTTGAGCCTTCAGCTTCGCAATTGTTTCAGTCACGCCGCTGTTGATAATCGTGACAGCAGGATGGTCTTCGGGGCGCAATGTGGTCGATGCTACGATCACCTTCATTCCCATGTTGCTTGGCGTTTGACCTTCCGCCAGCATCGCCTCGTAGCTATGCCGCCCAACCACCGCGGTGTCGAACTGCCTCAACAAGGCCGCAAAATCGATCGTCGGATCGGGGACGATCCAATCGTATTCGCCTTTAGGCCCCGCGATGAAACCATCGAGGCTCATCGCCACGTTGTAGCGAAGAAGACGATGTGCCTTCCCGGCCATAGCGTTACCCCTCTTCCGCCTCACGCAATTTCGCGATTACAGTGAAGTCCTCAAGCGTCGTAGTATCTCCCTTGATTTCGCCATGCGTCGCAAGCTCTCTGAGCAATCGCCGCATGATCTTTCCGCTGCGTGTTTTGGGCAACTGCTCTGTAAATCGAATATCATCCGGGCGTGCCAGCGAGCCAATCTCCTTTGACACCCACTTGCGCAATTCATCTTTCAATTCTTCGCTGGGCTCGTGGCCGCTCTCGAGCGATACAAAAGCTGAAATAGCTTGCCCCTTCAACTCATCGGGCCGCCCCACCACTGCGGCTTCGGCCACCTTGGGGTGGGCCACTAGTGCCGACTCCACTTCCATCGTGCCCAACCGGTGTCCGCTCACGTTGATCACATCGTCGACGCGGCCCATCAACCAGAAATATCCATCCGCGTCCATGCGCGCGCCGTCGCCGGTGAAGTAGCATCCAGGCACGTCGCTCCAGTACGTCTTCTCGTAGCGCTCTGGATCGCCGTACACCGTGCGTGCCATTGAGGGCCACGGCTTGCGCACCACCAACAATCCACCACTGCCGGCCGGAACAGGCTCACCCTCGCGTGTCACCACTTCCACTTGAATCCCAAAAAAGGGCCGCGTCGCCGAACCGGGCTTGGCCGCGACCGCACCCGGAATCGGCGCAATCATGATGGCCCCCGTCTCCGTCTGCCACCATGTATCGACAATCGGGCACCGATTGTGGCCGATCTTCTCGCGATACCACATCCACGCTTCAGGATTGATGGGTTCGCCCACCGTGCCCAGCAGCCGCAGCGAATCAAGCTTATATTTTTCTACGTGCTGATCGCCCCACTTCATAAAGGCGCGAATCGCCGTGGGCGCAGTGTAGAAGATGGTCACGCGATGGTCATCCACTATCTTCCAGAAGCGCGAAAAGTCCGGCCAGTTCGGCGCGCCCTCATACATCAGCACGGTCGCGCCATTCTGCAGCGGCCCATACACCACGTAGGAATGCCCCGTGACCCAGCCAATATCCGCCGTGCACCAGTAGACGTCTTCCTCGCGCAGATCGAAAACATACTTCGAAGTAATGTAGGTCTGCACCGCGTAGCCGCCCGTCGTATGCACCAACCCCTTCGGCTTGCCGGTAGTTCCCGACGTGTAAAGAATGTAAAGCGGATCTTCTGAATCAAGTTCTTCGGCAGGGCATTCCTGCGACGCCTTCGCCACCAGATCGTGCCACCAGTGGTCGCGCCCCTCGACCATGTTGACCGGCGACCCAGTGCGACGCAAGACCACCACATTTTTGACAGTGTGGCATGCAGGCATGGCCTCGTCGACGGTGCGCTTGAGTTGAATCTCAGTACCGCGGCGATAGCTCGTGTCCTGTGTCAGAATCGCGACGCATCCAGAATCGTTCACGCGATCCGCAATGGCATTGGCGGCAAATCCGCCAAAGATGACAGAATGCACCGCGCCGATGCGCGCGCAGGCGAGCAATGCAATAGCCAGTTCCGGCGTCATGCCCATGTAAACAGCAACGCGATCGCCCTTCTTGATTCCCAGCGTTTTGAGCGCGTTGGCAAACCGCTGCACTTCGACATGCAGTTCTGCATACGTGAGGCGGCGCACCTCTCCTGGCTCGCCTTCCCAGATCAACGCCGTCTTGTCGCGATGCGCCCCCAGCGCATGTCGATCGACGCAGTTGTAGCTCAGGTTGAGCTTGCCCCCGACAAACCACTTCGCCCAAGGCGAGTTCCACTCCAACACCTTGTCCCACGGTTTGAACCAATGCAGGTCTCTTGCGACTTCTGCCCAGAACGCTTCAGGGTCCGCGATCGACTGCTTGTACATCGATTCATACTGCTCAAGGCTTTTAATATGCGCCGCCCGGCTAAATTCCTTCGGCGGTGGGAAAACGCGCAATTCGCGCAATGTCGAGTCGAGATCCTGATTAGCACTTGGGACAGTCTTACTTGCAACAGGCGGTACTGGCGTTGAAGACATGAATGAGTCCTTTAGATGGGTCAAACATACGCTGAATTATCGCTTTACGCCGTGACTGCGATGAAGCATACGAGTGCGAGTCACTTTATCGAGGCAGCCCTATACCCGGCAAGTCGTTGCGCAAACGAAAGCAATTTATCCTTTACGCCTCGACAGCAAGTGAAAACTCTCCATAGGCGCTCTAACAGGGCACAACTTCATAGCTTTGTGAAAAAGTGCTTGCCCATCGGATAAGTCCTCATTCCAACCCGACTTAACCCCCTGATATTTGCGTACTATTTCCCCGCAATCACTATCATTGATTGTGAGGAGAAATATCAGGAGAATATGAGGGTACAGGCACCCTACAGCGTTTACGCGACAATCCTGAAGCCGTCAATTCCGGTGACGGACCCGCCGTTTCCGTCAATGCAAACCACTAAAAGCGCCGGTAACCTTTTTATCCAGAGGACTCTGCAGCCAACCCTCTTAGTTCGAATACTTTACGACATTGTGCGACCAGCAATGCTATGAAAACAAATGGGTTCCATCCAGAGTACGGGTGGGGGTGGGGGTAGTCAGACACGCGAGAATCAAGGAACACGACCTCGTGTCTATCCAAATAGGCTGCCAACGCCTTAGCGCCAGCGACGGCCGAAGTCATACACTGCGCCGACTGTCACGCCGTTGGGGTTCAAATCATGAGGCCCAAAGAGCTGACGCCAGAACTGATATTCGTAATCCGCGCGCACTGACACTTTTCTCCAGACCCTGAAGTCGATGCCGGCCCCTGGAGCAGTCACCGTACGCGTATCGTGGGTATAACCGGAGTGGGGTATGCCGAAGTCGATGCTGCCGATACCGATGAGGAACTTGCCGTAAGGCCGGATACGATCGTACTGCCGCCAATGGTAGATCGCGCCAACCAGATAGGTATCCTGGCGCATTCTAGGCAAGCTGGCAGGCCGGTGATAGTTAATGTCCCGAACCTCTCCCTCCAGAGATAGACCGCCCAGGATGGGTGGCACCTTGGGTACGCGATAATCTACCCAAGCGGTTATCCCAAGCATCTTGCGGTCGTATCCCCAATCGATTGAGTAATCCGAGAGGCCACCCCCAACGGCGAAATTCCATTTTGGCTGGGTTGCATCGTTGGTTACCTGGGCGCGGCCGGGAGTGGCCACGAGAATAAAAAATAAAGCCACAGTGGGCACAAAAATGAGCCTTTTTAGCATGCAAATCTCCTTTGGGAACTTGGCGTGCTTTCGCACCCGTGGTTGTGGGGAATTTTGAACGGTCGCCGACGCCGCGAAACCAATGGTGCAACTCCTAAATACTTAAGATGAATACCCATAGCCGAATCGGTAGTTGCTAGAGCAGACTATTCAAGGCAACCGCACCCCGTACCGCTTCTTCGCTCTCAAAAGCCGTTATAAATGAGCGTAGCATTTCTAGTTTGGGAGCAGCTAAGGTCATTGAGGTTGTTAGACGCAGTTTACTCGGCAAACGCTTATTTGAATCGCGTAGAACCGGCAGGATCGAGGCAAAATCTGGGTAACGCGTGTCTCGGCCAACCTTTACTGTCGCCCGCAGAATGCCGATAGCCCCAATTTGCTCTAGAATATCGGCATCGTGCAACAATACGGCCTCTATCTGTACCGGATCGCCTTCAGGTTGATGCGTTCGTATGGCTTCAGTTACAGCGTCAATTTTCGATGGGGGAAATCCCCATTCTGCAAGCAATCCTCGACTGCGCTCCATGGTGTATGGAATGTGGTCCCAACGCGCCAAGTCTGAGGGATTTTGAGGGCGATGACCAATAAAAACGCCCAAATCGTGCATCCAGGCAGCGGCAAAGACGATGTCGTCGTCGTATTGCATGCCCTGCCCGATCTCGGTGGCCAAAGCATAAACGCGCGGCTGGTGCCCAAACTTATCCTCCGGTTGGGCCTCGGCACGGATGTATTCAACCACTAACTTGCGCCAGCCAGTCGACGTCATGCGACAAGCGCCGGCCAGCGCGGCGTGATGCGAATCAGGTCGAGCTCACCCAAATCCTGAACCGCGAATACGGGCGAGGCCGCCGGTACAGCGACGATGCCGCGAGGCGGCACCTCCACGGAGGCAAAGCTCGGGCTCGATAGGCGACATTTACCCGCGGCAGCAAACAAATACGCCAGCCCGGGAGCGGATTCGCTGCCGCCGGGCAAACTGGTGCTCGACCGGCTGACGTCAACCGGAATTCGCTCGACGGAGAAATACTCTGCGTCCACCAGGACGGTCCGATCCGGGAGCGCTTTAGGAAGTATCTTTCCGGCCTGCGTCACGAGACGCGTTGCCTCAAGCGATTTTTCAATGTGCAGTTCGCGACCCCGGCCATAGTCGTACATACGGTACGTCAAATCGCAATTTTGCTGCGTCTCGAGCAGTATTGACCCGGCCCAGATAGCGTACACCGTACCCGCGTCGACGTAGATCATGTCTCCGGCGCTCACTGGCAATGCGTTGAGGATCTGCTCCAGCGTGCCGTCCTCGATCTGGGCACGAATCTGAGCGATGGTAACGCCGGGCTTGAGACCCGCGGCGACCTGCGCTCCAGGCTGTGCGTCGAGCGCATACCAGCACTTCGTCTTGCCCCGGGGCTGACCGTATTTCTGCGCCCCGCGGTCGTCGGGATGCACTCGCACACTCAGCTTTTCGTGCGCAAAAATGACTTTGATTCGCAGCGGCGAAGCGGCTCCGCGGTTACCGGGGCCGAGCATTGCCAAGGGAGACTCGGCAAACAGCTCGCCGAGCGTCTTACCGGCATTTTGCCCGCTCTCGACGACACAATCGTCGCACGTAAGCCAAACCTCGCCAATTGGCTCACCGTCGGCGACGCGGTCGTACCACGGGTGAAGATCTGCACTGCCCCACACGCGCCTGACGAACTTCGGCGAAACACAAAAAGGAGCCATCTCGACAAACACCGAGGGCTGCGGAATCGCTTCACCAGATGCTTTAGCCTTGCGACGAAACATTATCTGATCTTCCCCGATTCCGCCCCTGTGCGATGGAAAACGCAAAGCATCGTAAGACACAATTTTACCTCAGCCATTAAGCGTCCGGCCCAAGCCTCGCGGCTCTCGATGAATCAGAGGTATTAGAGACTTCCCGGTTACGCACGCTTGTTCCAATTGCTGATTTTCGCTGTTTTCGCGAATCGACTTTGCTCTGCCTACCCTGCCATGCTTCCCAGGCACATTCTGCTTATAGTTCCTGCGCAGGGTTATCCTCTTTCTCATGCTGCATCTCGACTTTTTAAACAACATGTTCCATCTCCCCGTCCCGATCGTGGAGAAGTTGCTGCGCCCCGTCATCGTTTACCTGGTGCTGGTTGTGCTGCTACGCATCTTTGGCAAGCGCGAACTCGCTCAGCTCAATCCCTTTGACCTGGTGGTGCTGCTCTCGCTCTCAAACACCGTGCAGAACGCCATCATCGGCGACGACAACTCGGTGACCGGCGGCCTCGTCGGAGCGTTCAGCCTGCTCGGCATCAATTGGCTGGTGGTGCGGGTTCTCTTTCGATCGGGAAAACTTACCCGGCTGCTCGAAGGCCATGCGTCCGTCCTGGTGCGCGACGGCCAACTCGATCAGAAAGCCATCGATCGCGAAATGCTCAGCCGCGAAGAGCTCCTCGAGGTAATCCATCGCCAGGGGTTCAATGACTTTCACGAAGTGCGAATGTGCCAACTCGAGCCCAACGGCACTTTCTTCGTTGAGGCTTTCGATCCTTCGAAAGACGATAAGCGCCACGAGGAAGTGGTCGCGCGGCTAGAAGCTCTCACGCGTGAAGTCGCCAAGCTGCGCCGTCAACCCGCCGCTGAATGACCCGTCGGATGAATTGGGCCCATTGGCAGCACCGTTCGTCTAACCCTTAAACTACTTGAGCAGGAGCCGCCCCCCATGCCGTCATTCCTTGCAAGCTGCCGATTTGCTTCGTCGCTTGCACCAAGTCTCTTCGTATTCGCCGTGGCCGCAGGCAGTCAGACCCTTGAGCATCGCCCGCCGCCGAAGCCCCCGGCTCCGCACGATTCCGCCGCGTTGGTTGCCGATGAGCCCGTTTTGGCTAAGGGCACCAGCTTGCAGGTGGAAATCGACCGGCACTATCCAGTAAAAATCGGAGAGCCCATCGAGGCGCACCTGCTGCACCCTATTTACGCGCAGGGAAAACTTGCCGTGCTCGCAAACACTGCCTTGCGCGGTCGCGTTGTCGCCCTTCAACCGGACCGCAAGACCCGCTGGCACGCCCGTCTACGGGGAGACTTCACGCCCTTCCACACCGTGCAGGTGCAGTTCAAAGAGTTGCTGCTCCCTTCCGGTCCAGTCGCCATCTCCGCCGATGCAGCGGCTAACGGTGCACCGATGTTGCACCTTGCCGCGCCCGGCGCCTCACCCAGGCAATCTTTGATTGCCCGCGAATGGGCCGCAGTCAAAAGTCAGTTACACGACCGCGTCGACTTCTTCACCGCGCCCGGCAAGGGTGATCGTGCTTTGCAGATCCTCTATCACGAGCTTCCCTACCACCCTGAGAGGATCGAGGTCCACACCGCGTGGTCGTTTGAGCTGAACGCGCCCCTCGACTTGCCAACTTTGCCTGCGCCTATCCCGGATACTGTTGCTCCGGCTTCGGTCGCGAGAAATCCTGAAATCTGGGCGGTGCACGCGATTCTCTCGCACGATCTCACCTCGGCCACCGCCAAGGCGGGCGACCCGCTGGAGGCTCTCGTCGTCGAGCCTGTCTACGACCGCGACAAGCAACTCGTAGTTCCGCAAGGCTCGATACTGGCAGGCAAGGTGTCCGCTGCCAAGGCTGCTCGTTTTTTCGGCCGCAATGGCAAGCTGCGCTTCACCTTTCAGCAAGTGCAATTTCCTGAGGGATTCAGCCGAAACGTGCAGGGCGCTCTCGCCGGCGCCGCCACTGAAAAATCGCAAGATCTCTCTCTCGACGCTGAAGGAACCATCAGTCCCCGCAACCAATCCCGCGCGGTTGCGCCCCTGCTGCTTTCGCTGCTCGCCAGCCGTGCTCTCGATGACGACGGCGATATGATTGCCCATAATGGAGTAGCCTCGAACGGCTTCGGTCTGGTAGGCCGCGTCGTGGGTGTGGCCGCCGGCAATCGCAACTTCGCCGCCGGGCTTGGCTTCTACGCTGCTGCATTGTCGTTCTACGACAACTTCCTCCACACCGGCGGTGACGTCGTCTTCCCCAAAGACACGCGAATCGACATCGACACCACTCCGCTGCGCGCGCCTGTGTTGAAGCCGGCTGGTCAGTAAGCCATCGCTGCATAGCGGCGAAATAATCCACTCACCCAAGACATTTCTGTTGCAGATATATCCGTGATGGATATATCTGCAGCCAATGGCAGTCGGAACCCTACCTGCAGCGCCCCTTTCCCCGTCCGTTTTCGCAATCTTGCTTTCGCTGGCCGAAGGCGATAAACACGGTTACGCCATGATGAAAGACGCTCGAGACCCCAAAGGGGGCGGCATCCACATGGGCCCCGGCACTTTGTATGGGTCTATCGAACGCATGACACGCAACAGACTTGTCCAGGAATCAGACATTCAGGATGACGAGCGCCGCCGCTACTATCGCCTCACGGGGCTGGGGCGGTCGGTACTCGCCGCGGAGTTGGAACGCCTCGACGCCGCAGTGACTTCAGCACGCTCCTTGGGCCTGCTGCCCCAAGGAGGCCGCTCTTGAGCCACCCCAAAGATTTACCCGAATGTTCCTCAAGACTCGAACGCCTCTACACAAGGGCCTTAGGGCTCTATCCCCACCAATTTCGCGATACTTACGCCGAAGCTATGCGCCGCAGTTTCTGCGACGCCATGGATGACCGCACCCTGCCCCGTCGAAAACTTGTTTCGCTGCTGGTAATAGACCTGTTCTTCTCCCTGCTAAAGGAGCATTTCGCGATGATGCGCATATCTCTTTTCCGTCCGGCTCTTATCTTCAACGCCCTCGTGCTCGCTGGAATCTCAACCATATTGGCGCAGGCCCTTTACACCATTCCGCAACAGATTTTGCGCCTCGGGCTCGATGACCCGCAGATTCAATTGGCCGATGATCTGGCAACCCGCCTCGAGCAAGGAGAATCTCCCACTGCGGCTGTGTCCGCCAACTCAATCGATATGGCCCGCAGTCTGGCTCCCTTCGTCATCGCATACGACGACGAAGGACGGCCGCTTGCCTCGCAGGCACTGTTGAATGGAGCAACGCCCGCCCCGCCCAGCGGAGTTTTCGCCTACGTTCGCCAGCACGGACAGGATCGCGTAAGTTGGCAACCGGTCTTGGGAAATGCGCAGGAAGATCGAATCACTGCACAGACTGGCGCACGCAAAATGCAAGGTGTTCGTATAGCCGCCGTGGTTCAGCGCGTCTATGGGCCGCATCCGGGATTCGTCCTCGCCGGACGCAATATGCGCGAAGTGGAGGCTCGCGAACATCAAGTGGCGCAGATGGCCGGTCTGGCGTGGCTGGCAATGCTTGGGCTGATTGTAGCTGGGAGTCTCGCTTTCGCCTGGTATACGCAGCCAAGGTCGGCAACGCAGAGCGCGTGATTGGGTTGAGGGGAATAGATCAACCAGTCGAATGAGAATATTGATACTTATCACGACCCATTTTCAAAGCAACCCTTTTTCGAATTAGGCAGCTTTATCTGGGCTTCTTCGCGTCTCGGTGCGCCGAGATTATCCTAATCCCGGAATTTCCCTTATCCGCCTCATCGCGAAGAACTGCGGGTGCGCTTGGCGAAGGCAAAATCCGTATTTCGCCGTTGCCACTCACAATTGTCAGAAGGTTGCCCGCCTCGAGTCCTAGCTCTTTGCGAATGTTGGATGGAATTAAAATCCTCCCACCATCGCCCAAAGTCACTGTTGCAGATATCATCTTCGCCCCCCGACTCCGCGGTTCTTAGCTGTTCTCCCAGAGACGGCCTGTACCCCAAAACTCATAGTGCCCATTCATTCAAATTCCTGGTGCGCCATGCTTTGTCATCTTTGGTGTGGAACGACATTGCACTTTTCCGCGCAAGTTCAGCAAGATGCCCTTCGCCCAGTTAGACTCCTCGAACTCTAGGATGGTCCGATGAAGATTCCGTCATCTTCTAACTGATTTTTCGAATATTTCCACGGCTGGATATTTATAAAGGGTTTGGGTCGATTGGGCTAGACGGGTACGTGATTATTCCCATTCGATAGTACCGGGCGGCTTCGACGTAATGTCGTACACCACGCGATTGATGCCGCGCACCTCGTTCACGATGCGACTTGAGATCCTCTTGAGCACCTCGTGCGGCAACGGCGCCCAATCCGCCGTCATGCCGTCTTCAGAGTGAACGGCGCGCACCGCAGCGGTGTAAGCGTACGTTCTCTGGTCGCCCATTACTCCGACGCTCATCACCGGAAGCAACACGGCAAAACTTTGCCAGATTTTGTTGTAGAGGCCTGCCGCTTTGATTTCTGTGACCACAATTTCGTCTGCTTCTTGCAACAGCGCCACGCGCTCTGGTGTGACCTCGCCCAGGATTCGCACCGCCAGGCCCGGTCCGGGAAAAGGCTGACGCCCCAAAACATCTTCCGGCATGCCCATATCACGTCCTATGCGCCGTACTTCATCTTTGAAGAGGTCGCGCAACGGCTCAATGAGTTTCAGCTTCATCAACTCCGGCAAACCACCCACATTGTGGTGGCTCTTAATGGTCTGGCTTGGCCCCTTCACGCTCGACGACTCAATCACATCGGGGTAAAGCGTACCCTGCACAAGCCACTCGACGCCGCCGGTCTGCTCAGCGATTCGGGCAGCCTCGTCGTCGAAAACAGCTATAAATTCGCCACCTATTATCTTGCGCTTGGTTTCAGGATCGGTGACCCCGGCAAGCTTTGAGAGAAACCGTTCGCTTGCATCCACCGCAACAATATTCAAGCCGAGTTTGTCGCGCAGATTCTTTTGCACGCTGATGAATTCGTTCTTGCGGAGTACGCCGTTATTCACGAATATGCAGGTCAATTGGGGGCCAATCGCTTTATGCACCAGCATCGCCGCGACCGAGGAATCCACTCCGCCTGAGAGCCCGCAAATCACGTGCCCCTTGCCGACTTTCGCGCGGATATTTGCGACCGTGGTTTCAATAAAATGCGCGGGTGTCCAGTCGCCGGCGGCTCCGCAAATGTTGAATACAAAATTCCTGATCAGTTGCGCACCGAGCGGTGTGTGATGCACTTCTGGGTGGAACTGCACCGCCCAGATGCGCCGTTCCTCATTCGCTATTCCGGCCAGCGCATTTGAGGTAATCGCCGTGCATCTGAAACCTTGCGGCAGTTCCAGGGCCTCGTCTCCGTGGCTCATCCACACTTGAATCGTGGGAGGCATTCCCGCGAAAAGCGCGGATGATGTGTCTTCGATTGTTACTTCGGCGTGACCATATTCGCGCTTGGGTGCGGTGCGCACTTTGCCGCCGAGGTGGTGCACGATGAAGTGCAGTCCGTAGCAAATTCCCAGCATCGGCGCGGGTAAATCGAGAATGTGCAGATCCGCCTTGGGGGCATCCGCGTCGTATACCGACGACGGGCCGCCTGACAATATAACGCCAAGGGGCTTGTAAGCCTCGATTTCAGCGAGAGGCGCAGTGCAGGGCAGCACGACTGAAAATACGTTCAGCTCGCGAATGCGCCGTGCAATGAGCTGGGTATACTGCGAGCCAAAATCGAGGATAACAATTGTCTGGGTGTCCACCCCCTAGTGTGTCAGGACGCCACCCGGAATGTAAAGAAATTGGGGCCTGCATCTTCGCGCAGCTTGAGTCCGCATCAAATTCAAGAGCAGTCCCGCTGTCGACGCGGTAACCAACCATAATCGATTCATAGTTACTTTTTTGCCGGTCGCCCCCGAACTATCTAGCCAAGCCATTGCTACCAAAGCCCCATTGTGTCGATACAGCTAGCACGCTAGTTTTTTGACATAGAGTCGCAGTTCTGAACAAACAGGCCGCGCACTCTCAGCAAGCAAACGAAAGAGAAAGAGGAACGGCACATGGACATTTTGAATCTTGGGTCCGCCCTAACCATCGTGCGCGATCATGTCCCGCTGTTCGCTTTCCTGCTGCTCGCCTTGCCGCCATTCTCGTTCATAACGATCAAGTTTTGGCTGGCACACCGGTCGGCGTCCAAAACCCAGGCGCCGACTGAGTGGTTCGTTTCCCGCAACCAGGATTCAGACGGAATGCGTTGCCTTTTCGATCAGGAGTCGGGAAAATCCGATTTCAATTCGGACTCACCTTATCAACTGGCACAAATGCGGCAGGCCAGGCAGTTGAAAGGCATCAAGACCACGCGCGTCGCCTGATATCCAGCCCCTGCTCTATCCCGCCGTAATACTTCCCGGCCCAACCCTCGCAACCGCACATATCAATTCTTTTCGACGCCCGCAGCCTTGTAAATAACGCCCGCCTTCATCACGAACTTCACATTTTGGAGCACGCGCACATCCTCCAACGGATTCTTATCGACGGCGATAATGTCGGCCCATTTACCCGGCTCCAGTGAACCGGTCTTCGCCGACCAGCCCATCAGGTCAGCCGCATTGAGCGTCGCCGATTGCAGCGCAGCCAACGGCGCCATGCCAAGCTGATTCACGTAAACATCAAGCTCATGTGCGTTCAAGCCATGTGGATAAACAGCGGCATCGGTACCGAGGGCAATCTTCACCCCTGCCTGCATCGCATGCTTGATGTTGTTTTTCGCTACCGCGCTCACGTCGACCATCTTCTGGTGATAAAACGGCGGCAGCTTACCCTTCTCGAGCATCCAGTCTTCGAGATAGAGTGTCGGCACCAGGTAGGTACCGTGCGTTTTCATCGCGGCAATGGCTTCGTCGTTAATGTAGCTGCCATGTTCGATTGAATCGACGCCGGCCTCGCTGGCCCACAAGATACCCTGCGCCCCATGCGCGTGCGCCGCAACCTTGCGTCCCAACCGATGCGCATCGGCCACAATTGCCTGCATCTCTTCGCGCGTGTATTGCGACGCCTGCGGGTCATCGCCTTTTGAAAGCACCCCGCCGGTGGCGCAAATCTTGATCAGGTCCGCTCCGTACTTGATGTTCTGCCGCACCTTCTGCTGAACCGCCGCAATACCGTCCGCGACACCGCCATCGACAAGGTGATATTTCGCGGGCAGCAAATTCTGATCGCAGTGACCACCGGTAATTCCAAGCGGCGGTCCGCTCACCTGCATATGCGGTCCCGCAACCTGTCCCGCATTGATGGCGTCGCGCAAATCTATATCGGTATAGCCGCCAGCCCCAACGTTTCGTACGGAGGTGAACCCCGCCAGCAGCGTAGTACGCGCGTTGACCACCCCGTTGATGGCCTCCTTGGCATCGGTACCGGTCAATTCAAGATAAGGATCAAATTCGGTATTCGATGTGATGTGAGTATGAACATCGATCAATCCCGGCATCACGGTCATCGCACCTAAATCGACAACAAGATCATTAGGTTGTGCCTGAACAGAAGCCGTGGGGCCAATAGACGCAATCGAATCTCCCACCACCACGATGGTCTCTGCGTCCAGCAGTTTGCCTGTCCTGACGTCGAGCAGCCGTCCGGCACGCACCAGGGTGCGTTTCAGCGGTGCCTTGTCATCGTGTTGAGCCTCTAATCGGGTGACGAAGCCCATGACGCCCAACCCCAAGCACACGTACACAACCAGCTTTTGCTTTGCGCTCATGCAATTTTCTCCCCAGGAACCGCTAGCGGAGTGTAGCAAATCGGGCGAACGCCTCTGCCCGGCGCAGTCACACCAAGCCGATTTGGTACTCTGCTTGCAATGCAGCCTGGGCCAGTTGCACGGTCCAGTTGCTCTGAGCCAGCCACCTTGCACGTCTTCTGGCGCAGCGCTGCTTCAGATTCCTTCGGCCTCTCATTTTGCTTCCGTAGCAATGAGTCTGCCGTGGGCACCGGTTCACATGAGGAATTGATGAGACCATTTCACCTTGTTTCAGTCCTATTGCTTAGCGCAGCATCCGCCATGGCGCAGGCACCGCTACCTGCGTCCGCAGCCGATGTTAGACCCACCCCGCCACCGGCGATCAAAAGCTTCGACCTCGCCGCCATCGACAAGACGGCTGACCCCTGCGCTGACTTCTACCAATATGCGTGTGGTAGCTGGGTCAAGCAAAATCCGATTCCCTCTGACCAGGTGCGTTGGGCGCGCTCGTTTTCGCTGCTGCAGGAACGCAACCGCTACTTGCTTTGGCAGCAGTTGGACGCTGCGTCAAGAAGCCCCAAAGATCCACTTGAAAAGCAGTACGGCGACTACTACGCGGCCTGCATGAACACTCCGCTTGTCGAGCAGAAGGGGTTAACGCCGCTAAAGCCCGCGTTCGATCGCATTGCGGCTTTGAAGGATGCGCGCGGCCTCGCGCCACTGATCGGCGAACTTGCCTCCGAGGGCAGCCCCGCACCACTCTTTCGCTTCAATGTTGAGCAAGACGAAAAGGACTCGACAAAACAGATCGCCGGCATCTCCCAGGCCGGGCTCTCGCTGCCTGATCGCGACTACTACATTGTCGAGAACCAGCGCTTTAAAGAAATCCGGAAGCAGTACCTCGAGCACTTGACCAAAATGTTTGTCCTGGCCGGGGACACGCCAGAGAAGGCGGCGGAGGAAGCTTCGTCTGTCATAAAGATCGAGACTGCACTCGCCAAAGCATCCATGTCGCGCACCGACTTCCGCATGCCCGAGAACCGCTACCACATCTACACAGTCCCGGATTTTCAAAAGCTTGCACCTGAATTCGACTTCAACGTCTACTTCAAAGACGTCAATGTCGGCAGCTTCGAAAGTCTCAATGTAGCCACGCCTGATTTCTTCAAGGAGATGAATCAACTCATCGCTTCGGAACCCGTAGATGCGTGGAAGTCGTACCTGCGTTGGCAAACGCTGCACGTCTCGGCCGCCAATCTTCCCAAAGCATTCTTCGACGAAAACTTTGCTTTCTTCGGCAAGACCCTTGCCGGTCAGAAAGAACCGGAGCCGCGTTGGAAGCAGTGCACCTCGATGACCGACCGTGCCCTCGGCGAAGCGGTCGGCCAGGATTGGGTGAAGAAAAATTTCCCTCCTCAAGCCAAGGCCAATATGGATAAGCTCGTAGCCGCCCTCGAGAAATCTCTAGGCGACGACATCAAGACGCTGCCTTGGATGAGTGAGGAAACCAAGAAGGCCGCGGAAGAAAAGCTGGCCATGATTCGCAACAAGATCGGTTATCCCGAAAAGTGGCGCGACTACACTGCCCTGATGGTTACGCGCGACGACCTTATCGGAGACCTGCACCGTGAAGCGATCTTTGAACGCAATTACAACCTCAACAAACTCGGCAAGCCGGTCGACGAAAAAGAATGGGGCATGACGCCGCCCACGGTGAATGCCTACTACAGCTCTTCGATGAACGACATTAACTTTCCCGCCGGCATTCTGCAACCGCCCTTCTTCGACTTCACCATTGACCCTGCGGTGAACTTCGGCGGTATCGGCGTCGTCATCGGCCACGAAATGACTCACGGGTTCGACGATCAGGGTTCGAAGTACGACGGCAAGGGCAACCTCCGCGAATGGCAGACTGCCGCGGACCGCAAAGCCTTCACCGAGCGCACCGATTGCGAAGCTGACGAGTATAGCGGCTTTGAAGCGGCTCCCGCACACGACTCGGCGCAGGCGCAAAATCTCAACGGCAAGTTGACGTTGGGTGAAAACACGGCCGACAACGGCGGGCTGCGCATCGCCTATATGGCTTTGCTCGACACACTGGCGGCGCAGGGCAAATCGATCAATGACAAGATCGACGACTACACTGAGGCGCAACGCTACTTCATTGGATTTGCCCAGGTCTGGTGTCAGAACCAGACCGAGCAATCCGCCCGCCAGTCGGCGCTCACCGACCCACATTCTCCGGGTCGTTGGCGCGTAAATGGCTCGGTGCAGAACTTCGATGAATTTGGTAAAGCCTTCAACTGCTCCAAGGGCAAGCCCATGGCGCCCGCGAAGTCCTGCCGCGTTTGGTAAGCAATCCCTGTGCTTGATAGGGCCGCAGCATCTACCGCTGTGGCCCCATCAACCCATCCCTCGCTTCATCCCCGTGCTGCGCGATGACATTTCGCCTCCGCGATGACATTTCCTCTCTCTAAAGAGTCAAAAATACATCCGTACCTGTAGTGAACGCTTGACGACACGATCTTTATGTCTGTAGCAACCGCGAGGAATTGACCTATTTCGCGGCTCGATTTTAGGCCGTATTCGGTGGAAACTAGGCATAATCAACCCTCGCCTTTTACAATGCAGCAGGGACCCATCCCACCCAGCTCTGCTGTGGAACTAGCAAACTTGGCGGCCGCATGCCGAACCAGGATGAAGGAATCGCATGAAGTTTTCGAAATTCGGCAAGGCACTTTTGATGAGCGCCCTTTCTGCTGGCGTCGTCTTGAGCATTACGTCTTGCGTCCAGAGCTATTCGGTCGGTTTCCTGTATGTGACAGGCACAAACACTGCCCAGACCTCGGGTGAGGGCGTCATCAGTGGTTTCAAAATCGATCACAACACCGGAAAACTGACTTCCATCGCCGGTCTACCGATCGCCTCCGGCGGCTCCAATCCCGGTCGCGCTGTACTGCTTACCGGCGGACGATTCCTCTATGTCCTCAATCGCGGCACTACCGCCTCCGGCGGCAGCAACTGCACCGTGGCCGATCCTTGCAATAACGCCAACATTTCTCAATTTGCCATCGGCGGTAATGGAATACTTTCCTATCAGCAACATGTCTTCACCCAGGGCCTGAACCCTTTCCGGCTTATTGTGGATGGGACAGGCGGATACCTGTATGTCCTCGATCATGACGCGCCTTCCAATGCTTCCTGCTCGCTTGCTCTCGGAGCCGGTGTCAATAGCTGCGGAGACATCACCGCATTTAAAATCGACCCCGTTACGGGCCGCCCCAGCCTGGTGGTCAATGCCCAGGTCACCTCGGCCAGCGGCTCGGCACTGCCGTACTTCCCGGTGCCCGCCAATCCCATTGATTTTTCTCTGGCTTCGAATTTCATTCTTACCCTCAGTGGATCGCCTGCGACCGGCGACGTCGTGTTCCCCTACACCTATAACGGCAGCAGCGGCCAGTTGACTGTGAACCAGAACAGCGCTCAGCCTCTCGGCATCACGCAGGCGACTGCGATCGTCACCCCGCCGGGCAGCGTGACCTACGTACTCGACAACGAGCCACCCAATCCCAATCCAAACCAGGCGACCAGCCAGATTCTACCGTTCACAACCGGCTCAAATGGAGCCTTGCAGGCTGAGACCAATGGAGCGGTGCCCGACGATCCCTCCGAGTCGAATCCTATTTATTTGATTGTTGAAAGCAAGGGCAAGTGGGTTTACCTGGCCAACCATGGAAACAACTCGACACCCACCGATCCACAAAGCGGCCTCGTGGCGTACACCATCACCAGCCCGTTCCAACTCACCCCGATTGCCAACGGCGGGTCAACCTCGGGAACCGGTGCCGGTCCGGTGTGTCTGCTTGAGGATCCGTCAAATCAGTTCGTCTATACCGCCAACTTCAACGACTCCACAATTTCCGGCGCTTCGATCGACCAGCGCGCAGGCGTGCTTAGACCACTCAGCCAGGTAACCAAGGCGAAGGACAGTTACGCGCTCCCCGGCCCGGCCGCGTGGTGTGTGGTAAGCGGACGCACCAGCTAAACACATTTTGCAGAAGGCACCTTGGGCAGGAGTTGGCGGTCTGCTGATTCCTGCCCCGGTCCCTAACGACTGAAGATGACTCAAAGTAGATGAATCGCGGACACGGTAGTCGCTGTAGATGGAAGCCGAGATCCGATTCCACAACCCGGTTTTGCGGGCCAGAGTGCTGGTCCAACGATGAAAGATGCGCATGAAGTTCAACAAATTGAGCCAGCTTCTGCTGGTTTCCGCGCTCAGTGTGACGGTGGCTAGCTTAATGACCGCCTGTGCCACACTTACCGTGGATTTTGTATATGTGACCAGCGCCAAAGCGGCCGGCCCCAGTAATTATGGGGAAGTTGACGTTTTCGAGGTAAATTCGCAATCCGGGTTCATGCGCCAGATCAAGACTTCGCCGTTTCCGTCCGGCGGGCGCAATCCGGTCGCCGAGGCCGTCTCACCCGATCAGGCTGACCTCTACGTCATCAATCGCGACGACAACACCATCGTGCAGTTCATCATCGGCAACGACGGTAAACTTTATCCACAGAACACGGTAAACACCCCCGGCGTATTCCCCGTCGCAGTCGCCGTGTCGGGCGCCAATCTGTATGTAGCGGATACGTTCCAGCCCCTGCCCACCTGCACTGCGTCGTCCCCGTGCTCGGGATCGATTGCGGTTTTCCCAATTTTGACCGCGGCACAGGCCAAGGCCCTCGCCCCATCTCAACCTGCGGACACTTTAGGTTCGGCTGTGGCCAATACCAGCGTCGGCACCAACTACTGGCCGCTCAACCTCCCCGGCCTACCGGCAAATGTTCTCGTTCCCACCGCGATCAGCGTGCTTGGCACGTATGTCTATGTAACCGCGTATGATGCGACGGCCGGCGGCGGATACGTGTTTGGTTTCGCGACGAACCCAGACGGCTCGCTCGCGGCACTCAATAACGGCACTCCTTTTCCTGCAGGGATTCATCCATCCGCAATCGCTTCCGATGCGAGCGGTGGCTTCGTCTACGTGACCGATGCTGGAAATAGTTCCGTCCTTGGCTACCAGGTCAACAGCGGTTTGCTCACGCCCTTAAGCGGAAGCCCCTACCGATCCGGCAGTTTGCCGTCGGCGATCGTGATCGACGCAGCAGGCAAATTCGTCTATGTGACCAATGCGCAGGATTCGAATTTGACTGAGTACACCATCAACGGGGGCAACCTCGTATCGGTGGGCACCTATGGTACCGGCCTCCAGCCCTCCGCCATCGGCATCGATCCGTCCAACAATCAGTACGTTTACACCGCGAACTTTCTTGGCAGCAGCGTCTCAGGGTTTCAGTTGAATGCGACAAACGGCACGCTCATCAACGCGCAGAGTTCTCCATACGCCGCCAACGCGCAACCCACCGCTATCGCCGCAATCACGCACCGGGGTGCTAAAAAATGATCCGCTCAGGTCATGGTTCGGCAGCGAGTACGAAGCGGGTTCCAGGCAACAGCCGAAAAGTAGAATTACGGGCCGGCCCGATGCCGGGCACGATAGTAGTACCCCGTTCTGAGCTTTTACAATAATGACGGGGATCTAACCAGCTTTTGGGCTCAACACTGATGGCCCACGACGAAGGAAGCGCATGAAGTTCAGCAAATTGAGACAGCTCTTTCTGGTCTCTACGATCGGCCTGGTAGTGGCCACTCTATTCACCGGCTGTCAGCTGGTTTCCATCGACTATGTCTACGTCGCAACTTCGGCTGGCACCACCAAGTGTGGAGGCGGCCAGATTGAAAGCTACGTGGTCGACTCGCAGTCGGGAGCGGTGCGCTCAGCGGGTGCGGCGGTCTGCGCGGGCGGCGTCGATCCCGTAGCTCTCGCCCTCTCGCCCGGTAATTTCAATCTCTACGCAGCCAACTACGGCGATAATACCGTGGTCCACTTTGCCCTCAACACCAATGGAGTGGCCACGCTCAAAGACACCATTACCTTGGCCGCTCCGCCGGTCTCTTTGGCCGTGAACCCCGCAGGGACTGCGCTGTTTGTCGTGTCTGGCAAGACCTCGGCGACGCTCACTGAATACGCGTTGTCCTCAGGAGCCATCGGTGCAGTGACTGCACAGGAAAATCTCCTCATCCCCGGATTTGAAGGCGACTCGCTGGTTCCCACCGCCGTCACTGTTTTGGCGAACGGCAGCGCCGTCTTCGCAACCGCTTACGATTTGTCCGCATACAACCCCGGTGGCACCACCACCAGCAGCGCCAATCCAGGGTGGGTGTTTGGATATACCATCGGCTCAGGCGGCGCTTTGGCCCCGACCACAGGCAACCCCTACAAAGCCGGTGTAAAGCCAAGCGCGTTGGCGGCCGATCCCACCAGCCGTTTCGTATACATCACCGACTTCGCGTCGAGCCAGTTGATTGGCTACGGCGTCCAAACCGCTGACGTTCTCGGATTTCTGCCCAACGGCCCATTCAAGACTGGCGCCGAACCGATCTCGCTTGCCATCGATCCGCGCGGAACATTCATTTACGTCGCAAACGCACTCGACTCGACCGTCACGGCATTCGTGATCGATCTGCCCACCGGCACTCCGTCGACGACGGTCAGTTCCACGGGAAGCTCCAGCAACAGCACCGACACGCAACCTTCCGCCATCGCAGTCGATCCAGCTTTGGGGCGCTACGTCTACACAGCTAACTTCCTTGGTGATTCTATTTCCGGCTTCCGCCTCGATCCCACCGCCGGATCGCTCAAGCAGACGCAGGCCACACCTTACCCGACCGGCAACAAGCCCACCGCAATCGTGATCGCGCCGCACGGCAACCACGCCACGCAAAACGTCGCACCGTAAGAAACGCCGTTCCTTTCGAGTAGAAGCCCAGCCGCGTGGTTGGGCTTTTGCTTTGCGGCCAGTCGAAGTCATCGCGAAGTTACTGAACGCCTCGATGGCATATACTTGCTCCGCATCCGCGCCAAAAATCAAAAGCATCCATACCTCCCCGCGCGGCGATACAGGAGAATTAAAACGTGTCCCTTCGCTTTCGAACCGTAGTCTCCACATCTCTGACAGCGCTTGTCTTCGCGCTCATCTGTACTGCGCTCCGCGCCACAACCCCTGCGCCCGCACACGACCAATTTCGCGTCGCCGTCTATATTCCGGTGGGTGTCGTCGAGAAAATGAAAGATCCTGCATACCTTGAAAGGTCCTGGGACGACATCACCAGCCAGGTAAAAGTCGACAAGGTATACATCGAAACATACCGCAGCGGCACCTTCGCCGACGATGCCCTGCTTGAGACGGTGAAGTCATTTTTCGTCACTCATGGCGTCGCCGTCGCGGGCGGCATCGCGTACGTTGGCGCGGGAGACACCGCCGGATCAGACCAACAATCCGACGGACAGTTCGTCTCCTTCAGCTATACCGACCCCAAGCAGCGTGACTACGTCAAACGCGTCGCTGAGGTGACGGCTCGCCACTTCGATGAAATCATGCTCGACGATTTTTTCTTCAACAACACCAAGCGCGACTCCGACATTGCCGCGAAGGGCACTCAAACCTGGGCCGCATTTCGTCTCAAGCTCATGGATGAAGTTTCGCGCGACCTCGTCCTCGGACCCGCGCGTGCCGTCAACCCCAAGGTCAAGGTCATCATCAAGTTTCCTAACTGGTACGAGCACTTTCAGGCCAACGGCTACGACCTCGATAAGGAACCAAAAATCTTCGACGGCATCTACACCGGCACTGAAACGCGCGACCCTGTCATCACCGATCAGCATCTGCAGCAGTACGAGAGCTACCAGATCGTGCGCTACTTCGATAACATCAGCCCCGGCCGCAATGGCGGCGGTTGGGTCGACGTGTACGACACGCGGTACATCGATCGCTACGCCGAACAGTTGTGGGATACCATGCTCGCCAAGGCCCCGCAGATTCTGCTCTTTCAGTACAGCGACCTGTTGCGCCCCGCCGAGATTGGCGCGCGCGACAAGTGGAGCGGCCTCGCAACTACCTTCGCAACTGCTGAATTGGAGAAGTGGCACTCCGACTCGGCTTCATCTTTGCCCGTCAGCTACGCCACTGCCGCCGGCTACTCGCTTTCAAAAGTCAATGCAATCGTCGCGAAACTAGGCACGCCCATCGGCATCGCCGGCTACAAGCCCTACCAGTCTACCGGCGAAGATTTTCTGCACAATTATCTCGGCATGATCGGAATTCCTATCGATCTTCATCCCGAGTTCCCCACCGGCGCACACACTGTGCTTCTCACTGAACAAGCAAAGTTCGATCCGGGCATCGTAGCCAAAATCAAGACGCACCTTGAAAAAGGCAATAATGTAATCATCACATCCGGCCTGCTCAAAGCTATTCGCGACAAAGGCATTCAGCAGATCGCCGACATTCACCCTACGGGAAATGTGCTGCAAGTCAACGAGTACTGGGGCTCATCGGGTGCCGGTGCGGGCGTCGATCTCGGCAAAACTGCTGAGATTCTTATTCCTGAAATCAGCTTCCTGACCAACGATGCGTGGCCGGTCGTGCGCGGCACCGCCAACGGTCGCGGCGCCCCGCTGCTCTTGATGGATCACTACTCCAAGGGAATTCTTTTCGTATTGACCATTCCAGAAAATGCCAACGATCTCTACGCACTTCCGCAAGGAGTTTTGACTTCGATCAAGCAATATTTGCTGAACGACTTTCCGGTCTCGATCGATGCTCCCAGTAAAGTGAGCCTCTTCGCTTACGACAATCAAACCTTCGTGGTCGAATCGTATCTCGATGTGCCCACCACTGTGACCATCTCAATCTCTTCGTCGGCAATGCATATACGCGACCTCACCAATGGCAAACTGATCGGTGCAAAATCCACTAGCAACCCACGCAACATGCATCGGGCAAAACGCAGCGAATTTCAAATCGAAGTTCCCCCGCACAGCTTCGCCGCATTCGCCGAAGAGAAGTAATGGCAGGAACGAAGGGATCAGGACTGAGTGACTACGGAGGACCAGTCTTGTCCACAGGTGCCTGGGTCCCTAATTCCCTAGTCCCTGTCCCTGCGTTTCCAGTCCCTACGTCTCTAGTCTCTAGTCTCAATCCTGTTTTTTCTCACGCGCTCATCCACTTGCGCAACTGCTTCTGCGCCGGTTTCTCGACCAGGTGCAGTGCCAGCAATGCCAGTAAAACCAGCAGCGCATAGCTGATCCACGGATCGAACTTCGCCAGGCCAAGCCAGTCCAGAACGTGCGAATCGTGAATCATGTTCCATAAATTAAAGTGCAGTAAGTAGAGGCAGTAGCTCGCTTGTCCGACAAACACCAGCGGCCTTATGCCCAACGCGCGCGACAGAGGATTCACCCCTGCCAGACCAAGCACGATGCATCCGAACAGCGGCATCAATAAGCCGTCATGCAAGATCGCGTATGGCAAGTGCGGCGCAAGCGTCAACAACGTAAACGTCGCGGCAAAACCAGCCAGCCCGAGCAGAAGCCGCAACCGCCCCATGCGGGGAAGAATTTCATCCAGCTCCGCCAGCAAAACGCCAAACACAAAACTGGCCAAGTGCGGAATGGGCGTGTATTTCAGGGCCTGCAGCCACGTCCCATAGCTCCAGCGATCCACGTGCGCGAGTCCATCGGGATTGAAAATTACGTAGAGCGTGCCCGGAATCATCCCTAGTATCCATACCAGCGCCATCCTGCCGACGTGCGGCATCACTCGCTCCGGTTTTTTTGAACGTGCCAACCACGGAAAGAGCAAATAGTAAAACGATTCCGCTGACATGGTCCACGCGGGTGTATTGAGAAATGTCGCAAGCTCAGGAATCCAGCCCTGCACCAGCAGCGGAGTCAGCACCATGCCCGTCCAGAACATGCCGTGCGAGTGGTGACCCCACTCCAGCGGCAACATTCTAAAGGCCAGAACGAGACTCAACAGGTAAATGGGATAGAGCCGCGTGAAACGCGCTTTGTAAAACTTGACTTTGCTCAGTTGTCCGGCACGCGCCCGCGCGTTGTAGTTATACCCAAGCACAAACCCTGACAACAGAATAAAAAAACTCACCGACGCATATCCGGCATTCACTACCGGTGCCAGCCAACCAAACCACAGTGGATTGGAAAAGTGAAAAAGGACGATGTTAACTGCAGCGAAACAGCGCAGACCGGTCAACGCATTCAGGCGGTCTGGCTTGGTCGTCTCCACTGGTGGGTTAGACGACTTAATGCTCTCACGCGACGCAGCCGAGTTAGCCGGCATCCCCACCTCGGCACGCCTCTGCTTCCTGCTTTACGCTGTCACCAGCGATCCAACCTTCTCACCCAGCACGACGCGCTTGATATTACCCGGCTGGTTCATGTTGAAAATGATCATGGGCAAGTTGTTGTCTTTGCACAAACTCACTGCGGTCAGATCCATTACCTTCAAACCCAGCCGCAAAATTTCCATGTAGGTAATCTCGTCATACTTCACCGCATCTTTCACCAGCACTGGATCGGCGTTGTAGACGCCCTCGACCTTGGTGCCCTTCAGCAGCACGTCAGCCTTGATTTCCATCGCTCGCAAGCTGGCAGCCGTATCCGTCGAGAAGAATGGATTGCCGATGCCCGCGGCAAAAATTACCACGCGGCCTTTTTCAAGATGACGCACCGCGCGGCGGCGAATGTAAGGCTCTGCTACCTGGTTCATGAAAACAGCCGACATCACGCGGCACTGCACATCGCGCTGCTCCAGTGAATCCTGCAGAGCAATTGCATTGATGACCGTTGAAAGCATGCCCATATTGTCCGCCGCCACCCGGTCCATTTCCTTGGCTTGCTGAGCCACGCCGCGAAAGAAGTTGCCGCCGCCGACCACAATACCTATTTCAACACCCAACGCGTGTACGTCGACAATTTCACTGGTGATCTCGGCGACTTTATCCGCATCCAGACCAAAGGACTTCGGGCCTGCTAGTGCTTCGCCCGAAAGCTTGAGAACAATCCGCTTATACATGCCTTTTCGAGTATCGCATACGAGCCGGACTCTCACTTTATCCCCGCCAGCGGCGCGTCAAGATTCGTCAGAAGCAGCTCATCACCGTTGGTCATTCGTCCAACGGCTTTCGCATCCAACTTCCATGATTTACGTTGGCACGGCTGGCTGGGCAATTCCCAAAGAATCAGATCGGGAAGGTACGCGCCTGTTTCACTACTCCCGCACATTTCCCTGTGCTGAGATCAACTCCAGCTTCTACCGCTCTCACCGCGCCGCCACATGGGCACGCTGGGCCGCCCAAACGCCACCCGAGTTTCGTTTCGCGATCAAGGCCCCGCGCGCCATCACGCACGAGGCAAAACTTCGCGACACAAAAACGCTGCTCAATTCCTTTTTCGCAGAAATTGCACCGATTGGCACAAAAGCGGGCATCGTTTTATTCCAACTGCCGCCGTCCCTTGCCTTCGACTCCTCACTCGCTGACGATTTCTTTGCCCTGTTGCGTTCGACCTATCAACGCCAGGTGGTGATCGAACCGAGGCACGCAACCTGGTTTGATCTAGCCGCCAACGCGTTGCTCAGGAAATACGCAATCTCTCGCGTGGCAGTTGATCCCGCCACTGCATCGGTCGATGCGGCGGAACCGGCTGGCGACACTTCCCTCGCGTACTATCGCCTGCACGGCTCACCCCGGATGTACTACTCAAGCTATGAGCCGACCAGCATCGCCGCCTTGGCCGCGCGCGTTGAGCTTCATCCGAATGCATGGGTCATCTTTGACAACACGGCGCATGGCCATGCGTACGCGAACGCACTCGACCTGCAGTCTCAGCTTGCTTGACCACCCTTAGGGTTGCGTTCGCGGTGACGAGATGCCTTCGAATCCGTAAGCATCGAAATGGAAACAAAATTAAAAAAAGTATTACTTAAGTTGACCTCCGACCAACACCTTGCATCCAATTGTCCGAAGGAGAAAGACAAATGGGACACGGACTTATCGCCTGGATCATCATCGGTGTAATTGCTGGCTGGATCACTGGAAAGCTCATGAAGGGCTCGGGATTTGGCTTCATCATGGACATGGTGGTCGGCTTGGTCGGCGCACTTGTCGGAGGCTTTCTCGCCAGCCACCTCGGCTTTGGTGGAGCAGGCGACCACGGCCTGATCATGAGCATCTTTATCGCCGTAATCGGTGCGGTGCTGCTGACCTTTTTAGTACGGCTCATCAGCGGCAATCGTGCCGCGGAACTCTAAAGCAATCACTCCACCTATCTATATATAGTTCGTAAATTATTTATCCTCGATCCTTGCCGCATTGACTCAATGCGGCAAGGATAGGGTATTACATCAATGCCAACCCAATACTCAGACTTCGAGCTCGTCCCAATCGACGAGAGTGCTTGATGAAAGTTTTTTACGATGATCGAGCGTGAACACCCGCTGGCCCCGGGGCTATAATTTTTCAAGCCGCATGCCATGTCCTCAGGAAACTTTTCCTCTCACTTCGCCGCACTCAATAAGCCTCCGACATAGCCTGCCGCTTAGATCTCCCAATCAATCCGGAGTAATCATGCGTAGCAAGCGAATTTTGCCCTTACTGTATCTCGCCTTCTTCTGCCTCTATTTCGCTCAGTCCCAACAGCACGCCGCTGATTCTTCGCTAACCGTGCCTACCGTTGCTGGCCTTCCGCCAGCCGCCAGCGCGGCAGCTGCATCTATTGATGCTGAAAAGATTCGCGCCCACGTCCGCTTCCTTTCGCTTGACCTGCTCGAGGGCCGTGGACCGGGCACGCGCGGCGCAGAGGTGGCCGCTGAATACATTGCCACGCAATTCGCGCTGGCCGGTGTGCAACCAGCAGGAGACGACGGCACCTATTTTCAGCGCGTCCCCCTGTTTGCCGTGCACACCCTTGAAGACAAAACCAAATTTTCATTCGTGCCCGCAAGCGGTCAGCCGATCGATCTAGCCTACGGCAGTCAAATAGTTTCGAAAGATGAAACCGCCCGGCCCACCGCCGACATCGACGCACCCATTGTGTTTGTCGGCTACGGAATTCATGCGCCCGAATACAACTGGGATGACTACGCCGGGGTCGACTTGAAGGGTAAGGTCGCTCTTGTAATCGTGAACGAACCGCCCTCCGACGACGAACAATTTTTCAAGGGCAAGGCCCTCACTTATTACGGTCGCTGGACTTACAAATATGAAGAAGCGTCGCGCCGCGGCGCCATCGGCGTACTCATCATTCATCGCACTGACCTGGCCAGCTATGGATGGCAGGTGGTTCAAAATTCACAGGCAATCGAGAAAAGCTACCTGCAAGGAGATCCTGCTGCGACTCTGCAAGCCGCCGCTTGGATACAGCACGACGTCGCGCAACACTTGTTCACAACTGCGGGCCTCGGCGACCTCGATCAAGCCATCGACAAAGCCGGGCATCGCGGATTCAAAGCTGTGGAACTCTCCGTCCGGCTCAAGGGCCACGTTGAGAGTCGCGTGCGCACATACGTATCGACCAATGTCCTGGGTCGCGTCCCCGGCGTCAACCCCGAAAATCAGGCCATCCTCTATACCGCGCACTACGATCATCTCGGCATCGATGCCGAGGCCAAAGGCGACAAAATTTATAACGGAGCGGCCGACAATGGAACCGGTTGCGGGATCCTGCTTGAGATGGCGCGCGCCTTTGCGCAATCAACAACGCGACCGCCGCATGCCGTCTACTTCGCCGCAGTTACTGCGGAAGAGCAGGGCCTGCTCGGCTCGCAGTTTCTCGGCATGCATCCGCCCGTGCCCGCCCGCCAGATCGCGCTCGATCTCAATTACGACATGCTGCTGCCTATCGGGGTTCCGCGTTCCGTGAGCCTCGGCGGTGCCGAGCGCATCGACTTCTGGCCCACCATTCAGTCGGTCGCCAAAGACTTTGACCTGGCGCTCTTGCCTGACCCAAGCCCCATGGCCGGCCACTACTATCGGTCCGACCACTTCTCGTTGGCACGCGTGGGAATCCCCGCATTTTCAGTTGACCAGGGAGATCTCTTTGCCGGCCACGATGAAGCCTGGGGCCGCACTCAAGCTGAAGACTACGTCGCCCATCACTACCACCAGCCATCCGACGAATACCGCGCCGACTGGGACTTTCGCGGCAATGCCAAGCTGGCTCGCTTCGGTTTGGTTTTAGGCTGGCTGGCCAGCGCACAGAGCCACCCTGTGCAGTGGCAGCCGGGCGACGAATTTGAAAAGGCGCGCACATCTAGCGACTCTGGGGCGATCAAATAAAACCTGTTAAACAGATATGGCCCGAAGCCTACGCTTCGAGCCATGTTCTTATTCCTCGAAAAATCCCCTTGTTTACTCTGCGGGTTCAACAGCTGCGGTCTGCGCCACGGTCCAATCACCTGCGCCAACCTTGAAACGCGCAAACCGACGGACGGTAATGTTCTCGCCCAGCTTGCCAACCTTAGTTGCGATCAATTCCTTGATGCTGACGGCCTGGTCCTTAATGAAGGGCTGCTCTAAGAGGCAGACTTCTTCATAGAACTTGGCCATCTTGCCATCAACGATCTTCTCGATCACAGGGGCTGGCTTGCCCGTCGCCGCAGCCTGTGCGCGGAAGATTTCCTTCTCGCGGTCCAGGTCCTCGGCGGTCACGTCTTCAGGCTTCACGTAGCGCGGATCGGAAGCAGCGATGTGCATCGCTATGTCCTTCAACAATTCCTGGAAGTCGTCGGTGCGCGCCACAAAGTCGCTCTCGCAATTCACTTCGAGAAGCACGCCAATCTTGCCGCCGGCGTGAATGTAGGTGCCCACCGCGCCCTCGTTGGTCGAGCGCGCAGCCTTCTTTTGCGCCGAAGCCATGCCTCGCTTGCGCAACACCACAAATCCCGCTTCAATGTCTCCGTGCGTCTCTTGTAGCGCCTTAAGGCAATCGCCCATGGGCGCGCCGGACTTGTCGCGAAGCTCTTTAACCAACTTGGCATCAATCTTTTCGCTCACAGTACTCATCTCGCTTCCTTCTCATTTCCCAAACTCAACATTGTCGTTTGCTTGAGCCGTCGGCTCCGCACCTTGCGAACCAAGGCTGGTCCGCCACCCCGCAGGTGCCCGGCATAAGAAAAGCGTGGCAACCAAGCTTCGCGGCCACGCTTGTCTCGGTTTGCGCTTGCGCGCGCTCAAATCGCTATACTGCGCCCTCGACCACCGCGGCCTCATCCAAGGCAGCAACCGCCGCTGGTGCTTTGCGAATTCCGCCGCCCAGAACTGCTTCCAGGTCGACTTCCTCAACTGGTGCAGCTTCGCTTACCGGTGCTTCCGCCTCGGCAGAGATCTGCGCAGGCTGCTCTTCGGTGAAGGCCTTGTCGCCCACCATATTCACGCCCTCGGCCGCCGAATCGGCGATCTTCGAGGTGAACAAGCGAATGGCGCGGAGCGCATCGTCGTTGCCGGGAATCACGTAGTCCACAACCGTCGGATCACAATTCGTATCGACCACCGCAACCACGGGAATGCCCAGTTTGCGAGCTTCCTTAACAGCGATCGCTTCATTATTCGAGTCGACGATGAACAGCGCATCCGGCAGCCGCTTCATTGTCTTGATTCCGGCCAGGTTTGCTTGCAGGTGCTTGCGTTCCCGCTCCAGGCGAATCACTTCCTTCTTGGTCAGCAATTCGTACCGGCCATCGGTAGCCATCTCATCCAGTTCCTGAAGGCGCTTCACCGACTTCTGCACGGTCACCCAGTTGGTGAGCAGTCCGCCCAACCAACGTTGGTTAATGTACGGCATGCCGGCGCGGTTGGCTTCCTCAGCCACTGCGTCCTGCGCCTGGCGCTTGGTGCCGACGAACAAAATCGTCTTGCCTCCCGCGCACAGTTCCGTGACAAACTTCGACGCGTCTTTAAAGAGCTTCAGCGTCTTCTGCAGGTCGATAATGTAAATCCCATTGCGCTCGCCGAAGATGTATTCCTTCATCTTGGGGTTCCAGCGCTTGGTCTGATGCCCGAAGTGAACACCTGCTTCGAGCAGCTCCTTCATTGTGATCGTGGCCATTGGCCTCCTTCGTAGATTGCATCCGGG
>JANXYB010000135.1 GCA_025350325.1 Acidobacteriaceae bacterium
ATACGGTCGACATGGCCGCACAGGCCCGCTATGTGCCAAGGGCTGGCCGCGCGCAGACGAACTCGATAGTCGTGTCTTCGCCGGCCAAAACGCCTACGGTCTCGCCGCTACCGGCAGCGGGAAAGTGTCCGACGGCGCCCGCGCTATCTTTCGCGCTGCCGAAAGCGACGATGCTCGCCCGCTTTGGATCTGCATTTGGGGTGGCGCCAATACGCTTGCGCAGGCCCTGATTGAAGCCCGCGCGACACGCACCCCTGAGCAGCTTTCGCGACTGATCGCAAAGCTTCGGGTCTATTCGATATCCGACCAGGACGATGCAGGCCCGTGGATTCGGCGTGAATTTCCCGAGCTTTTCTACATTGTCTCGCCGTCAACGCCTACCAGCGGTGAATCTTATTTTGCGACATGGACGGGCATCAGCGGAGATCGCTACTACCGCAACGGCGAGGGCGCCGACTCGACCACCGTGACCAACGAATGGCTCGATGCCAAGATTCGCAGTAAGGGTCCTCTAGGCAAAGCTTATCCGCGCTTCATGTTCATTATGGAAGGCGACACGCCTTCGTTTTTGGGACTCATCGACAATGGGCTCAATGCGTATCGCAGGCCGGACTGGGGCGGTTGGGGCGGCCGCTACGTCTTTCGGCAACCGTATGGCGAGACGCACCCGATATGGACGCAGGGCGGCGACGAGTTCGCGCGTGTGACCTCGCAGGATACGGTGCTTGGTGCAGATGGCGCAGAGCATGTCTCCGATCAAGCGACAATCTGGCGCTGGCGAGAGGCTTTTCAAAATGACTTTGCGGCGCGCATGTCCTGGACCGTGTCTGACTTTGCCCATGCGAATCACAATCCGGTGGCAGTCGTGAATGGGCAGGCAGGCACGGCACCGATTGAGATCAACGTGGAAGCGGGAAAGTCGGTCTCTCTGGATGCCTCGCAGAGCTCGGACTCGGACGGCCAGGCGCTGCATTATTACTGGTTTCACTATGCCGAGGCGGGCAGCGCGGACGGCAATTTGGCATCCGTAACGCTGAGCGGCGCAGAAACAGCGCGCGTAACTGTCAAAGCTGACTCGCCGTGTCATGCCTTGTGGCTGCCGCTGATCCCATGTAAAGGCGCTGGCATCGCACACCTCATCTTGGCGGTAACGGACGAGGGAACGCCGCGCCTGACTTCTTATCGGCGCGTGATTCTTCAGGTTCACGAGGCATCCCCGCCCAAAGCTGTGAATCGATAGTGCTGTAGGCGAGCTACAATTTCGGCTCCGAACGAATCCAGATAGTCCGACTTAAATTCATCTCAATGGCCGACACTGTCCAAGCGGCCACCGGACCGCCTACAATTCTTTGTGTCATGGCAAACGCAAACGAGAAAATATTTGAGGTAGCCTGTCCCGATTGCGGGGCGATGTTGAAGATCGACGCAGCGACTGGTCTGCTGGTCAGCCACACTCCGGCTCCGCGCAAGCGGATGTTTGAGGACCTGGAGACGGCGGCCAAGGCAATGCGCGAACAGGACGAGCGCAAGGAGTCGATCTTCCGCCAATCCGTCGACGCGGAAAAGAACAAGGAAGACCTGTTCGAGAAGAAGTTTGCCGAGGCGCTGCGCAAGGCTAAGGATGCGCCCGAGGGTAGGCCTTTTCGCGAATTCGACCTCGATTAGAGGCTGCCTGTGACTCCGGAATGTGCATCAGAAACTAGTGGAGGAATTCCCATGGGCACCATGCAAGTGTTGAAGAGAGAACACGAACTTTCCGACATTCCTGGGTTGCAGGATGGCTCAATCGATTGGGTCAAGCTTGCTGCTATCGGATCGATGATTACGAGCGGCTGCCTGCTGCTCACGGGGCAACGCCGCGCGGCGATGATCGCGGCTGCTTCTGGTACCGCGCTGCTGCTTGCCGATCAGCGTGAACTGGTGCAGAAGGTCTGGAAGGAATTGCCGGGATACGTCGAGCAGGCTGAAAAAGTGGTCAAGCAGGTGCAAGACGTGGTTGAGGAGGTCACCGCCAAGAGCGAGTCCCTGCGGCGCGCCTTCGGCCGGTAGTTCCAAGCTAAATTCCCAACTGCTGACGCCCCGCCGCACTGATGCGATGGGGCGTCCATTTAGGCTCCCACACCAGGTCAACTTCGACCTTGCTGATCTCCTGAATTCCGGCGAGACGGTTGTGCACCTGCTCGAATATGAGTCCTGAGGCTGGGCACTGAGGCGTGGTCAGGGTCATTGTCACTTTGACCCGCTGCCGCGGCCAGGCTGGGGTTGAGTCCGGGTCGGGCTCCGTTTCTACTTTGTAAATCAAGCCTAGGTCGACCAGATTTAACTTCACTTCTGGATCAAAGCAATCGCGCAGCGCGGTCAGGATGTCCTGTTCTGCAAGCACGCTAGTTCTTCCGCTCGATCAGGTAGCGGGCGACTGATTTGAGCCCATCGGCACGGCTGCCATAGGGGTTAAGCGCGGCGAACGCTTGGGCGACTAGAGTTGCTGCATCGCGCTGGCTCTGCTCGATACCGAATACGGCTGGCCACGTGGCTTTTTCTGTGGCTTGATCCTTGCCGGCCGTTTTGCCCAGATGCGCCGAGTCTACTGTCACATCGAGCACATCGTCGACGATCTGAAAAGCCAGACCCGCCTTGCGGCCAAAAACATCGAGGCGCGCCACATCTTCGGCGGTAGCGCCGGCATAGATGCCCCCGGCAACCACGCTGACGCGGATCAGAGCGCCGGTCTTGGCGCGATGGATGGCGTCGACTATTTCAGGTGTGGGCTTGAGATGTTCGCTCTCTAAATCGAGCACCTGGCCGCCGATCATGCCCTCGACGGTTCCGGTTGCATTAGCGATGAGACGGATGATCTGGACGACGGCGTTGGGCGATGCATCCAGGCCCGCGAGCACTTCATAAGCGCGGCATTGCAAAGCGTCTCCGGCGAGAATGGCGATGGCCTCACCAAACGCTACGTGACAGGTCGGCTTGCCACGGCGCAAATCGTCGTTGTCGAGGGCAGGCAGATCGTCGTGGATCAATGAATAAGTGTGGAGCATCTCGAGGGCCGCTCCCAGTTGTTCGATTCCCCGGGGCAGCGTACCGGCGATCGTGACAGCCGCCTGCATCGCGAGAACCGGGCGCAGACGCTTTCCCCCGGCAAAGGTGGAGTGGCGCATAGCACCATGAATGGAGGCCGGAACCGTTTCGGCGCTGGGAATCAGCTTCTCCAACGCCTTGTCGGTGAGCTCGGCGCCCTCATGGATCAGCGATTTTACGTCAGCGGGCATCCTCATCATAATAACCGAGGTCGTAGCGCCTCCTGCGGCGTTCCGCTGCCGCCTGCGTGGCGGCGCAATCTTCGTTCGAGCAAGCCGAGGCAAAACAAGAGCACGGCGGACAGCAGGCTCACCAGACGCCCAATTTTAACGTCGCTGGTAGTCGTCCAATCCACTGTGAGTTTGACGGAGCCTTGCGGTACCGGCACCACTATCAGGCCGTCTTCACGGCGCGGTTGAGACGCTGCGGGCTGGCCGTTGACGCTTATTTTCCAGGCAGGATAGGTGCGCAGGCGCAAGATCAGAAAGCCAGCCTGCGGTGCGACGGCGGCGATGCGCACATGCTCGGCTGGAGCCTTGACGCCGTTAGCCGTAGCTTGGAAGGTGGCCTCACACGTGCCTTGTTCCTGCGA
>JANXYB010000001.1 GCA_025350325.1 Acidobacteriaceae bacterium
CCGGATCTTGTGTACTTCGAGCCACAATTTCCACACTCACAATGTTGTTCAGGCGCCCTTGGCTCCAGAACGGATAGTGCTCCGGACGCAGGGTGATGGCCAATTCGAACCGTTGGTTCGCAGCTGGGGTTTGGCTCTTGAACTTCGCCCACTCGCTGGGGAACTCATGTCGAACCGAGAACAGTCGCACCGATCCGGCCGCTTCGGCATTTTTGACCAAGCCATCGATATTTTTGATCGCGCTGGTCTTGAGGGGCTCTCCACCCTCGCGAGCGGTATAGCGGATATGGAGAATGACGTCAGAAATAGTGTCGTAGTTGAACTGTCGGAATTCGCGCGGCAATCCAAGCTGCCACGTGCTGATCACCCCTGCACCTTCGAACGGCAAATACCGCTCGTCACGCAGATTCGTTTCGAAGAGCCCGCTATCATTCTGTGCGCTGCTCGTCACGATAGACTGAATGGCTCCAAAATTGTCGACAAAGCGAGGATCATCATTTTCACTATCATGCGTGTAATTTCCAGAAGCATTGCTGTTATGGCGCACCGAATGTCTCAGGAGCGTAAGCGTGCAAGGCACACTCGAATACGGCCCGATGACGCATGGGATGGTCAGTGAGACGGATTTAATCCGCCGCAGGTAATGGCCTGGGAAATCCATATCCAGCAGGGCCTCAGGGACATTTACCTCGCACTCCCCGGTTTCCTTGAGTAGCAGCAACGCCATCGGGTCAAGCTGCATCAATGAAACATGCTTGGTAATTTCGTACTCGCGTTTATTTTTCTCCAGGAAGGCGGTATCCATTCGCTTGAGATCGAGATACAGTCGTTCGCCGGACAGTAGGCCCTTCTTGAGGCTGTCCCAGTGCCCAAACTCAATAAAACTGGAGTCGGAGTCCTTCATGCCCAGTTCAAAGCGATAGGAACGCTCAGCCTGCTTGGCCAAGTCGTGAGCCAATTGATAGGTACGGAAGTACACCTTGGAAATCTGTCCAACCATCCATGAGTACAACTGTTTGTTGGTGTACTTGTCTCGCATGAAATCGTCGACTTCCTGCGCGTTGTCGATCTGTTGATCGTGATTCGCAATCTCGCGTTCGGCGATCTGCCTGCGAATATCGCTGGCGATAATTTGCTTGTCGATTTGCTCTAGTTCCTTCGCCGCCATGTTCGATTGAAACTGCCACTCATCGAAGCGTCGCTGATGCCCACTGATCGTCGCATTGCGCGTGGCTTGAAAGGAGGCGTTTGTCGCTGCCATGCTCCAGGCGGCTCCTATGGCGCCAACGGCAGATCCCAAGTGCGATCCGCCATACTTTATTTGAAAGGCCATGGGAAGAGTGCTGCCCGACTGCGTGTCGGGGATGGCGTGCAAAATGCCGGCGAGGACCGAGTGGCTGCCTGCGATCAAGCTGAGGATATTCGCGTCATTGAGCCAGCCCATGTGACCCGCTTCCGCCGCAGTGAGCGCCAAGCCTTCGGTATCCGCGTCTCCGGCACTCGGCGGCGCGAGTTGCAGAGTCGAGGTCCCCAGCGTAGCAGCGGAACCTTCAGCAGGCACTTCGACATTGCGCTTTCCCATCAGGCGTTGATAGTTGAGGTAGCGTTGCACCGTTACCTCTCTGGTTTTTCGCAGGGCTTCGAGATTGGCTGTTGCCTCGTCCCTTTGCTGTTCTTTGGTCGTCCGTACCAATTTGAGCATCTGGATCTCGTGGGTCGACCGCAGCAGTGACAGTTGCTCCGCATCCTTTTTCTCGAGCGCGCTTAAAAGAGCACTGCCGAGTGCTCGCACCTCTCCGCACAGTTCCATTGCTTTCTGCAGCATTACATTGAAGCGATAGAGCGGCAGCGGCGCCTCCAGATCGGACAACACAGCCGAGATATCGAGCCCTGCAGCTGTGGCCTTGACCAGAAGCGCAGGATCGATCGGAGGTTCGAAGAGCGGCAACTGGCGCTGTAAGCCGTCGATGTTCATGCAGTGCCTGATCTTGAACAAACGGTCTTCTACGGTATCCCAGTATTCGGAGAGCTTCTCATTGCCCGGGACGCAGAAATACAAGCTGCCAAGAGAATGCAGTTGATCAGTGCTGGGCCCAACCTGTAGATCGGCGCTGCGTTGCAGTCTAATGGAACTTTGCGTGGCAATCAGCGGTTCCAAGGCAATCCACGCATTGGAAAAATAATCGAGCGTGCTTTGGATATCGCGATAACTTTTAAAACTGGTCTCACGCTTGGGCGAGGGTACCGGCCGCTTGCCGAGAATCTTGGCAGCCAACACGTAAAGCTGCGTGGCTTCGTTGATAGACTCGAGCGTATCGCGGCGGAAAATTTGATCCCCCCACGCAATAAGATTCTCAAGATACTTGAGCACGACGGCAAATTGGTATGAACGGAGTCGGTGCCTGGCCACAAGATGCGGACGGAACGGATTTTCCGCCCATTCGTCGATATTTTCGCTCAATCCGGTAGCGCCGTGCGCCAAATGCTCGAGCAGCGCTTCAATCGAAAGTCCCGGTCCGGCTTCACGCAGAGGCAGGAAACGCCAATAACGTGCTGACTCATTTTGCGCTGTTGTCGGTATCGGCGCGGGTTCGTTGGTGGTCGGATCGAAAATCAAATGGAACCACCGCTGGGCTTCTTCGAAGCGCTGTGCCTGACTTAAGCGAGTGGCGACCAGCAGAGGATTGTGGAAGAAAATTTCCCAGTTGTAGATGCTGCTGGGTACTTTCTCGAATTCAATCTTGACCTGCGTGACGGAGTGCGAACTCGCGTAATCAAATCCGGTTGCGGGATCGCGCAGAAAGTCGATGCCCGCGCCTACGTCGATAAATTTTGGTACGAGCGATCCTGGAAGCGCAACGGCATCCAGCAATCGACCCTTCGCGGTGTTCAATTTCAGCGCAGCTATGCCGCCGGTGGAAAAGGGTACAACTCGATATTTTGCAGCTAAGACGTTCCGCCAAAACAGCAAGGAGAATTGGTCGTCGCGATAGGACCAGATCTCGCGTGCGGACGGGGCGGCAGCCTGCACGATGAAATAGTTCCCTGGAGTCGTGTTCAGACTCGGCTGGCCTGAAACGTTGTCAAGCGCCAGCACGTCAGTCCCGGCGGTCTCTCGATAGCCAGACATGAAAGTTTCCGTGTTGGCGGGAACATAGAGCGGCCACGGGGCGGGCGAGCCTGCGTAGAACTCAAGCGAATCGTCGTCTTTGAGTGTAAAAAGTCCGGAGTTAACCAGACGTGGATCTCCGGATGGCAGCCATAGCGGATCGTCCTTCAGTTCAAAAATGAAGTCCTCTTGCCACATAAACGAATCCAATTTCGTCACCGAAAATTTTCTGAAAACCTTTGGATTCTTGTAGGCCTGAGGACTATTGGCTTTGACCTCCACCTCGATTTTGAAATGTCGAGCAACCTCTCAAGCTCGGGATCATGTTCCACCCATTTGGAACCATCCCAGTGGTTTCCGGTAAAAGTCTTCAAAGGAATAAAGCCATCGAACGCACCGGTGTAGAGATTGCCGAGCGGGTTAGGTGTCAGCACGACCGGATAAACCTGTTCTTTTACCTGATCGTAGTCGAACTGGACGTTGCCGCGCTTTGGGCGAGCGACGTCGGCGGTTATCTTGACGGTGAGGGTGATGTCCGGTGTCTGCCGGTAATGAGCCTGCTTCAGCTACCCCGCATATTCATACGAATACGACGCAAGCGCTCTTAAGTTCAAGCGCAGATAGGGGTTGCGAACGTTGAAGCTATGAAACTGCATCAGACCCGTATCGGAATTGTCGACTTGAATTGTCGGGCCCTCCGTCTCATTCGGCTTTTCTCCGGCATCTTGCTCGGGCGGTCCATAAGTGTCGATCGCCACTGTCCCGTCGGGGGCAGCCGGAGGATACATGACTCTGAACGCAAGGCTCGTGCGCTCATCTCGATACGGCAGCATCGGACATTCGATTTCGCCACGACCTTTCTTGAGCTTCGTCCATCCCGAAGTCGTGCGCTTGGCAACATTCATGAGAATCTTCCACTTCAAGTTGCCGACTTGCCCGGCCGAAATGGTGGGCCACGCGAGATAGACGCTGCCGCCAAATAGAAATATCAGAACATGCTCGCTATCCACCTGCGCCGATATTTCTTCCCACGCGGTCCAGGTGCCGAAGTCCGAGTCCTGACGTAGCTTCCACTGTCGATGGTAATGCTTGTAGGGCTGACAGTTTTCGCGGCCCACCAAATGAATGACGGTCTTTCCGCCATCGGGGAGCTCCTGGACCATACTCACGACGGTCAAGTCCGAAATATCCGTCATCATGTCCAAGTACTTGCGAAAAGCTGCTCGCGCGGTTTCGTCGGTGATCTCGCTCTGCAGCAGGTCGCTCTCGAAAGCCTGAAATATTTCGGTCTTGTCGTCGCGCAGTTCCGGCTCGATCCAGTTTTCGGGATACAGGAAAATTTTGCGGTTGGCTTCCCACACGCGATAGTATTTCATCCACTGCCAGCGCTGGGCATCGATGGCGGCGGGGCTCACTCCCGGTTCCGAGGGCGTCGCAGGGCGCTCAAGGTTCAACAAACAACGTTGCACGAACAGCTGCACGGAGGAAATGGCCTGCTTGATTCAGGACGTGAGCATGCACGAGCCCATCTCCACGTCGATGAGGTAGCGGTCGAAGAGTTCGTTCGAATCGGCCAAATGGTCGCGATGGATCAAATAGGCAATCAGCGCGTTGCGCTGGAGATTTCGCAGGCGATTTGAAATAGGGCGCAGACGCTCTGCCAGTAAACTGCTGTCGACGCTCGCCGCGAACAAGCTGCGCGCGAGCAAGGCCACGGATTCACCAGGCGCCGACTTGATCAACTGCGTGATATTCGACACTGTTGTGCCGAGCGATCCGATCACGTGCAGCAATTGCGCCAACTCGAGCAGGCGATCGGGATTGTTGTAGTCGCTTTCTGGTGCAGTCTCTTTGAAGGCCAGCAAGTCGGTTGCACTGGCGCCTTCGGCGTCGGTCACGCTCAGCTCGAAGGCATCGGCAAGTTCTAGGCGCACAGTGTTGAAGGTCGCGCTCTTTAGCGCGCTGTCAATCCTCGCCAATCGAGCCGGGCCGTCCCGCAGGACATCACGCAAACGGAACAGATTGACGAGTTGACGCCAACTCTCAAAGCTTGCAACTGTCATTGCCGTGTTGGTGGGCAATGCGAGTACATTCACGATGGAGAACACGCGGTTCAGTACCCAATCCCATTGCTCAGGCTGGATGGCGAGGGTCTTACCGATGGCCGCAATTTTTCCAAGCAGCTCCAGCGCGTTGAATTGATTGGACCAATCGCTCCTGGCAATTGCGCTTTTCGCATACGAGCGCAAGAAATCGCCGTCCGTTAACCGGTTCTTTGCGCTGCGCCCGTTTATCTGCGCAGCATCGAGCAGTTTGTCGACAACCCGTGGGGCGATGCCCAGAGCCGTGCTGAGTTGAGCGAGAAGCAGATCGAGATCCAGACGCGATACCAGTCGCAGCAGGATGCTGCGATAACGCGCTACCGTGTCTGGCTCGCGCAGCAATTGCTTGGCAGCGATGATGGAGGTAATGAACTTCGGCACCGTCGGTCCCGAAGCGTAGTTCAAAGCCCTTTCGTACAGTTTGACTACGGCTGACAGAGTTGGATCCGTCGTATTCGCATCCGATAATACTTTCTTCTCGGCATCAGACAGCCAACCCGTCAAAGTGAGCACGCCGTCCGTTGCCGAAGTCATTGCGAAGCTCAGGCGATTGTTGAAGTCTCCGGGAATCACGGGTAACGTGGTCAAGTTGTTGAGCGTTTCTTTGAACTGCGGAAGCTCAAACACCCGCATCATGCTGGCGAGCATTTCCACGTGCGCGCTCAACTCGGTGTTGTATTGGGTTTCGAGTTCCGCAATCGTCGTTGCGGAAAACAGATTCGCAATACTTGCGAAATCCGCATGATCCAGCGATCCGGTGCACTTCAACAGCGCCTTGGTGGGATCGAGTTTCTGATAGCTGAATGTCGCCCGACGGTTTAGCGGAATCACAGGCTCAGTCGCCAAAGGCGGCACGATCTCAACCTTGGCGCCGGGTTGATAGCCAAGACCGTCGGAGCCCATCGCCTCGTCAATCAATGCCGGATACCAACCCAGGCGTGCCAGTTGGCGCCGCAGGTTTTCAGCGCTCACATCGCCTAAGACGACTCCAGTCTGCAAGGACGAGCGCAGTTCGGTCAGTGTCCGCGTGAGCTGCGCCTCGATTTGAGTGCCGGTGTCACCGGGGCCGCCTGGCAGGATTGTGTGTTGGAGCAGATAACTTAGAGTTTCAAAATCAAAGCCGGAGCTTTGTACGAAACGAACGCGCTCCACGAACTCGAGCAGAGCTCGCGCACGAACTCGCACTTGTTCTACAACCTCATCCGGCGTAGTCGGCACAGGCAACGCGCGGAATGGATTCGCAACCGTACCTAGTAGCGTGACAATGCCGGGTAACGCATCGGGCTTGATGCCGAGCGCGTGACAGAGTGACGCAGCCCCATAGACGCGCGAAAGATTTTCGAGCGTTGCGAGATCTGCGATGGCAAGATTTGGAGTCCCGCCGATCCATAACTGCACCTGGCTTGGTTTGACGCCTAGCGACGCCGCAATAAAGTCAGCGTGCTCGGAAATTTTCAACGTGGTGGTGGCGACATCAACCTTGTCGAGAGAAAAAGCTTCGAAGTCGATCAGAGAGTGCAGGGATGGACGCTGGAATACGCCATCGTAGATCGCCGGCTGAGTGGGTGTTCCCTCTTTGGTGTGGTCTGTCCAGGCTTTGCTCTCCAGCTTACTGATGCAAGCGATCACTGTGGGCAGCGGCAACTCCAGTGCGGCACGCAGGCGTTTCAGTAGAGCAAGATCTTGCAATAGCGCCCGTGTGATTTGGCCGCCGAAAGCTGCTAGCGCGGCGTCGAGGTCCCGCATGCTCCAGCCCAATTTGCGCCAGAGCCGGGTAAAAAGATGAACACGATTCAGGTGCTCGGTGAACTGTGTCGTATTCAATCCAATGAGTGTGATGTCGCTGGGCTTGCATTCGTTGGGTGGGGACAGAATGCCCGTGGTTTGTCCAACAAAGCTGGTCTGTCGTAGGTCGAGGTATTCACGATAGCTCAGCCCAGATTGCTGTAGCAGCATGGAAAAGCGCGCGAGGATTGGCTGCCAGTCATCCTTCCACCGAAACCCTGCTGTATAGTCCATCACGGAGTTGTTTGTTACTGCGAGACCCCAGTAGATCCATGGCTCCGTTGCCGACGAGGCGGAGAGAATCAGATCCGCTTCTGACTTGGACAAGCCCAGCAGCTCGAGCGCCGCCGCTTCTTCGAGCAAACGCGATTGAGGTCGGGCGAGATCGACGAGAACCGATCGAGAAACGCCCAACGCGTCGAGAAACGCGCGTGTTTCTTCCAGCCACAAGTCGAATGGCATCGCCCATGGAAATACTGCGTTCTTCGACGCGAGCTTGTTATAGGCAGCGGGGTTGCGATTTTCCGGACTGGGTTTGAGATCTTCGCCGACGGCTGAATTCTGATAGGTGAGGGCGGATACAGCCAATATTTCCGCTTGTGCCAGCCATGCCGTATTCTTGACGCTGAGCTCCCACCATTCTTTGGTGCGGTTCCAGGTGTGCATGTAGATCTCGTCTGGAATTCCCAACCGCTGCGCCAATTTCGCATTTATTTTGTTGGACTTACTCGAAATGAACTCAGAAAAAAGTTTGTCAACTGTCTTCTGCGCCCACACAACTGGAGTCGATAGCGATACCCCGTCCAGTGTGAACAACTCAACCTCAGTCTTTTCGGGTCTGACGACAGTGCTCTTTATCGCAATCGCACGTGTGTAGCTCGCCGACCAGAGCCTGAGGAAATTGTTCGGCTCGGGAATCTCGTCGATCAGCGGTGCGCCCACAATGGGAAGGCCTTGAGAGAGCTTGTCTTCAAGCTCCGCGCTGAGCCTTCCCTGCGCCAGCGTGGCCACTGCCGCCGTGGCGTCGAGCACCTTGGTGGCCACGCCAGCAATGGAGATGAAAACCTGCGGTTTTACGTGTTGCACCCACCAGCGACGCGAGCCATCCTTGATAATCCAGTTGTCGATGGCAATGGGGCTCGCGGGCGCAAGCGAAGCCGAATACGTGAGGGTCGGATTCTTTCCTACTTTGATGTCTGTCCAGAGCAGCACATCGACAATGGCTTGTGGAATGGTCCCGTTGGTGAATTCCGCGTCGATGTCTACGCCCGCATACTCGGAGGGGTCGACCACCAATGGCAATCCCACCGCGTTTTCGAGAATTTCCAATACCAGATCGATGTAGGGAATTTCGGTATTGGTGTTTTCGCAAGACAGCTCCAGATCGACGAGGTCCGGACGTCGTTGGAGCAGCGCGCCGAGAACCGTTCCGCCGACCGCCAGACCAGCACCGCCTACCGCAATCTCAGCAGGAGAAAGTGGATTGACATAGTTTGCAGCGGTTAGGGCGGAAGGAGTTAGCACCGAGCGCTGCAGAAAATGCAACAGATTCGCGAGATAGGCCGCGGGCCCCAACACCGATCGGCAATGCCGGGATTCGCAGTAGTCCAAGTCGCCGAAGAGCGTGCGCAGGCTTGGATATTTGTTCAGCATGTCGGTGCTGACCACCTTGTTGTTTGTGGCGACCACGCCGACCGTATTACCCGATGTCGATGGGCCGTAAGCAGTACCGAGCGCGACCACCGTGGAGGCCACATTTTCCGCAGCGGAAAAAATTCCATCGATTCGTTCCGCAGGGAGTCGGTTGCCTACCTTCTGCGCCAAGACGGATTTTCCTTCCGTGACGATCTGAGCGGCCGAACCCAACCCCACCGCGAGCAATTCACCGGTTTCTTGCGCGCTGGCGGTGAGGGCATGAATCCGAGCCAGCTGCAGAGAGCCGGCGCGTAGCTCTTCGTCCTCAATGCCTTGCTCACTTAGAAAAGGCTCGATGTGTTGAGACCTGAAATTGAAGTCGGGATTGGCATTCAGCAGGCTCACAACTTTGCTCGTCGGGAAAAGCTCGTTCGCCCCGAGTTTTTTCTCAAGCTGCTTACTGAGCACCTGAGTGGGGAACCTGTCTTCGGCTTCGGTCTGCAACCGGTCGATATAGCCATCGCGGTCCACAGCACTGCCAGGCGGAACTCCATGTTCAAAGACCAGGTCGATCCAATTGGTGGGGTCCAGAGCGGTGAGAAATTCAGTAGATTCCGGGCGCGTCACGTCCGCCTTCGTTTGGAGCGCTTGCACCAACAACGGATTACTCACGGTGAATTTATCGAGTGCGAGAGTTCGCTTTAGCGCCGGGATGGCGTTCGAAAGTCCAGAAGCCGCAGCCTGGTTCCAGAGGTCATCGGTATCGCCGTGCTCGTCATGCAGTTTGGCAAACGTCAGCTTCTCGCTTGCAGAAAGCGCTTCACTGGTCGGCAGAGTATTGAGTACATCACCCAGTGAGGAAGGCTTTCCTTCGGCGGCTGGTTGCAGCGTTCGGACCGCTCTGAGCTGGTTGAGCATAGCCGCGAGCGAGTCGAAGTTCGCCGCTAGATCTCGCGGGGCGATGTTCGCTGCAATCGATTTCTTGAGTGCGGCGATCAGCTCGACGTTCGATTGCGACAACAGTGCTTCGAGTTCGATCGGCAAGTCTTGTCGAAACCAGCCATAGAAGATCGCGAAAGCTGAGAGGTCGTCTGTGACGACCGGGGTCACGGTCGCCGGCTGTATAAATTCAGAAGCGTCTCGACCTACAGTGACCGCGCGCGCCCAAAGGCGGATATGTTCCCTGTCCAGCCCGGTCTCTTCAGCGATAAAGTCGAGATCACCGTCATTCACCTCCCACGGTGGCAGGGCCTGATCATCCTTGCCTTGCCCCTCCAGCAGAGGCATGACGCTGGTGGACAACTGCTCCCATTCGGATACCCCTGGAGCCGAAGTTTTGATATCCACCACCTCATCCCGTGTCGGGTGCGGGCGCGAGACGTCAGCGCCGATTTGTCGATCGCCCACAAAGGCACGGACGATGAGCTTCGGGGTTAGCGCTGAGGGCACATCCCCGCTACTAAAGTCCGCCACGCTATAGCGGATAACATATTCGCCCCGGTCGTTTGTCTCCGCAGGATCACCGAGCGGTGGTTCCTTGCGCAGATCACGATCAAACGCGCGTACGATTGCGCCATGAATGGGCTGACCGTCAGCGGTCTTAACCGTGCCGCGGATAATCAGAGAAGTCTCTTCATCAAGTGCGCCGATAGATTTCAGCAACTCGTTGAGCTTGGCCGCGGTCTTATCTTCAACCACACCACGCAGATTGTCGCCAAGGCCTTGCTGGAGCTGGCAGTACACGACAAGTTGTCGGGTCACGTTGCCGAAGAGCGATTGTGTGCGTTCCTGCACCAGGCTTTTCGTTAATTCCTGTAGTTCTTCCGCTGTTGGCCGATTGGGCGCATCGAGTGGCTTAATAAAGTCGCGTGCGAGTAAGATAAGCGCGTCCTGCAGATTGGCAACTTTAGGGCCGGTTTCTCTGGGGTTGATCGTGGCAACTATGGGTTGAAGAGTGCGCACCGATTTTGTGTCCGGGTCGTCTTGATCAAGCCTCGGAGACGGGACCGCTTTTTGATCCCGTGCGGAGACTGAATGTTTAGTCGCGCCTGTAACTGCGCCCTGCTTTTTCTTTTTTGCCATAACCCCGTCCCCCTCGCTTCCTTGTTGACAGTCAGATCAGTCGCTACTTCGCTCCGCCTGGGCATCTTGTTTATGTCGCGTCCTTATATCACGTTGCGCGGAGCAGGCTGTTCCGCCTTCCTCGACCTGCTCGCCACGGCGAAAGCCAAGCATCCAGTCAACGTGTTTGGCTTCTGTCTGATGCCAAATCATTTTCACCTAGTGGTGCAACCGGCCACCGCCGCTGCACTGAGCGGCTTCATGCAGTGGTGGATGACCAGTCATGTCCGCCGCTACCATCGGCACTACCGGAGTCATGGGCATGTGTGGCAGGGGCGTTCAAAAGTTTTCCCATTCAACAGGATGACCATCTCCTGACCGTCCTGCGTTATGTGCTGCGCAATCCCGTCCGTGCCGGGCTGGTCGAACAAGCTGTCCAGTGGCCCTGGTCGAGCCTGCGCGTGCCCCATCTCGCGGATGCCGCCCCGATTCCGCTACCCGAGGAGGGGACACAGTGGATTGATCAGCCGCTCGTGGCACATGAACTCACCACCCTCCGCACCTGTGTGAACCGCCACCAGCCGTTTGGCACACCCGAGTGGCAACAGCAGCTCGCCACCACACTGGGGCTTGAATCTACACTCCGTCCCCGAGGCCGCCCTGCCAAATTTAAGTAGCCTGGGTGGGTTCAAGGTCCTAGTGCAACACCTGTATCCTGGAGATTCCAGGAGCGAAGGAGTTGTATATGGGACACTATCACCGTTTGACCCTCATGGAGCGTGAAGAACTCAGTCGTATGTTAGCCGCGGGGTATAGTTTAC
>JANXYB010000009.1 GCA_025350325.1 Acidobacteriaceae bacterium
GTGGGCGATATTGCCCAGCGGCAAACCATCGTCAATCGCTGGAACGATGAATTCGATCAGCGCCCCGCCCCCGACTACTTCCAATCCTTTGGCCTGGGCTTTTATGAATACTTTCAGCTCGCCGAAGACATCGGGGCGCAGCCGCTGCCCATCCTCAACTGCGGCATGGCCTGCCAGTTCAATTCAGATGAGACAGCCGCGCTCAATCAGCTCGACGAATACGTGCGAGACGCGCTCGATCTCATCGAATTCGCCAACGGGCCCGTGACTTCCCCGTGGGGCAAGATGCGCGCGCAGATGGGCCACCCCGAGCCGTTTCACCTCACCATGATTGGCGTAGGCAACGAGCAATGGGGACCGCGCTACGTCGAGCGCTACAAGATCTTCGCCGCAGCTTTGAAAGCACAGCACCCTGAAATCAAACTCGTCGTTGCCGCCGGCCCCGCGCCCTCCGGCGAACCGTTCGAGAGCATGTGGTCCACCTGGCGTCAGCTCAAGGCCGACATCGTCGATGAACACTACTACATGAGTCCCGAATGGTTCCTGTCCAACACGGCGCGCTATGACCACTACGACCGCTCCGGGCCCAAAGTCTTTGCCGGTGAGTACGCGGCGCAAACCGTCGGCTCAACCAGCGCAGAGAATCGCAACAATTGGAAAGCAGCGCTTGCTGAGGCCGCCTTCATGACCGGCCTCGAGCGCAACGGCGATGTTGTCCCGATGGCCTCGTACGCCCCGTTAATGGCGCACGTCGACGCATGGCAATGGAAGCCGGACGAGATATGGTTCGACAACCTGCGTTCTTACGGCACACCGAATTACTATGTGCAAAGCATGTTTGCGAACAATACCGGCACGCGCATTATTCCCGTAACACCGCAGGCTGACGCAGGACTCTACACCAGCGCATCGCTCGACGAGTCTGCTCATACACTCATCGTCAAAGCCATCAACTACACGCGCGACGCGCGCCCCGCAGAGATTCACTTCAACGGCATCAACCCGTCGGGCACAGCGCAGGTCAGTACTCTCGCCGCCGATCTCACGGCAGAAAACACCTTTGACAAACCAACAGCCGTTTCTCCAGAAACCTCGACCCTCGTCTTGCGATCAGGAACGATCGAAGTGCAACTCCGCCCCTACTCCCTCACCGTCTATCGCATCCCGATGCAGCAGTGATCGCGAGCGGTGTTCATGTTTAACGGCCCACGGACTGCGTTTGAATTACTAAATCCCTGCGAAGCTAGCGACCTTTGTGGGCGTCTCCGCCATCATCGGTAACAGCCACAAAGGCCTCGTTTCGCAGCTGCTGCTGAACTCGCGCAAACTGCACAGCCGACTCTGATCGTTCCCACCATTCGCTGATTGCGAGAACTCCGTTCAGGTTGAACTTTCAGGTCGCGAGACGCCTCCTCGATTTACCAATGGGACCATCCGAGTAGCTGGTCTCGTCTCCTCTTCCGACTGTTGTTGTCGACCTTGGCCGGGCGACCGCGGAACTCGGCCAGTGCTATACTCAGGGTGCGTTCAAGGGTGCGCAGCGACTTCGGCAAAGGCCGGTCATTGGCACCTGAACAGCTGGAGGAGAGCACCATCGCACTCGACAAACGTTCGGCAAAATCCTTTATCCGCATCAATGATCGAATTCGCGCTCGTGAGATCCGCGTTATCGACGAAAACGGCGAGCAGATGGGCATCCTGCCGCCTTTTGAAGCACTCAAGATCGCCCGTGAGCGTGGCCTCGACCTGGTAGAGGTATCGCCCAACGCGGTTCCCCCGGTCTGCCGCATTCAGGATTACGGACGCTTCCTCTACGAGAAAGAAAAGAGCGAACGCGCCGCCAAAAAGAAACAAAAAATCATTGTCGTCAAGGAAGTCAAATTCTCAGTCACGGTCGATGAGCATGACTACCAGACCAAGAAAAATCAGGCTGTGAAGTTTCTCATCGGCGGCGACAAAGTCAAGGCTAGCCTGCGGTTTCGCGGACGCCAGATGGCGCATCGCGACCTTGGCTACAACATCATCAACAAACTCATCCAAGACATCGGCGAAGTAGGTGTTGTCGAATTCATGCCCCGAATGGAAGGCACGATCCTGCACGCGATCCTCGCTCCATCGAAGAAGCAGGAAGCGCCCAAGCCCAAGCCGGCCGCACCGACTCCGCCCGCCCAGCAGGCTGCACCACGCCCGCCCGCTCCGGCGCAGCAATAATTCTTCGAGCATTTAGTTGAGAGGCCGCCCACAGTGGGCGGCCTTTTCGCATGCGTACGGCCCTTGAAGATTCCGCGGCGTTCGTCACTCTCCACTTGACAATCGGGAGGAGCCATCGCTATATCTTGATTGTCAAGAGGAGAACAAAAGAGCGTGACGCAAAAACAACGCGATGTGGTGCAGGGAACTCTCGAAATGCTCATTCTGAAAACGCTCGACCTTGAGCCGATGCATGGCTATGGTCTTGCCCTGCGCATCGAGCAGGTCTCGCAGAATGTTTTCCGCGTTAATCCGGGCTCACTGCTCCCCGCCCTCAGGCGCATGGAGCGTGCAGGCCGCGTTAAAAGCGAATGGCGCGCCACTGAAAATAATCGCCGTGCCAAGTACTACATGCTCACTACGCGGGGGCGCAAAGCTCTCGAAACTGAAACCAGCGCCTGGAATCGCCAGGCCGCGGCTATAGCTCGCATTCTCGAAGCTTAAGGCGAATCCCGACCCCTTTTCTATTCGCGGAGGTTCTGATGCATTGGTTGAGAAGTTTAGTGAGTGGTATCCGGGCGCTCTTTAACAATCACGAGACCGAGCGCGAGATGGACGAAGAACTGCACACCTTTCTCGACGCCTCAACCGCCAGCAAGCTGCTCATAGGGGCTACGCCTGAAGAAGCAGCCCGCGCCGCCCGCATTGAAATGGGAAGCACCAACGCTGTCAAGCACCACATACGATCGGCGACGTGGGAATCGCGATTTGAAATCCTATGGCAGGATTTCCGCTACAGCGCCCGCGTGCTGATGAAGAGTCCGGGGTTCACTGCCATTGCAGTGCTCTCGTTAGCGCTCGGCATCGGCGCCAACGCTGCCATCTTCTCACTGATCCATCAACTCTTGCAGCAGAACCTGCCGGTGCGTGATCCCGAGCAGCTAGTAACCTTTGGCAAATCTGAAAATGGAGGCATCCTGGGCGGCGTCGACCTCGGATTCTTCGACATGTTTCCGTGGTCGTTCGCGCGTCAGATGCAGATGAACCCCGGTCCTTTTCAGGGGATCGCTTCGTATGGCAGTTTTTCTGAAAAGGTCACCGTCCAACCACCAGTTTCCGCTGCAGCTATCGGACCCAGCGCGCCTGCGCTGCTAATGCCCGCGAGCCTCGTCTCAGGCAATTATTTCAGCGTGCTCGCCGCGCAGCCGTCGATGGGCCGCGCCATCAACCCCGCCGATGATGGAGCAGCTAATACAGGTGCGGTTGTGGTTCTCAGCCATCATTTCTGGCAACAATCGCTTTCTTCTGATCCTGGCATTGTCGGCAAGACCATAACCGTCAATCACACTCCTTTTGAAGTTATTGGCGTGATGCCTGAGAGCTTTCACGGGCTCAAGCTTGAACTCGAACCGACCGCCATGTGGGTTCCGATCAGCATGCAGCCTGTGATTCTGCAGCATGGTTCATTCATCACACCCGACGGGCCGTACTTTCTGCATTTGTTTGGGCGCATGCGCGCGCAGGATGCAGCCGGCAAGAATGCGCTGGCGAATAGCCAGGGTTGGTTTGATCAACAACTGCGTGCCGCCATTCGCGCGCGCGAAGGCGCTTCGATTTCTCCGGCACGGCAGCTGGAAATCAATCATGCAACGGTGACGCTGATGTCGGCTGAGCGCGGAGTGTCTTTGATGCGTTCTCAATACGGGGACTCGCTCAAGATACTCATGGGCGTGGTCGCATTGGTGTTATTGATCGCCTGCGCCAACCTTGCTAATTTCCTGCTGGCGCGAGCCGCGACCCGCCAGCGTGAAATCGCAACCCGCCTTGCGTTAGGCTCCAGCCGCGCCCGTATCATTCGGCAAAGCCTGATCGAAACGCTCGTACTGTCAGTCACTGGCGGCTTGCTGGGCCTGGGCATTGCGTTCGGCGCAACGCGCGTTCTCATCGCATTCGTCAGCCAGGGCAGCAGCTATGTCGCACTAAGCTCTAGACCCGATCTCACTGTGCTTCTCTTCACCCTGCTTGTATCGCTAGGGACTGGGCTGCTCTTCGGGCTCGCGCCTGCTATTGCAACTGCGCGCACCGCGCCCTCAAGCACGCTCAATGCCGGCGCCCGCACCGCACAAAGCGGGGGAGGCAAATCTTCCCGCTTCTGGCCCAAAGCCCTGGTCACCGCACAGGTCATGCTTTCGCTGCTGCTGCTCTTCGGTTCCGGGCTGTTTTTACGCACGTTTCGCAACCTGCAGAATCAGGACTACGGCTTTGAGCGCTCTAATCTGCTCCTTGCTCAGTTCAACCCAAAACTTGCCGGGTATAAACCGAGCCAGGCTCCAGCGCTCAATCAGCGGTTGATTGAGCGGCTGTCAGCGCTGCCCGGTGTTCGCTCTGCCGCATTGTCTCTCACTCCGCCCATCGGCATGAGCAACTGGACGGCGACCATTCTTCTATCTGGTTACACGCCTGCCCCCAAAGAGAACATGGTTTCTGTGCTGAATCGTGTTTCCGGCAAGTATTTTGAAACTGCGGGAATCAGCGTCATCGCTGGGCGTGCGATCACAACCGACGACTCTGCGTCCGGCCTTAAAGTAGCTGTGATCAATCAGACTCTCGCCCAACATTTCTTTCCTAAGGGCGACGCAATCGGCCGCATTCTCACCATTGAAATCAACAGTGTTAAAGGCCCGTGGCAGATTGTCGGCATCGTGCGCGACACCAAATCAGGCAACCCGCGCGACGTTGAACCGGTGCGTATGGCCTACATCTCGCTATCGCAAATTGAGCCGTACCAACCTGAAGTGGGCCCTTCATCTGGCAAGAGTAATACCCAGGCTTCGGCCGTGGCTCCAATGCGCGAAGAGAATGAGGATCGTTTTGCCCGCACCATCCTCATTCGCACGACCGGCGATCCCGCAAAAACTGCCGCCAGTCTCACCACCGCCGTAGCGCAAATCGATCCAAACCTGGTGCTGAATAACGTCATCACCATCCACGACCAGGTCTCGAGTTTGATGACGCACGACGAACTCATCGCCACGCTCACTAGCATTTTTTCGATGCTTGCCCTGCTGCTCGCCGCCATCGGTCTCTATGGGGTGATGAGTTACAACGTCGTTCGACGCAGCAACGAAATAGGTATTCGCATTGCGCTCGGGGCAAGCTCCACCGGCGTTCAGTGGATGGTGTTGCGGGAGTCGCTGATTCTTTTAGCTGCCGGCCTCATTTTAGGAATCCCTGCCGCGCTGTCGGCTTCCCGCCTGGTGCGTGCGCAGCTTTTTCAACTGAGTCCATTCGACCCCGTCCTCATGGTGTCGGCAGTGCTTTTGATCGCGGTGGTCACACTGCTTTCGGCGTGGCTCCCCGCGGTGCGTGCGTCCCGCGTTGATCCGCTGCTGGCGTTGCGATGCGAATGACAGCGTGTATGCTGGCGACATGCGATTTTCGCCGTGCCGTTTTTTGGATATGCTGACTCTGTGCCTTGTCTTGACGTTTGGCCTGCGTCTCGCGGCGTTCGCGCAGCCGACACCGGCGGCGCATTTTCCTACCAGCGAGGACCTGCGCCACTTCAAAACCATCTCCGCTCCGCAGCTTTCGCCTGACGGCAAGCAGGTGCTTTTCGTACTGACACAGGCGACTGCACAGAATGCGACCAGCCACCTGTGGCTTGTACCCGCGTCTGGCGATTCAGAAAAAGCTCGGCAGCTCACGTTTTCGACACCCGCCGACAAACGCGGTGAGAGTAGTGGTCAGTGGGCGCCTGATGGGGCCGTCATCTACTTTCTTGCCAAGCGCGGGGAACAGACGCAGCTCTTCCGCCTCGACCTGCGCGGAGGCGAAGCCGCGCCCTACGACCTCAAAGTCGTGCCTTCGGTCGACAACTCCAAAGAAAAGGACGCGATCAATCCTCCCGCAGAAAAAGCTGCCGACAAGAAAGTAGAAACGCCGGCTGAGAAAAAGTCCGACAGCAAACCGGAACCTCTTTCCCTGGATGTTGCCGGATTCGCGCTCAGTGACAATGGAAAATGGCTGGCCCTCTGGGCACACGATCCTGAAACTCCCGGCGAGAAGAAGCAGAAGGATGCGAAAGTCGACGCAGCGTGGATCAATCACGACGCCCACCTAACCCGCCTCTATCTCGCCGCGCTCAAACCCGACGGCACCATCGACGGCGCGTTGCAGGCCGTTCCTGTTGCCCCCGACGTTCACGGAGCCATCTGGTCCCCGTCGGCGGATCGGCTGTTCGTAGTTACCGAGGCTCCCAACGACGCCTCCGATCTGGGCCCTGCGGGTGCCGCATGGATCGTTGATGCTGCGGCTCCAGAAAACCCGTCGAAGCTCGCCTCAATCCCAGCTACCGTTCAGGGAGGAGCCTGGACACCCGATGGCAATTCCATTGTCTTCACTGCCGCGACTCCCGAAGACGCTCCGCCCGGCTACGAGGAACTCTTCGCGCTAAGTCCGGCCAACGCAGACTCAAAACCGATTCGCCTGACCGCAGGCTTTGCTGGTCAATTGAACGCCGCGGCCCTTTTTCCAACATCGGACGGCTCAATCGTCACGCCTGCCGCGATCGGTACGCGCAACACAGTTGTCCGCATTGCCGGTGACGGCAAAACGCCGCCCAAAGCCGTCGATCTCGACGCGCCTGTGGTTTCCGCCCTCAACACCAATCGCAAACAGACTGGGTGGGTATGGCTCGCCGATGGCGGCGGACATCCCATGAAACTTTGCTACGCGCAGCACCTCGGCGCCCGCTGCTCAGCTCTAGTGATTCCCGACCTGCGCCCCGCCAATCTGCGATCCGTCGAGCCGCAGTTGGTCAGGTGGAATAGCGGCGAACTAACCACTGAGGGCTTGCTGTATCTGCCCCCCGACACCGGCGCCGCCAAAGTACCGCTCATCGTGGATGTGCACGGCGGCCCATTCGGCGCGTGGGAAGACCGCAGCGATCCTTTCGCCGATTTCCTGCTTGGCCACGGCTGGGCCGTGTTGCGCCCCAATCCGCGCGGCTCATCAAATTACGGCGTCAAATTTTCCGCAGCTAACAAGAATGACCTCGGCGGAGGCGACTACAAAGATGTCATGGCTGGCGTCGATGCGGTGCTGGCAAAGTTTCCCATCGATCCGCAGCGTCTCGCACTGATGGGCTATAGCTACGGCGGTGAAATGGCAGCCTTTGTCGAAGGCAAGACCGACCGCTTCAAAGCCATCATCAGCGGTGCCCCGGTCATCGATCAATTCAGCGAATACGGAACCGAAGGCGGCTCCTGGTACGACCGCTGGTATTTCGGCAAGCCGTGGGAGCGCATGGAGGACGCGTGGCGCCAAAGCCCACTGGCCGGCGCATCGCATGCCAAGACGCCGTTCCTGCTGCTGCAAGGTGAAAGCGACAAGACCGATCCGCTCGGCCAGGCGCAGGAGATGTATCGGGCCCTCCGCCAACAAGGTGTTCCTGTTGAGCTGGTCACGTACCCCCGCGAAGATCACCAACCCTTAGCAGTGGGTATGCTCGGCCATCCCTCACCGGAACCATGGCATGGTTTCGACGCCCGCCAGCGCATCGTGCAATTTATCGATGCCGCGTTCACAACAACACCGCCTGCGGCGACTGCACCATCCAAACCGTAGAGCCTGACGCCGTCTCTGAAGCCTGTCGCGCTTTTGTTATTGTTTTGCCTGGGTGGAAGAGCGTGCTCTCGCCCTGATCACAAACCCGTTGCCGCCCCATGCTATCCTCCGTCACGACATGCAAAGCCGCTCCTGCACACTTCCAATTCTCTTTCTTCTCGCAAGCTTTCAAATAGTCGTCGTTTCAGCTCAGCAAAACGCCGCGCCTCATCTCGAAAAACGGGGTGCCGCGATCCAACTGATTGTTGACGGCAAGCCATTCCTGATCCTTGGCGGCGAGCTCCACAACTCTTCCTCATCGAATCTTGAATACATGAAGCCGCTGTGGCCGCAACTCGCTGCGATGGGCTTGAACACGGTTGTAACGCCGCTTAGTTGGGAGCTGATCGAACCGACGGAGGGTACCTACGACTTTGCCCTTGCTGACGGCCTGCTGGCGCAAGCGCGTGAATCGCACCAGCGCATCGTTTTCCTCTGGCTGGCTTCGTGGAAGAATGGCATGTCTAGCTACGCGCCCGACTGGGTCAAGCGGGATACGCACCGCTTTCCGCGGGTGGTGGCGAAGGGAGTCGAGATTGAGCTCCTGAGCCCCGCCGTAGCCGCCACCGAGCAGGCCGACGCGCGCGCCTTTGCTGCCCTGATGCAGCACATCAAGCAGGTAGACAGCCGCGATCACACCGTCATCATGATGCAGATCGAAAACGAGGTCGGTGTTCTCGGCGATAGCCGTGACCGTTCCGCCGCCGCCGATCGCGCGTTCGCATCGCCCGTTCCGGCCGAACTTACACGCTACCTCAAAGCGCATCACGATCTCCTTTACCCACGCCTCCGCGAACTGTGGGATCAAAATGGCGACAAGATCAATGGCAGTTGGTCTGAAGTATTCGGCAACACAAGTCGCGCCGACGAGATCTACATGGCCTGGCAATATGCACGCTTCGCTCACGCCGTCACGGCGGCAGGCAAGGCTGCCTACAACATCCCCATGTACGTGAACACATGGCTAGCCGAGAACGATGCCGAGCCGGGCACCTTTCCCAGCGGGGGCCCCGAGCCGTGGGTCGTCGACATATGGCGAGCCGCCGGGTCCGCCCTCGATTTCTACGCGCCTGACTTGTATGCACCGGATTTTGCTTTGTGGAGCCAGCGTTACCACCGCGACGGCAATCCGCTCTTCATGCCGGAGACTCGTGGCGGCTCACCCGGTGCCGCCAACGTCTTCTATGCTGTGGGCCAGGAAGCGGGATTTGGCTTTTGTCCCTTCGCCATTGAAGACGATATGGACCCTAAGCAGGACCTGGCTCTCAGCTACCACCTGCTGTCCCAACTTGCTCCGGCCCTCCTCGAAGAGCAGGCCACGGGAAACGTTCACGGATTTTTACTCGATAAGGCGCATCCCCATGTCGATTTCGCAATGGGGGGCTACACGGTCAACGTTTCGCTCGATGAGATTTTTGGCTTCCATTCTGAAAGTGGCTACGGCCTCATTATGGCCACCGGCCCGGACCAGTTTCTCGGCTCCGGCAAAGGCTTTCGCGTGACTTTCAAACTCGAGCTGACCACCGGCCCGCGCGTCGGAATCGCGTCCGTCGACGAAGGTCGATTTGAACTAGGCAAGTGGATTCCGGGCCGCCGTTTGAATGGCGATGAAAACGACCAGGGGCATTATTGGCGGTTTGATCCACGCCACCTGCATACTGAAAAAGTAAAGCTCTACAGCATTCAATAAGCTTCTAAGAAGGATGTAGCCCCCAAACCGACGTTGCGCTATACTAGTCAAAGCCTCAATCGGGCAGGGGAGCCCCTGTCTGTTAGGTCTAGCGGCGGGGTAACCAAACCCAGCCCTAAACGAGAAAACAATGCCCAAGTTGAAGACCCATACGGGCGCGAAGAAGCGCTTCAGCAAGACTGGCACCGGCAAAATCAAGCGCGGCCAGACGAAGACGCGTCACATCCTTACCTCAAAGTCGGCAAAAGTGAAGCGCAAGCTGGGCCGTACCCTGCTTGTCTCCGATGGCGACTACCTTAAGGTTGCGCGCATGATTCCGTACGCCTGATCGCTGTGCCCCCTCCCAAGAATGGAGAGGGAACTCCAGGGCCCCACGAACGCGTAGCGCGGGCCCCCGGCAAAACGGTCAATTCTGTGCCGATTTGCCGAGAGATCAAGGCTTGAATGAGCGAGTGAAGAGGTTTACCGCGCTGCCCCAATGGGCTGCGCCTCCTGCCTCCAGCCGCCTGACTGACGAACGCAAAAGGAGAAACACCTATGCCCCGTGTAAAGCGGAGTACCAAGCGTAGTGACCGGCGCAAAAAGATTCTCAAACGCGCAAGCGGCTACTTCCTCACCAAATCCAAGCTGTACCAAGCAGCCCAGGAAGCAGTCGAGCGCGGCCTCAAATTTGCCTATATCGGCCGCAAGCAGAAGAAGCGCCAGTTCCGTTCCTTGTGGATTGTGCGTATATCGGCAGCCGCCAAACTGAACGGCTTCAGCTACTCTCTGCTCATCAATGGACTCAAGAAGGCCGGCGTCGAGCTTGATCGCAAGATCCTTGCCGACATCGCCGTTCACGACGCAGCAGGTTTTACACAACTGGTAGAGCAGGCAAAAGCCGCTCACGCCGCCGAAGCAAAACCAGCTGCTGTCAAGACTGCTTAAGTCTATCTGTAGCGCAACTCGACGGCCTGGAGCGACGCTTCAGGCCGTTTCAATTTCTGCTGGCTTTCAGGTACCCCACCCCGCAATGGTTTATTCTTGGGTTTCGCAATGACCAACGTAGATATTCCCAATCTGACGGCTTTTGACGAAGCCGCGCTCGAACAGGCCTTTGCCGCGCTTGCAAAAGAGGCCAGCGATGACGCTGCCGCCCTCACCAATCCAGCGGCAGTCGAGGCTTTCCGTCTGCAATGGCTTGGCCGCAAGCAAGGCCGTCTTAACGAAGTCTCCGCACGCTGGCTCAAGGCCGCGCCGTCAGAGGCGAAGAAATCGCTTGGTCAGCGATTCAACGCGCTCAAAAAGCACGTCGAAGAATTGCTCGAAGCTGGGGCCGGAGCCGGTTCAACTTGGAGCGATTCCGCCCTCGCTGCTGAAGCTATCGACATTACGCTTCCTGGAACGCAACGCCTCCTCGGTGCCGAGCACCCCATCACCCGCACGCTTAACGAGATCACGCAGGTCTTCGCGGCTCTGGGATATTCCGTCGGCGGTGGGCCCGAAGTTGAAACCGACTACTACAACTTCGAATGCATGAATTTTCCGCCGGGGCATCCCGCGCGCGATACGCAAGACACGCTGGTGATCGCCAATCAGGAACGGCGCCCGCTGCGTGATCGGCTGCTGCTGCGCACCCACACTTCGCCTGTGCAGATGCGCACCATGGAATCGCAGCCGCCGCCGGTGCGCATTATCATTCCGGGCAAGGTGCACCGCAACGATGCGCAGGATGCGACGCATTCGCCGATCTTCCACCAGGTTGAGGGACTTTGCGTCGACACCAACATTACTTTCAGCGACCTTAAAGGCACGCTCGATCACGCCATGAAGGCGTTGTTCGGCTCCTCGGTCAAGACGCGCTTCTTTCCGTCCTTCTTTCCGTTTACCGAGCCGAGTGCGGATGTGCAAATAAGCTGCATTTTTTGCGGCGGCAAAGGCTGCCGCAAGTGCAAGCAGTCGGGCTGGATTGAGTTACTCGGCTGCGGCATGGTTGATCCCGCTGTGTTTGCTTTTGCAGCGCAGAAACAGCCTGCCTACGATCCGAGAAAGATTTCCGGCTTCGCTTTCGGCATGGGAGTCGAGCGCATCGCGATGATGAAATACGGCATCAGCGAAATCGGCCAGTTTTATGCCGGAGATATGCGTTTTTTGGGGCAGTTCGCATGAAGATTCTGACCAAATGGATCCGCAGTTACCTGCCGGACCTCCCCGTCTCAGATACGCAGTTAGCCGAGGACTTGACTCTGCGCGGAATCGCGGTCGAAGGCATCGACGATCTCGGCGTAGGCAACGGCTCGCTCTTCGAGATGGATATCACGACCAATCGCGTCGACGCCATGAACCATTACGGAATCGCGCGTGAGGCGGCGACAATCTACGGTCTCCAACTCAAGCCGCTCGAATTCGCTTGGCCCGAGGCGGTCGCATCGACGATTCCCTTTTCGGTCGGCATCGAGGCGGAAGACGCATGTGGCCGCTTCACGGCGCGCGTCCTTCGCAATGTCGCTATGGGAGAATCACGCGACTGGTTTCCCGGGGCTGAGGTTTCGACTTACTTCAATCTGCTGGAGCAGAAGAAAATTTCGAATGCCGTCGACGCGACCAACTTCGCGTGGCTGGCGATGGGCCAACCCACTCACGTTTTCGACCTCGACAAGATTGAGGGGGGCATCGTCGTTCGCCGCGCGCGTAAAGGTGAAAAGCTCAAAACCCTCGACGGCATTGAGCGCACCCTCGATCCTGAAGACCTTGTTGTCGCCGATCACGTCAAGCCGCTCGGTCTCGCCGGCGTGATGGGCGGATGGGAAACGATGATCACGCCCGCAACCACCAACGTGCTTGTCGAGGCTGCGTGGTTTGAGCCTATGGCCGTGCGTCGTACCGCGCGACGTCACGGATTGCACACCGACGCCAGCCACCGCTTCGAGCGCGGTGCGGACTTCAACGCTGGTCCAGTTGCGTCTGACCTCGTCAGCAGCATTCTGCTTGCGAACGGCGGCAGCATCGCCGGCGATCTCGTCGACGTACGCGTCGCCGACTGGGAATCGCGCACCATTCATCGCAAGCCCATCACGCTTGCACTGAGCGAAGTGCATCGCATTCTCGGCGCTACCATCGACAAAGAAGGCATCACGGCTGGTGCGGTTGAGGGCGTACTTACACCTCTCGGTTGCGAACTGACCAACGATTCATCGCGAGCCTCTGCATGGCAAGTGACTTTGCCGAGTTGGCGTCTCGATCTGGAGCGCGAGATCGACCTCATCGAAGAAGTGGCCCGCGTCTACGGCTACAACCGCTTCGCCAACACGCTGCCTGCCTTTGCCGGCGGGGTCGCGGCACTGCCGTGGGCAGAAAGCGAATCCGCAATGCGCCGCGTGCTGCTCTCTGCCGGATTCAACGAAGCCATCTCTGGCACCTTTTGCTCCGCTGCAGAGGCCGCACTGACCGCGCCACTCCCCGCCCAAGTCGTGGCGCTCGGCAATCCGCTCAGCGAAGAGGCAGGGGTGCTGCGCCCCTCGCTCGTTCCGGGAATGTTAGGCATGGTTGCTGGCAATCTGCATCGCGACGTCAGCGATGTGCGCCTTTTTGAACTTGGCACGGTGTTCAGCGGTACGACGGAGAAAGTTGACGAACGTCTGTCGCTCGCGTTCGGTGCGGGCGGAAATGTTGCCGAACATAGCCCGCTCTATCCCGCGCGCAGTCTCGAGTTCCACGACATCAAAGGTGTCGTCGAGCAAGTCTTAGCTCGCTTTCAGACGCGCAGCATCTACTTTGACCGCTTTCCTCCCGAGGTGGGCATCATACCCATGTGGCTTCATCCTTATCGCGCCGCGCGCGTTGTCGCGGATGGCCTCACCGTTGGTTGGTTTGGTCAATTGCACCCCGCAGAAGCCGCGAATCGCAAACTCAAGGACCCCGTGAGTATCGGCGAGATTTACATTGATCGCCTTTTCAAATTGGGGCGGCGCAAACCCGCGGCCCGCGAAATTTCGCGGTTCCAACCTGTACGCCGCGACTTCTCACTCGTGGTCAATCAGGACACTGCATGGCAGACGATAGACCTGGCTCTAGAGGATTTGAAAATTCCTGAGCTGGTCGACTGGCGCGTGCGCGAAGTTTTCCGCGACAAAAATTTGCACCAGTCCCGACTCGATAAATCTACAAGCTCAAGCGAATATTTTTTGCTGCTCGGCGTCACGTTTCAGGCCCCTGACCGCACCCTGCGCGAAGAAGAATTGCAAGTCTTTCAAGCGCGTGTCATCGACGCCATCGGTAAAGCGGGAGGGCGTCTGCGCGCTTAGCTTTCGCGCGCTGATACGCCGCATCAAGTTCACCAATACCACGGCCTGCACGCAAGCCGCGTGGGCGCTATACTTGCTGCGATACAGTGCTTTTTCTGGAGGTCATTTTTTCATGTCGCAATCATCCTACGAGTCCCAGATCGCGGAACATCCCCAGTCCGAACCGCACACTACCGAAGGTCACAACGAAAACGGAACCCTGGCGCTCAGTGCGAACGATTTCACAGCATTGGAAGAGCGTGTCGTGCGTGCCGTAAAACTCGTCAAAAGCGAGCGGCAGGCCCGCGCCGCCGCAGAGGAGCGCGCTGACAAGGCCGAGGCGCAGTCGATGGAGCAACGGCCGGTCATCATTAGTCTGCAGGAGGAAGTAAGCGCTCTGAACGCAGAACGGGACCAGGTGCGGCAGCGTGTTGAGCGGCTCCTTTCTCAACTCGACACTCTCGAACTGTGAGGTAGTAATGCCTAGTAATCCTCTCGAAAGTACTCCCGGCTATACCACGGTCAGCATTTATGACCAGGCGTATCACCTCAGAGGGCAGGACTCGGATCACATACGCCGGCTCGCGGCTTTGGTTGACACCAAAATGCGAGCCGTCGCGTCGCACGGTCGCACTGTAGACTCGCTCCGCGTGGCCGTGCTGGCAGCTCTCAATCTCGCGGACGAGCTATCTCAATCCACCGCTGGCCCCGGCACCGGCGATGGGCATGCGCGCGCCGCAAACCTGCGCGACATGCTCGACGAAGTATTAGAGGACGAACGCGAGACCGGTTCGTAGGATAGACAGCTTCAGTTCAATTTTTTGATTGGCGTCCCCATTCGGCCGCGCCCGTGCTCGGACCGTGGACATCGACGGCAAGCCAGGAATCGTGTACGTGCGTCGTCTCCTTCGTCGTGCGCAATCCCGTCTCAGAGTCTTCTGAGAGCTGGCCGTGGCGGTCGATTATCCCGGCACAATTAGGCAGGATCACTTCAGTTTTTGACCATCTCAACGGGTTTTATAGGCTGTTTGTTCTTCACCTGCGCAACAGTTGACGAAGTCGAAGACTTCATGCTCACATCTAGAAGGTTTGTCGGGGACCACGGCCATGCAAACTTCCCCTTGCTCGTACATGTGCCGCATACCCGTCTACCCCGGCCGTCTACCCAAATCTGGCCCTGATTCTGAGGTCGTTGCTCTTTAGCAGGACTGAGTCGTCACCCAATCAACCCCGCGTCCCATGAGGCGCAACTGGTTCTGTGCCTACCCCAATACAGGCCAGCTGATGGAGAATCTGTGAAAAGGACATTCCTAGCAATTTGCTGTCTCTCGATCGCAACCAGCGCTGCTGTGCAGGCGCAGGAGGCTGATTCCGCTTTGGGTTTGCCGCAGGGCCACCTGCACGGTGGTGGACGAGTCATCCTCCCGCAGTCCAGCAAAAGCTCTCCCCAGCAGCTTGGACTCGCGGCCCACACCAACTACAGAATATTTGTTCCACCGGGCCGTGAGGATGGCAATGGGTTCGCCGACAGCGAAGTCAACGGCAACGGCACTACCTCTCCGATACCGGGCTATTATGCAGAAACACCGGCCTCGCTGGCCTGCCTCTATGGTCTGACCAGGACCAACAGCTTCTGCAACCCGATAGTGCTGTCAAACAGCAACGACGCAGGCGGCGGTTCCAGGGCTATCGCGCTAGTCGACGCGTACGACTACCCCACGGCCCTTAGTGATCTTAAAGCCTACTCAGCCAAGTTTGGACTACCCATCCCTACCGCCTCGACATTCACCGTGGCCTGGCCCGGTTCCAAGCCGTCTCCTGACCCCGCTTGCGCCATCTTTGGCGGCTTCAATTGCTGGGCGGCGGAGGCTGCTCTGGATATCGAGATGGCTCACGCGGCAGCACCCCATGCGCATATCTACCTCGTTGAGGCGAAGTCAAGCAGCGGTAATGATCTGTTTGCTGCGGTTTCCAAGGCCGCCGCATTGGTCCAGGCCGCCGGTGGCGGCGAAGTTTCCATGAGCTGGGGCGGGGGTGAGTTTAACGGCGAGAACACTTTCGATCACATCTTCAACGTCAACAAAGTGGTTATGTTCGCTTCAACCGGGGATTCAGAGGGAACCCAATATCCGTCCGTGTCTCCCAACGTTGTCGCCGTCGGCGGCACCACCGTCACCCGTAGCCCATATACCCTCGATTTCGAACAGGAAATCACTTGGGAAGATGGCGGCGGCGGTGTTAGTCCCTTTGAACCGCTGCCCCCCTTTCAAAACACTCTCAAAAATGAACTCCCCATGCGCGGCGTGCCTGACGTAGCCGCCGACGCCAATCCGCGCACCGGCGTCTGGGTATATGACAGCTACGAAAACACCTACAACGGCACTCTTGAGCCTTGGAACATATTCGGCGGCACCAGCGTTGCATCCCCACTGGTCGCTGGCATCGTCAACCATGCTGGCCTATTCAGCGCATCGAGCGCCAAAGAGTTGGCGCTGATCTATTCGACTGCCGCTATGCGAGCCGCCTATGGCGCGGATTATCGCGACATCAACTACGGCACCTGCGGATTCTATGACGGCTGGTACGCAGGCAAAGGCTGGGATCCCTGCACCGGCAACGGCGCACCCGTTGGGCAAGCCGGCAAGTAGCAAGTCCCGTTCACAACTCAACACGCGTACAGAAGCCTTTCATGCCCTCGCAAGCAGGTGTGAAGGGCTTTTGTACGTTGCATTGAAATTATTTTGGTACGGGTGAAAAAACAATGGCGCGTAGGCTAACACAACTTCTCAACTCGCACAAGACTTGCAATTTCAAGCGAAGACCCATACTATCCGCAATAGAAACCGGCCTGCAAAGCAGGTAGGTGGTTAACGCTGGATGAACCAACATTCATGAACAGGGGCTCGACTCGACAATCGGTTCTGTGTGCCGTGTCCGCCAGTCCGGAATGCCTAACGAACCGCGGAGAGCTCCACCGTCTTTGGACGGGTTCACCAGCGCATCATCTACGGCCAAGTGGGCCGGATTCTACCTTCCTCTCGCCCTGACACGCTATTCTTGCTCAGGTGCATCCCGTCCTCTTCCACATCGGCGCGATTGTTATTCCGGCCTACGGCGCGATGGCCGCTCTAGGTGTGTTGCTGGCGTTGATGCTGGCGCTGCGCACGGCCCGCGTTGTGGGTATCGATCCTAATCAGGTTTGGAACCTCTCCATCGTGGCCCTCTTTACGGCGCTGGTCGGATCGCGCATTCTTCTCGTGCTGGTGAATTGGGAGATGGTGCGAACACATCCACTGTGGGTGCTAAGCCTTGCGATGATTCATCACCCCGCGCTTGCCGCTGTCGGCGCAGTATTTGCGCTCGCTGCGGCAATCCTCTATGCCCTCAAGCATCGCTTGCCGCCAGCTGCCACCGCCGATGCGTTGGCGCCGCCTCTCGCACTGGGACTGGCGCTGGAGCAGGTTGGCGCACTGCTTGCGGGTTCAAGCTACGGCCGCGAAACCAGCGTCCCGTGGGCGGTGCTCTATGCCAACCCATTAGCTGCGCGCTGGAGCGGCGCTCCACTGCACGTGCCCGTTCATCCCGTGCAGGCTTACGCGGCACTTGCGTTCCTCACCCTGTCAATTTGCTTACTGCTCTGGCTGCCGAACCGAAAACAGCAAGGCGATGTGGCGGGAATGGGATTGTTGGGGATGGGTGTCGCTGTGTACTTCACCGAATTCTGGCGCGACCCTGAAGGACGCGGTGTTCTATTCAACGGATTTCTCAACGCACCGCAAGCCGCTGCCATCGCGTTTGTGATCATTGGCGCGCTTGCTTTGTTGCAGCGCAACCGCCGCGAGAACAGCAGCGCATTTGACGGCGTCAGTGATTCTGAACCAGCGTTTCCTCAACCTGGACTGAGTCAATCAGACCATGCCAATTTGCAACGAACTGCGCTGCAACGCAATGAATCAAGGGAGCCAAATCATGGATGAGTTGCGCACGATCGCCGTCCCAGCCGAAGCGGCAGGGCAGCGCCTCGACCATTTTGTTGCCACGCAACTCGAAGGCGTGAGCCGCTCGCGTGTGCAAATGCTTCTCGATCAGGGCGATGTGCTGGTCAACAATGCGCATGTCAAAGCTTCACTCAAATTGCGTGGCGGCGAACAGATCGTTATCACCGGCGAGCCCCGGCCGGCACCGCTAAAGGCTACAGCCGAAGACATTCCGCTCGACGTAATTTTTGAGGATGCGCACCTTGCAGTCATCAACAAGCCGGCCGGCATGATGGTGCACGCCGGGGCCGGGCAGAGTGAAGATGCACGTAGCCAGGGCACCCTGGTCAACGCGCTCCTCTTCCGGTTTAAGAAGCTGTCGGCGACCGGTGGCGATCTGCGCCCCGGCATCGTGCATCGCCTCGATAAAGACACCAGCGGACTCATCATTGTCGCGAAAAAAGATGCTGCCCATGCCGCCTTGGGCGAAATGTTCGCGAACCGCCATATCAGTAAGACGTACATTGCGCTGGTGCAGGGCTGGGTTGAGCGCGAGAAGGGAACCATCACCGCCGCCCTGAGCCGCGACCCCATGCGCCGTACCCGCATGACCACGCACCCTGCTGAGAATGCGCGCTCCGCCATTTCGCATTATGAGGTTATGCATCGCTATAGCAACCGATTCGGCAAATTCACGTTGGTTCATGTGCGTATTGAGACGGGCCGCACCCATCAGATTCGCGTCCACATGGCGTCGCTTGGCCACCCTGTTGTGGGGGATACGCTTTACGGAGCATCCGGTCAATTGACCGATCAGATTGCTGCGCAGGCAGCTACCTCAAAGTCCGCGCGACGCAATTCTCAGCCGGAACGGCTGCGGTTGTCGCGCAACTTTCTGCATGCGGCAAAACTTGAATTCACCCATCCGGTCACCGGCAAGCTGTTGAAACTCGAGGCGCCCCTGCCCCAGGAACTGGAGGCGTTTCTCGCGCAGCTTGAGGAAACACCCACTCCGATCAAAGTTGCCAAAAAGGTGAATCGCGGTCTGGTGCGGCTCAATTGATAAAATGGTGAAGATATGAACAGAAAGACTTTTGGCCTTGTTCTTGCCGCGATGTTTTGCGTCTCCGCTGCGCTGGCCCAGCAGCCCGTGACGCCGCCCGCGACTCAGCCGCCAGCGTCCGCAGCCACGCAGCAGACTGCTACTCCCACGCCAGCCGCGCCGCAAACGGCAGCACCTGCTGGGCAGCAACCCGCGACCACTCAGGCAGCGAGCGACCAGGATACTGCGCCGGTACTACACCTCGGCGTTAATGAAGTCAATCTCATCTTCACCGTAACCGATAAGCATGCGCACTATATTCCCAACCTCAAGCAAAACGACTTCGCGCTGCTCGATGATCAGAAAGCTCCAGAAAAAATAACGTCGTTTCGCCAGCAGATCAATCTACCTTTGCGGGTAGGCATCGTTATCGACGCCAGTACCTCGATTCGCACGCGCTTTCATTTTGAACAGCAATCGGCAACCGAGTTCCTGCTGCAAATTCTTAAAGCCAAGAGCGATCGCGCGTTCGTGATGGGATTTGATGTTACGCCGACCGTAATGCAGGATTGGACCAACAACATCGATGGCCTCGAGACTGGCATCAACCGCATGCGGCCCGGCGGCGGCACCGCGATGTTCGACGCGGTTTACACTGCCTGCAAAGACAAGCTGCTTTCGCAGCGCGGCCCCGACCCGGTGCGTAAGGCCATGGTCCTGGTGTCAGACGGTGATGACAACCAAAGCCGCGTGCACCTTGATGAAGCCATCAAGATGTGTCAGCGCGCCGAAACCATCGTCTACGCTATCAGCACCAATTGGACTCCCAGTCGTGGTCGTGGCGATCAAGTCCTCACCCAACTCGCCAACGACACGGGAGGACAGGTATTTTTCCCTCCTTCGGTTGAAGAGATGTCCACCAGCTTCAAAAACATTGAAGAAGAACTGCGCAGTCAGTACGCACTCACCTACACACCTGCCGACTTCAAATACAATGGAGCTTTTCGCACGATTTATCTCTATTGCAACGATCGTCGCTACATGGCGCGCGCGAAAAAGGGTTACTTCGCGCCGCGCGAATAGCGCAGGCGGATGCAAGAGAAGTTTCGCAATACACGTAGACGTTCGGCGATTGGTGAAGAGTGGTTGTTTCTTGATCAAAAAGCCACTTGAGCGTGCTTTCGACCAACGTGCATTCAATCCACTTGAATGTGCTTTCGGTCCTTGAGCGTGCTTATCGGTGCACACCAATTCCGAAACGGCATACATGCTGCGGAACAACTTCATCTTCAAGGCTTTGTAACAGGGCATGACTTCAGTCATGCCGATAAAGAGACCTAAATCAACGTGGGCTTCAGCCCCCTGCCGGGTGCCCCATCCACGACCGCAGTCATGGGTGGGAAAGGACGAACCTAAAACACGGCATGTTACTACCCGCGCTAACTTATCAAAAAACTCTTCCTCCCCAACTGGACATTTGCAGACTATTTCCCGGCAATCACTATGCTTGAATGGTGAGGAGAACAGGAGGACTTTATGACGAATAGGCAGCCGACCCCTTATTAAATGAGCAAGCCAACAGATCCTGTTCTACACTTCCCCACTGAAATGCGTCGTTAACCTCTTTATCCACAGGACTCTTCGGACAACTCTCTTAGAGAGACGACTTTACAGCATGAGGCTGACTGCAGTTGTATGAAAACAAAAGACTTCCATCCAGAGTACGGGTGGGGGTGGGTGGTGCGCGCACCAGTCAGTGGTTGAGTTTCGGAGTACTTTTCGGTGCAACGGCACATTGCTTTTGAAAATTTTGATAATTCTTGATATGCAGCAACGCTGAATCGCTTACTACATTGCTCTGTCGTGCGCTAATTCACTTGGATCGTTCTGCGCGCCGGCTTCGAGAAGCTTCAGAAGTCCTGCCTCATCGAGCACCGGCACCTTCAACTCCCGCGCCTTGTCGAGCTTCGACCCCGCCTCTTCGCCCGCGACGACATAACTCGTCTTCTTGCTCACCGATCCTGAAACCTTACCGCCGGCCGCCTCAATGGTGGCCTTCGCGCCGTCGCGAGAAAGGGTCGGTAGCGTGCCCGTAAGCACGATCGTGAGACCCGCCAATTGAGTCGAGCGCTGCTTCTTCTCGGCGGTCATATTCACTCCCGCGGCATGCAGATGCTCTATCAACTGGCGATTCGAGGGCCGCGAAAAGAAGTCCAAAATTCCTCGAGAAATGCGCGGTCCTACTTCTTCCACGCGGGCCAGGTCTTCTTCAGTTGCATTCACGATCGCGTCAATCGAGCCGAATTCCTGGGCCAGCGTCTCAGCGGTGCGCTCACCGACAAACCTGATTCCCAATCCCATGAGCACGCGCGCCAGCCCGGCGTGCTTCGAACTTTCAATCTGGTTGATGAGGGTGCGCGCCGATTTTTTACCAAACCGCTCCAACGTCAGCAACTGCTCCTCAGTCAGCTTGTACAGATCCGCTACGCTGCGCACAAGCTCCCGCTCGCGCAATTGCGCTACCGCAGCCTCGCCTAGCCCTTCGATGTTCATCACGCCGCGACTGCCCCAATGCTCCAGTGTGCCGCGCAGCAACGCCGGACAATCGACATTCACGCAGCGATAATCCGCTTCGCCCTCTTCGCGCGCCGCTGCGTTTCCGCATTCGGGGCAAATTGTCGGATAAACAAAACGAGCAGTGCCGCGTGGATGGTCGGCGTCCTCAACGATCTCTGCGACCTTGGGAATCACATCGCCGCCGCGCTCCACTTTGACCCAGTCGCCGATGCGCAGCCCCATGCGCTCTATCCAGTCGGCGTTGTGCAGCGTGGCGCGGCTGATGGTTGCGCCGCCCACAAACACCGGATTCAAATACGCAGTCGGCGTCAGCTTTCCACTGCGTCCCACGCTGATCAGAATGTCGCGCATCTGCGTGAGTGCCTGCTCAGCGGTGAACTTGTACGCCAGCGCCCAGCGCGGTGCGCGGCCAGTGTATCCCAACCGCTGCTGCGTGGCCTGTGCATCCACTTTCAGCACCACGCCGTCGATGTTGTATCCCAGCGTTGCGCGCCGCTTCTCTGCGGAGTGAATGAACTCGAGCATTTCTTCGACTTTATGCACCCGCCCGCGATGCGGATTTACGCGAAAGCCCAACATCGTCAGAGCGTCGAGGATGGCTTCTTGCCCCATGGGCAAATACTCACCGCCGCTTAACAGGAAATAGGCGTATAGATCGAGACGCCGCTGCGCAACAATGCTCGGCTCTACTGTGCGCAGTGTGCCTGCAGCCGCGTTGCGCGGATTCACTGCCGCAGCCAATCCTTGTTTTTCACGCTCTTCGTTCATCTTGGTAAATGCCGCTTCGGGCATTACCACTTCACCGCGTACTTCAAAATCCTGCGGCACTCCCGATTTCTGCAGCCGCTCCGCTGAAATCGTCAACGGCACGCTGCGAATAGTGCGGATGTTCGAGGTGACGTCTTCGCCCGTCTGACCGTCGCCGCGGGTTAAGCCATAGACCAGCCGCGCCCCGCCCTTCTTATCGGCCTCGTAATGCAGCGCGATGCTCAGGCCGTCAAGCTTGAGTTCTGTCGTGTACTCGACCTTCGCATTGCCGGCAAGCCCTCGCACTCGGCGATCCCAATCGCGCAGTTCTTCTTCAGAGTAGGCATTGTCCAAACTCAGCATAGGCCGCGAATGGCGCACCTTCTTGAATCCCTCGGCAGGCTTGCCGCCTACACGTTGGGTGGGCGAGTCAGGCGTCAGCAGTTCCGGATGATCTGCCTCTAACCGCTTCAACTCATTCATCAGCACGTCAAAGGCGTGGTCTGAAATCTCCGGTGCGTCCATCACGTAGTACATGTGTTCGTGGTGCCGCAGTTCCTCGCGCAATTCTTCAATCCGTGGTGCGGCTTTGCTCTTCTCGTCCATGGGCTGGATTATAGGATGCGACCTGCGAGTTCTTCGACACACGCCTTCGAGTCGCTCCGCGAGCGCTGCCAACTCCGCTACTATGGTTTCCAGCGAACATGGAACCCGTCACCCACTTGCTCACCGGAGCCTGCATCGGCCGCTCCGGATTAAACCGTAAAACTGCCTACGCAACGCTGGCTGCCACACTGGCCGCCGAGGCCGCCGACCTCGACGTATTCTGGGGGTTTGCAGGCCCGGTCGAGGAACTGAAACACCATCGCGGCATCACCCACACGTTCATCGCGATTCCTTTTGTCGCCGCTGCTGCTGTCGGAGCAGTCTGGCTGATTCACCGATGGCGCGAGAGTCGCCGCCTGCGCAACGCCATTCCCGCTCCGCCTCTCGAGCCAGGAGCGCCCGCTCGTCCCGGCCCGCAGCCGGTTCGCTGGGTATGGGTCTACCTCTCCGCACTTATCGCCGCATCGAGCCACATCCTCCTCGACTGGACGAACAATTACGGTGTGCGTCCATTTTTCCCGTTTAACCCGCGCTGGTACGAGGGCAGCTTTGTCTTCATCGCAGAGCCGGTGCTATGGGTGTTGTTGTTTGCCGCGCTTATTATTCCGGCGCTGCTCGGTTTGAGCGATCGTGAAATCACGCGCCGACGGCAACCGTTTCGCGGCCGCGGCTGGGCCATCTTCGGGCTTTGCGGAATGGTGCTGCTCTGGTGCCTGCGCTGGGCTGAGCATGCACAGGCTGCGGGACTGCTCGACAATCTCCAGGTAACTTCGGAGCCGGTGAAGCGCGTCGCTCTCGAACCGTATCCGGTCAATCCTTTTCGCTGGCACGCCGTTCTCGAGACGCAGGACTTTTACCAGACGGCGGAAGTCAACAGCCGCACCGGCAGCATCGACAGCGATGCACAGAACGATGCGATCTTCAAGCCCACTGACACGCCGGCCGTCGAAGTGGCCAAACAGACCAAACTCGGCAAGGTGTATCTGGATTGGGGGCGATGGGCGTCGGTCCGCGATCTGGGGCCGGTCCCTGTTTCAGGCCTTGACCCGCCGCAGCTGCCGGGGAATCGCTCCTGGACGACTGTTCAGTTCACCGATCTGCGTTTTGACTATGCCTTTCGCGGAACCGGCAAAGCTTCTGGTACATCCCCGCTGAGCGGGTTTGTATATGTAGTCGATGGCCGCGAAGAAGCGGGCGAAGTCATGAATGGCCGCGAACAGCACTAGAGTGCAATGAAAAGTTTTGTTCACCCCACTGGCGACAGTGGTTGACCGGCTGGCCCTTGACCCTCAGAATGGATATATCGCTTCTTCCCTGTGCCGATGTTTCGGGAATCGCGAACTGAGGTGTCAATGCCCGCATATCTGTTGCTGCTCGTGGCCGTCCTGAGCCGTCTCATGCCCCATAACGACTGGTTAAATTTCACCGCGGTCGGTGGTGCTCTGCTTTACTTCGGCGCACGGCGCTCCTGGCGCGAGATGCTGGCCCCCCTTGCCGCTTTAATGGTCACGGATTATTGCCTGACCGTCTTTGTCTATCACTATAGCTTTCGCTGGGAAGGCTACGTCACAACCTGGGCCTGGTACGTCGCGGCCATGGCGCTAGGCCATATCCTGCTGCATGCCCGCACCACCTTTGTGCGCGTGGCTGCAGGCGTGGTTCTGGGGCCTACCTCCTTCTTCGTAGTCTCGAATTACGCGGTCTGGGCTTCGGGCGGAATGTATCCGCGCACCATGGCTGGTATAGAAACCTGCTATGCCGTTGCGATTCCGTTCTACAGGAACGATCTGCTCTCTACGGCAATTATCGCGGGCGCGGCCTTTGGCATTCCCGTTCTTTTAAGGCGATTCAACCGGGCCGAGGCTCATACAGCGTACGCCGGCAAGTAACCCGTCAATTTGCGGCGCGCCTTCGAGGGACGTTACTGAGTCGCCATTCGTTGGCGGTGAGTCTCAATTCTCTCTGGTGAGTCCCGCGCGCCGCTTTCTCATCCACCACCAGGCAAAGGCGACAACGGCCAGGCCGCCCACGATGCCCAACATCGCCAGTGCGTGATGCGCCACTACGCCCACGACCCCTGGGCCCAGCTTTAGTACCAGCAGCGACAAGATCAGCCAGCGAATCAAGCGGCCCACAAAAACCGACAGCATAAACGGCATGACGCGCATCTCGAAGACCCCGGCGGCAAACACGAATAACTTCCAGGGCGTTGGCGGGGGCAGCATGGACGGCACCATCATAGCCAGAAATTCCTGCTTTTCAAAGCGCGTTCTCAACCGCTCGTAGCGCTCCCGGTTCACGTGTTTCAGCAAGAAAAGCTCGCCGCCGGCGCGGCCCAATCCAAAAGGCAACAGACCCCCCACAGCCGAGCCAGCCGCAGCCAACGCGCAATATACCCAGAAGTGGCCGCGGTCGTTCCACACCCACTCCGCGATGAAAAGGTCCATCGGCACCGGGATGGTCGAGGCATCGAGCACTGCTGCCACGCCCGCACCCCAAAACCCCAGCTTGGCCAGTAATAACAACGCGAACTTCCATTTGGCCAAGAGCCCCCGAAAAAACTGCTTCAAACCAACTCCTTTCCCGCTTCTAGTTCGTCCATTCAGAAAGATTCATTGTAAGGTCCTCATATCGTTCATGGTTGGGTTGTCATCACGCGGAAGATGAGAGAATAGACCAAGAAGGACTCGAAGCGAAGCGGCCCGGGCGTATGTCGCCCTGTCAGCTCTTCCCGGACGAATGCCCACCAGCGAAGAAAAAACCACCGCGAACCAGCCGAACGAGCCCCCCGGAGCTGCGCCCGACAAGGACAGCAACGGCATCCGCACGCCCAACTCTACCAACGAATCAGGCTCTTCAGAATCCCGACTTCCGGCCGGGTCGCGTTCCCGCTGGGTAGATTACGACACCCACGAATTGCTGAACATGATCAGCGAGCTGGAGGACGACCGCCGCTGGGCTCGTCTGCGCGAGGGCATATGGATCGCTATTCTGGTTCATATCATCATCATCTCCGCAATCACCTGGATTCCCAGATACGTTTTTAAAGTGCCGCCGGTGATCGATCCATTCGACGCGATAGACAAGCGTAAAGACCTGCATTATTTGGATTTGCCCCCCGACGCCTTACGCAGTCTTCAGCCTAAGGTGCAGGTCAAGCCGGCTCCTGAAGTACAGAAGCGCGTCGATAAGAAGACCCTTGAGGCGCTCAACAAGCCGGCACCCCCCTCCCCCGTACCCGCAACCCCGCCTCCGACGCCTACCTTACCGTCCCCGTCTGTCCCTCCGCCTATCCCAACGCCGCAGCCGTCAGAAGCGCCACGTCCGTCTGCGGTTCCGGCTCGCCCAAGCTTTGATATGGGATCGAAAAACCCCTCCGACCAACTACGGGACGCCATGAAGGGCGCTTCTCGCAACTCTGCGGCAGGCACTAGCTCCGTTCCTTCCGGGGGCGGCGGCTTGGCGATGCACCCTGGAGCAGGATCAGGCGGCGTTCAAGTCCTGTCAGACACGCAAGGCGTGGATTTCAGCTCTTGGCTGACCCGTTGGCACCGCGAAACCCAAAAGACGTGGGATCCGCTAATTCCCGATGAGGTCAACGCGCCTTTACTCAAGAAGGGGGCGGTAGTGATTCGTTTCAAGATTTTGCCCAACGGGCGCCTGGTGGAACCGGACGGGATGTTCCTGGAAGGCCGGTCGGGCGACACAGCCCTCGACCGTGCTGCCTGGGGAGCCCTCACCGGCTCAAACTACCCGCCTCTGCCCAGAGAGTTCCACGGACCCTTTCTCGAGCTCAGAGCCATATTCCTCTACAACATGGAACCGCCGCACTAAGTGGATCGGCCTCGCTTCGTGGCCTGATCGGAATAAGATACGGTGGGTCGAGGCTGCTTTCCGACCAACCGGCGCCCCCGAAATCCGCGGCATCGCGCTTTTAGGTGCGCCTTAAATTCTACCTATTCCTTTGGATTAGCCCCCAACTGCGGTAACCGTGTCCCATTAGCGCATTCGAGGGTGACACGGTGAGTTACGGACAAACCTTTGGGGGAGGTTCCCAACTTGTTGGCCGTGTTAAAGTACGCTTAATCAGGCAATACACAATCGAAGCGAGGGTTCAAACTGTGGCATGTACGGTTTTGTCAGCAAGTGTTTGGGACCTTCCAAAGCTTGAACAACCTCACCAACTTCCTCTCGCGGATATCGTCTCGGCTCTCTCTTTCGCCCTTGGCTTGACCGAAAGGGCGATGCCTGGCCACTCAATGCGCAGTTGCGTATTAGGAATGCGATTGGCCAGAGAACTTGGTTTGGCGCCAAGGCTCAAGACAAGTCTTTACTACGCTTTGCTCTTGAAAGACGTCGGTTGCAGAAGCAATCCCGGGCACCTGTATCCCGTTTTTGGCTGCGCGGGCGAGCGGCCGGTTAAGGGCGGATTGGAGCCTGACGCTTGGAACAGATGCCAGAAGCTTTCGACGCTACGGCTGCAGGGAAATAACCCGGTCGCGGAAGTTGCGCAACGGGTAGCCGGCATTGTACGCATCGGCCTGCGTCGAATCCGCAGTAACGAGAAAGTGATCAGCCCTGGCTGCGACCGATGCTCCCACATTCTACGCAAGGTGGGGCTGGGCGATACCGCAGCTGAGGCGGTGCGCGGGTTGAATGAACATTGGGACGGCAGCGGATCTCCCGATCAGCGCCGGGGCAGCTTGATTCCTATCGAATCTCGTATTCTGGCCGTAGCGCAGCATCTGGACGTGTTTGCTTCGGAGCACGGGATTGATAGAGCGATCGAACTGCTTCGCGAGCGTAGCGGGCATTGGTTCGATCCAGAACTGGTGAGAGTCGCCGAAAGGCTGCATCGCACCGAAGACCTGTGGCGAGGGGCTTTGCCATCCACACCTGCCGAGGATACTAAAAGCGCTGCTCTTAATCTCGCGCCAGATAAGGTCAAGGGTTCAGAAGCGACGGATCTCGATCTTATTTGCGAAGCCTTCGCCGATCTGTTGGACGCCAAGTCACCCTTCACTTATCGACATTGCGTGGGCGTGACGGACGCGGCAGTAAAAATAGCCTTAGAGCTTGGATTGAGCGTCGAACGGACCCGTCTGGTGAACCGAGCCGCTCTGCTGCACGATATTGGAAAGCTTCGTGTCCCCAATTCGATCTTGAACAAACAAGGCAAGCTCGAGGCGAACGAATGGAGCGTGATTCAGGAGCACCCGCGCCTGACGCGTGAGATATTGTCGCGGATCGGACCATTTAAAGAATTGGCGATGATAGCCGGTGCGCATCATGAAAAGCTGGATGGCACAGGCTATCCTGACCGGCTCACGGGAAAGGACCTGCCCTTGGAGGCACGCATCATAGCGGTCGCAGATGTCTATGTCGCACTTACTGAAGATCGACACTATCGGCCTGGTTTGGCGCTCGACCGAGCGTTCGAGATCATGTCGCGCGAAGTTCCCAATAGGCTTGACGCTGACTGCTTTGAGGCCTTGATGTGCGCAGTTTCAGATACGCCGGGAGAGATGCTCTTCGCCTGAGGCCCCTGAGGATCCTGCAATTAATCTGCCTTTCCAGAAATGCGGCGCTCTTTTTTGTTCTGGAACTTCGGTCCCTGCCAAAACGCAAGATGTTTGAGCATTCAAGCAAATTGCAATTATGCGGTCGCATCCACGGTCGGCTGATTGGCTGACATCTTTGTCGCTTCCGGCGGATCGAGTGGCTTGCTTCCGTGCGGCAAATGCACGCCATCCTGTTCCAGCAAAGCTTCATAAATCGGTACCGGGCGCCAATGCCGTGCCAGTACAAACGCTGTCATGTTGGCGATCATGAGCGGCAAAACCAATCCGTAGCCACTCGTCATTTCAAAGACGATGAGGACCGAAGTCATCGGCGCGCGAACGATTCCGGCAAAGACGGCCCCCATGCCTACCACTGCGAAGGCGCCGATGGCATCCGTTGAATGGTGAAAGATGGTGACATCGAGGTACCCGACCGATCCGCCCAGCATGGCGCCCATGAATAGCGCTGGCGCGAAAATTCCGCCCGAACCGCCACTCGCGTAAGAACTGACAGTAGCTCCCAATTTGAGTACGCAAAATGCGGCCATGAACAAAACCGGCATCGTTCCTGTAAGCGCCAGGGTAAGTGTTCTGTACGGATCGCCGGCGATGCCATTCAAATGAAACAACTCGAATCCGACCACAGCTAATGCACCCGTCGCCAGACCTCCAACGGACGGGTGAACCCAGCGCGGAACCGCCCTCCATCTCTTGAACCGGGCGCGGAGGCCCAGAAGCGAGTCAGTAAATGCGACCGAAATAACAGCGGCTAGTATTCCGAGCAGGGCATACCAGATCAGCGAGGACGCGTTTGCGAGCGCATAGGCCTTCTGAACATGAAACACCGGGTTTGACCCGAGGAGGGTGTGCTCGACCACGGCTGCCAGTGCCGCCGCCACAATCACCCCTGAAAGCATGGTCTGATCGAGATCGCCGATCAGTTCCTCCAACGTGAAAGTGATGGCGGCGATTGGAGCGTTGAAGGCCGCAGCTATGCCCGCGGCCATCCCAACCGACGCCATACGGCGGCAGTTTTGCGGGCTTAGCCGCGCGGCGCGGGCTAGCATACTGCTGACGCCGGCGCAGATTTGTACCGTGGGCCCTTCCAGGCCGAGCGATGCGCCCGAGCCGATCTGTATCGTGCAGAGAATGAACTTGCCAATGGTCTCTCGCAGCGACACAAGTCCTGAGCGAAGCGCAAAAGCGACCTTAACCTGGGGAATGCCGCTGCCAGCTGCGGCAGGTGCAAAATAATTCAAACCCGATACCGACGACCAGGCCGCCGATCGCGGGGCTGAGGATTGTCCACGCTATCCAGCTATGGCCGGGCGCCGAATTGGCGCGATCGATAAAGAGGATCTCAGCCCACCCGATGCACTTATGAAAGGCGACCGCAGCCAGGCCGCACAGGCCGCCGTCAAGAATGGTGACCGTGAGCAGCCGCTGCCGCTCGTTCGGCATGCGGCGCATCAACCAACTCCAAAGACGCGAGAACAGCTCTCCGACAGCGATTCTGAGATTCAACGTTTAAGTGACCTCATCGGGGCAAGGGACATACCTGCAATATAGGAGTGCTCAGATGGTGCATATGGTTGGCACCGCGCCCGACGTTGGTTCACCGTCGCCGCGAGCGCACCATAAATAGGCGCTACGGGCGTCTGCGGAGCTACGGGTTAGGTTCTGTTTGCTTGAGAAATTCGGCCAGGTAATCTTTCCACACTGAAGCCACAGTATGCGTGCCATGGCCCCGGGTCTGGTCTGAAATGGGTAGGAGGATGAAGCGCGCGTTCGGGATGCGCTTGACCATCTTTTCGGCGATGCCCAGTTCCGGCGGATTGATGTAGTCGTCGGCGGAGTTGATCCAGAGCACGGGTGCTTTGATGGTCTCAAGGCGCGGGCTGGGATCGTAATTGCGGCTGGCGTTGAGGTAGTAAATCATGTCATTCGCATCCGGGCTGGGCCGTGCCCAGAAGCGATCGACATACTGCTCGGCTGCCTGGCGCGTCGGCGCTTGCTTCTGCATTTGCAGCGGGCTCGAACCCATGACCAGCAGCAGAGTATTCGCGAGGCGCAGGCCCTCTGTAGGTTCGGCCGTGTAGTCGCCGTTTTTCCACGCGGGGTCGAGTTTGATGGCCTGGATGCTCATGTAACGCATCATGCGATTGCGGCCGGCGATCTGCACCGGCAGGCAGGCAAAGGGCGCCAGTGCATCGGCAAATCCCGGATATGTTTCGCCCCACACGAAGGTCTGCATGCAGCCCATTGAGGTTCCCAGAATCAGGCGCAGGTGGTCGATCTTCATTTCATCGAGCATCATTCGCTGACTGCGCACCATGTCGTCGTAATCGTAGGTGGGGAAGTGCGCATGAAGCCCATCGGATGGTTTAGCGCTGTCGCCATGACCGATGTCGTCGGGCAGGATAAGGAAATATTTCGTGACGTCGAGCGGCGCGCCGGGACCAAAAAGCACGTCGGCAAAGAGAGGATTCATCAGGGAATGCCTGCTGCCGCCGGTGCCATGCAGCAGCAGCACTGCATTGTCGGTGTGCCCCGCTGCATTGCGGTGGGGTTTGCCCAGAGTTAGATAATGCAGTTTCAGTGCAGGCAGTGTTTCTCCGCTGCCAAATTTGAAATTATGCAGCGTCACGACGCTGTGTGTGGCGGGCCACTTACTGGCAGGCGTTGTGGTGGAGCCCGCTTGCTGCGCCGGCGACGGGGCAACCTGGGCAATCGCAACGACCGCTGCGAGCAGCGTGGAGGGGATACCAAACTTGAACGACTGCAGAACCATGGGTCTCCTGGATGGTCAGTTTCAGCCTACCGTCCGATTTCGAAGCACGCAACATTCCTCGAGGAAAACCCGCAGCCGCATCCCATTCCCTTGCTGGCCGTCTCGGCGTTAGAATCGTTGGGTATTCGATGCCTTATTGCTCCGACATTTCCGGTTCGCCCCAGTTACAGCGCTTTCGCCGCGGCCGGCCCGACCGTGGACGCGATCTTCCCACCTGAGCAATGCATTCCGCTGATCCTTGGCTGGTCAGTTCTGCTGCTCGGCGATGCAGGCTGGACTGGCGTTGACTTTGGGATCGAAATACTGTTGCAGACCAAACCTGCTTTTGAGTAGCAATTGAATCCGCCTCAGTGCGGATAGAGAGGTTTCCGATGGATAGCTTTTCCAGCCGTGCTCGCCTCACTTCAGGCAATAGCACTTACACCATTTCTCGCCTGCCAGCGTTAACCGCGCGCGGGTTCAATTTGAGCCGACTCCCGTTCAGTCTGAAGATCCTGCTTGAGAATCTGCTGCGTCGCGAAGATGGCGTGAATGTAACTGCCGGCGACATCTGCTTCCTGGCAACGTGGGATGCAAAAGCAGAGCCGAGCCGCGAAATAGCGTACATGCCGGCGCGCGTGCTAATGCAGGACTTCACCGGCGTCCCCGCGATTGTAGATCTGGGCGCGATGCGCGATGCGATCAAGACGCTGGGCGGCGATCCGGAGCGGGTTAATCCGCTTGTGCCTGCCGAGTTGGTCATTGACCATTCTGTACAGGTGGACGAGTTCGGTACAGCGGGCGCATACGACGCCAACGCGCTGCTCGAGTTTCAGCGCAATCGCGAACGCTATGCCTTTTTGAAATGGGGCCAGACGGCGTTTCGCAATTTCTCCGCGGTCCCGCCAGGCATGGGCATCTGTCACCAGGTAAACCTCGAATATCTTGCACGTGTTGTGTTCACAACAGAAATTGACGGCGAGTCGTCCGCGTATCCCGACACCTTGGTCGGAACCGATTCTCACACCACTATGATCAACGGCCTCGGTGTGCTCGGCTGGGGCGTAGGCGGCATCGAGGCCGAGGCAGCGATGTTGGGCCAGCCGGTTTCAATGCTGGTGCCGCAGGTCGTTGGCTACAAGCTGATCGGCAAGTTGCGCGAGGGCGCTACAGCAACTGACCTTGTGCTGACCGTAACGCAGGCGTTGCGCAAGTTGGGAGTAGTCGGCAAGTTCGTGGAGTTTTATGGGCCCGGCATCGCGGCGCTTCCCTTGGCCGACCGCGCGACGATCAGCAACATGGCTCCCGAATATGGCGCCACCTGCGGCATCTTCCCGGTCGATGCCGAAACGTTGCGCTACCTCAAGCTTACGGGCCGCAGCGACGAACAGATTGCGCTGGTCGAAGCTTATTACAAGGAGCAAGACCTATTTCACACTTCCGATTCGCCTGAGGCGGAGTACACGCAGATGCTGGAACTGGATCTGGCTGCCGTCGAGCCCAGCGTTGCCGGTCCCAAACGTCCGCAAGACCGCGTCTTGTTAAGAGATGCGGCAGCCAGCTTTGCGCAGCAGTTGCCAGCGCTGTTGTCGCCAACGGCCAAGCCTCTCGGCACGCGATCAGCAGTCCCATGGCACCGTGGAGCGGTGAGCGACACCGCCGTCGCGGATAAGGTTCCGTTACATCTAATGACGACTGTGAAAGAGCGATTTGGAGTTGATCCCGACACCTATCTCGACCATGGCTCTGTCGTGATCGCGGCGATCACCAGTTGCACCAACACTTCCAATCCATCCGTAATGATCGCTGCAGGAATTCTCGCCAAGAAGGCCGTCGAAAAAGGGCTCACGGTTCCGCCGTGGGTGAAGACATCGCTGGCTCCCGGATCGCGCGTGGTGACCGACTACTATCAAAAATCCGGCCTGCTGCCGTATCTCGAAAAGCTTCGCTTCAACGTAGTGGGTTACGGGTGCACCACGTGTATCGGTAACTCGGGGCCGCTCCCGGCGGACGTTTCAAGGAGCATTGACGAACACGGCCTGGTAGCCGTGAGTGTGCTTAGCGGCAATCGCAATTTCGAAGGCCGTGTGAATGTAGACGTGCGCGCCAACTACCTGATGAGCCCGCCGCTCGTGGTCGCATATGCTTTGGCTGGTAAGATTGGCCACAATTTCGATACCGATCCACTGGGCGTAGATGAGGCCGGAAAATCCGTCTACCTCAAGGACATTTGGCCGACCCAGCAGGAAGTTGCAGAGGCAATCGAGAAAGGCCTGAGCAGCGAAAGCTTTCGCAGGGAGTACGCCACCGTAAGTCTGGGCGATGCTAATTGGCAGGGACTGAGTTTCCCTACCGGGGACGTTTACAAGTGGGAACCCGATTCGACTTATATTCGCAAGGCCCCATATTTCGACGGGATGACGCAGAAGCCTGCGGCGGTTAAAGACATTCTGGGTGCTCGCGTGCTGGCGGTACTGGGCGATTCTGTAACCACCGATCACATCTCTCCTGCGGGATCGATCAAGGCTAACGGACCGGCGGGAAAGTATCTCTCTGCGCACGGAATAAGGCCAGTTGACTTCAATTCGTACGGCTCGCGGCGAGGAAATCATGAAGTGATGGTGCGCGGAACCTTTGCCAACGTGCGCTTGCGCAACAAGCTTGCTCCTGGCACTGAAGGCGGGGTCACACGCTTGCTCCCGGAAAGCGAGCCAATGTCGATCTTCGATGCGAGCGTAGTTTATGCCGAGCGCAGCGTGCCGCTGGTGATCTTAGCGGGCAAGGAATACGGTTCCGGCTCTTCGCGCGACTGGGCGGCCAAGGGACCAAAGCTGCTGGGTGTGCGCGCAGTGATTGCAGAAAGCTTTGAACGCATTCATCGTTCTAACCTCGTGGGCATGGGCATTTTGCCGCTACAGTTCGCAGATGGGCAGAATGTGGAATCCTTGCAACTGACGGGTGAAGAGGTCTATGACTTCGCCGGCCTGACCACGTTGCTCAGTGAGCGCCTTGCCAGCGGCCGCACGCTGATGGTGAGGGCGACCGCAGCCGACGGCATGGTGAAGACGTTTGCATCGAAAGTGCGCATCGATACGCCGCAGGAGATCGAGTACTTCGAACACGGCGGCATTTTGCAATACGTGGTGCGGCAACTTGCAGCGAAGTAGTCTGCGAACTTCGGGAGAGAAATTCAAAGCAAAACGCCACTCTCGATTGACGATTGAGAGTGGCGTTTTACTTGTGAAAGATACCGAACATTACTTGCGTCGCAGGACGCTCTTGGCTGGTTTGGCTGCAGGATGTTTGGGCTTGAGTACCGGCGCTGAAGACTCCGGCGCCGGCAGGGTTTCATCTTCATGAGGGGCAAAGAAGCGAACCCCTTCCTGATTATGTTCGCCGAGCACATGCAGGCGCAGGAAGTTGGTTGAGCCCGACTTGGTGCGTGTTCCGGCGACGATGGCGATCACCTCGCGTTCTTACGTACCCATACTGCTCGAGCAAGCTTTCGGCCACATCGACCAGCGCCTCCGTCGAGTTCACCTTGGGGCAACGGATCGGCGTGGTTCCCCACAACAGATTGAGCCGGTTGATCGTCACGTCGACCGGGCTGAGCGCGAAGATTGGCGCGGCAGGATGATACTTCGATAGCTGGCGCGCGGTCGCGCCTGACTCGGTGAAGAGAGCAATGCCGCGCAGGTCAAGATCATCGGCGGCGTGTGCGGTGGCTTCGCAGATTGTTTCGGCGATCGACAATTGACTTTGCCGGATGCGCGGCGCGGCAAGGTGGTCCTCTTTGATATGACGTTCGGCTTCACTCACAATGCGAGCCATCATCGCGACTGTCTCAACTGGAAACTTGCCGACCGCCGATTCGCCCGAAAGCATGACCGCGTCGGTGCCGTCATACACGGCGTTGGCAACGTCAGAAACCTCGGCGCGTGTGGGACGCGGATTTTCGATCATCGACTCCAGCATCTGCGTGGCCGTAATCACCGGCTTGAAATACTCCGATGCGCGCCGAATGATGTGCTTCTGAATAGCTGGAACTTTTTCAGGGGGAACCTCGACTCCCAGATCGCCGCGAGCCACCATGATGCCGTCAGCGGCCTGCAGGATGCTGTCGAGATGTTCGATTGCCTGCGGCTTTTCGAGCTTGGCGATGATCCATGTCTCGCCGCCATACGCCGAGACGCGATTGCGGACCAGGCGCACATCTTCCGCAGTGCGAACAAAGGACACTGCGATTGCATCAACGCCATTCTTGAGCGCAAATTCAAGATCGGCAGAGTCCTTTTCGGTGAGCGAGGGAACGCGCACCGGGATGCCGGGCAGGTTAATTCCCTTGTTTTCGCCCAGCATGCCGCCGTTGATTATTTCGCACACCACGTCATTACCGACGACCTCATGCACACGTAATTCGATGAGTCCGTCCGAGAGCAAAATGCGCGAACCTTGTTCGACGTTTTCAGCGAGAGTCTTGAACGTGGTCCCGACCAGCGATGCGGTACCGGGAACGTCGCGCGGCGTAATCGTCAACCGTTGACCGGTTTTGAGCATCACTGACTCGTGATCTTTCAACTTGGAGGTACGGATTTTTGGTCCCTGCAAATCGCCGAGAATACACAGCGGCTTGTGCTCTTCGCGACTGACCTTGCGGATCATCTGAATGAGAGCAAATTTTTCTTCGTGCGTGCCATGGGAAAAGTTGAGGCGAACAACATCCACTCCTGCACGGACAAGGTCGCGGAAAACCGGTTCGGTGTTGGAAGCAGGGCCGAGGGTGGCAACGATTTTGGCGCGGCGTTGTATAGGAGATTCGTTCGGGCTCGCTTCAAGAAACGGCATTCGTATTACTCCAAAGGTCGTTGATTTTGGGAGGAAGTGATTGGTCTGTGTGCGGTCCGCTTCATTGTACAACGGACGATGGACTCGGCAGGCCCCCTATTCATCATGCGGCCAAGCGCGTGCATTGGTCAGTGCGAGGTGTCACAGACGATTGTTCATGAAATCAGGACAGACAATGAACCCAGGCTAAACCCCGTTGTCCAGCTTCAACTTTCGCCGTGCCTTTCTCTGTACAGCACTCCATTTAATTCCGCACCCAGCAGCGCGCTAAATGAAGTGATGTAGAGCCACACGAGGGTAGCGATTCCGGCGCCGAATGAGCCGTAGAACATTGAGTAGTCGGCGATCCTCGTTACGTACCAGCCGAAGGCCAGCGTGGCAGGAAACCACACCGCGGTTGCCGTAATTGCACCTGGCATTACGCGCGCCCAGTGTTCACCGCGCTTGGTGCCGAAGTGATAGAGCGCGCCGAGCACGGCTACGCTGGTTACTACAGCGAGCGACCACCTCGCCATGCGCCACAGCAAAAGCACGATGTGGCGCGATTCGTGTTCTGCGTTGCTGATCATCCACAGCTCGATGGTTCGGCCAAATACAAGTATCAACGTTGCCACTGCCAGAGGCACCAGCACAATGGGTACCAGCAGCAGCGCCCGCAACCGGCGTTGCCAAAAACTCCACTCATCACGCGAAAAGCGATAGGCGCGGCGAAAGCCTTCCATCAAAGTGAGCATCAAGCCGAGCCCCGCAAATACGCTCAAGGTCACTGCAGAGAAAATCAATTGCGTCGATTGTATGCGCCGGGACATGATCGCAGACTGCATCAGCGTCATCGTGTCGGCAGGTAAAAACTGTTCAGACACAGCGCGGATTTCGCCCACCAGCGTCGGTCCCTCTGGAACCAGAGCGACCAGCGTCGTGAGCACAACCAGCGCCGGGAAGAGCATTAATATTCCTGAATAAGCAGCAGCCTTAGCCGTGTTAAGCACGTCGTGCTCAAGGGAGAGCCAGAGAGCCCTGCGGAATTGTGCAAGAAAAAGAGGCATTCGAGTCACTTGCAAGAGTAGAGCATTGACCGGTTTGGGGGCGAGATGTCCGGGGGCGATGTAAGATGCGGACTTTCAGACGAGATCCACTCAAACGGTTTATCATGGCCGGGTCATGCAAAATCCTTCTCGTTCACCATTGCGGTCGATCTTTGTGCTCTTGTTGCTTGCCTCCATTAGGTTGCATAGTTCAACCGCGCAAACCAAGCCGACGCCCAATCCCCAGCTTGAGTCGAAAGACATAAATACCCGCGTTGATGCGCTGGTCAAGCAAATGATGCTCGAAGAAAAGATTGGCCAACTTGTGCAGTATTCCGCAGGGTTTGCCACCGGCCCCTCGGCGTCAAACCTTACATACGATGACTTGGTTGCCAAGGGCGAGGTTGGTTCGATGTTGAACGTGGTGGGCGCAGAGAAAACGAACCACTATCAGCACATCGCAATGGAGAAAGCGCGCCTGCACATCCCTATCATTTTTGGTCTGGATGTTATTCATGGACATCGGACTACGTTTCCGGTGCCGCTGGCCGTGGCGGCAACCTGGGATGTAAAGGCAGCGGAAACAGTGGCGCGCACCAGCGCTCTGGAAGCACGCGCAGATGGCATCGCTTGGGTGTTTTCACCAATGGTGGATGTAGCGCGCGACCCACGCTGGGGCCGCATCGTTGAGTCCAATGGTGAAGACCCATACCTGAGCTCAACTATGGCGCGCGCCTGGGTCAAGGCTTATCAGCAGGACGATCTTAGCAAGCCCGATTCAGTCGCAGTCAGCGTGAAGCATTTTGCGGCCTATGGTGCAGCGATCGCCGGCCGCGACTACAACGCTACCGACATGGGCGAACTCACTCTGCGGCAGGTTTACCTCAAGCCGTATCAAGCCGCAGTCGAGGCTGGCGCCGCCACGATGATGAGTTCCTTTAACTCGATCAACGGTATTCCCGCGACCGCCAATCCATTCACGATGACGCAGATCTTGCGTCAGGAGTGGGGCTTTGATGGATTCGTCGTTTCGGACTGGGGTGCGGTCGCGGAACTGAAAAATCATGCCATCGGCGATGGGCCTACAGTGGCCCGCAAAGCACTGATGGCCGGCGTCGATATGGACATGGAAGGCAATCTCTACGGTACCGTGATCGCCTCCCAGGTGCGCGCGGGAAAGATTCCGGAAAGCGTTGTCGATGAAGCAGTGCGCCGCATCTTGCGCGTCAAGTTTGCATTAGGCCTTTTCGATCATCCCTACACGACTGCTTCCCCCGCTTACGAAGTGACACCGGAGCGCCGCGCCATCGCGCGTAAGGTGACCGACGAAACCATCGTTCTCTTGAAAAACGACGCAGTTGAAGGGTTTGGAACACTGCTGCCTTTGACAGCGAAGGCCAAGACCGTCGCGTTGATCGGCCCTCTGGCGGACGACGCGCGTGACTTACTCGGAGCATGGTCGGGCCAGAGCGACCCTAAATCTGTAATCACTCTCAAGGCGGAACTCAGTCAGCGTTTAGGCGGCCGCCTGCTTTACGCCGAGGGCTGCGGACTGCTTTCAGGTGAGGATGCGAACGTGCTTAAAGCCGTCAGCTTTACCGGTCCGGCAACGACCACAGCAAATCTACCCGCGCCCGACGACGCCAAGACGATCGCGCAAGCGGTGGAAACGGCGAAGAAGGCCGACGTGGCGATTCTGGCTCTAGGCGAACCAACCGACTGGATGGAAGGCGAAGCCTCAAGCCGCACTACGCTTGGCTTCACGGGCGCGCAGCAGCAACTGCTCGAAGCGGTCGTAGCGACCGGCAAGCCGGTCATTCTGGTGGTGCTGGCTGGGCGTCCGCTGGAACTCAAGTGGGCTGCCGGCCACGTGCCCGCTATCGTCGAAGCGTGGAGCCCGGGCATCGCAGCCGGTCCTGCGGTTGCCGACATATTGTTTGGCGACGTGAATCCATCAGGCAAGCTCCCGGCGAGTTTGCCCCGTGCCGTGGGGCAGGAGCCGCTCTATTACGCGCAGCTTCCAACGGGCCGGCCGGCTCCGGCGGATCTCAGCCACATGCCGCGCAATGCCGCTGAGAAATTTGTGTCGCGTTACGTGGACGAGGAAAATTCTGCCCTGTTCCCGTTTGGTTGGGGCCTGGGCTACACGCGCTTCGGCTATTCGCAGCCCACCATCAGTCATGCCGAAGTGCCGGTGCGCGAAGTCATGGGTGAACACAACGCAGTGGCCACCGTCGGGGTTGACGTCACCAATACTGGCAGTGTCGAGGGCGCTGAAGTAGTGCAACTTTACATTCGCAACACCGCCGCAAGTGTCGAGCAACCCGTCCGCGAACTGAAGGGCTTTGAACGAATCACGCTGGCGCCCGGCGAAAAGAAGCATGTGACGTTTCCGCTGGGCTTTGACGAACTGAATTTCTACAACGCCCAAGTGAAGCGCGTGGTTGAGCCGACGACCTACACGATCTGGGTCGGCGGCAGTTCGCTCGCCACTGCTGAGACCAGCCTTAAAATCACGGAGTGAAGCGGGCCTTCAGGGCTAATGATTTCGCTGAAGGCGACCGCGCTAAACCATGTCAATCGGTTGGCTGCTTTTCAAACCAAACCGGGTACACTGTTCCGTGAATAGGAGACAGAATTATGCAGACTCGGATCCAAGGCACGACCATGCCCGTGCTCGATGTGCAGCTTGACCCCAACGAGAGTGTCTATTCTGAGAGCGGCGAACTCTCATGGATGACCGCCTCGATCCAGATGACTACGCACACCCAACTGGGCGGCGGCGGTGGATTTTTTGGAGCGCTCAAGCGCGTTGCCGGCGGCGGTAGCTTGTTCATGACTGAATACCGCGCCATGCAACAGCCGGGCGAAGTATCGTTTGCGACCAAGGTGCCGGGCCATATTGTGCCTGTGCAATTAGGCCAGGGGCCGGAGTATCTGGTGCATCGGCATGGATTCCTTTGTGCTACGCCTCAGGTGACCATCAGCGTTGGATTCCAGCAATCGCTGGGAGCGGGCATCTTTGGCGGCAACGGATTCCTGCTCCAGAAACTTGGAGGCGTCGGCACCGCGTGGCTTGAGTTGTCGGGCGAACTGGTCACAAAAAACCTTGCGCCCGGCGAAGTGTTGCTGGTACATCCCGGCCATGTAGGCGCGTTCCACACGTCGATGGGGTTTCAAATCACCATGGTGCCGGGTATCAAGAACATGATCTTCGGTGGCGACGGCATTTTCCTGGCGGTTCTAACCGGGCCGGGCACGGTCTGGTTGCAGACGCTGCCTATATCGAGGCTGGCACATCAGATCGGCGAATATCTGCCGCACGGCGAGGGCCGCCAAGTGGGTCCGGCAGCGGGCGGTGCGTTACTCGGAGGAATCGTCGGGTCGATCCTTGGAGGGGATAATCGCTAGCGACGAAGCGGTCACAAGTTGCAGAAGCAGCATCAATAGATGTGAGACTTCGACACGACCTCGGGGCACACCGGTCAGGAGGATTTTTGTCCACGTACCAGCACGACGGCAATGGCCGCAATCTCCGCGGTGACATCACCTTCGTCTTTGCTCTCGCCCTTGCGTGTTACCTCGCGTGGCTGGTCAGGGAAGTTCTGCTGCTGCTGTATGTGAGCGCGCTGTTCGCGGTGGTGCTTACGCCGGTGGTGCGCGCTACTTCACGCTTTCGCGTGGGGGGCTGGCGGCCATTCAAGGGACGCGCGATTTTGTTCCTGTTATTGCTCGTTGCCGGAGCACTGACCGCGTTTGGATTTCTCGCCTTCCCACCTGTGGTCCGCGATTTGCAGGGATTCGGAAAAGAAATGCCCGCGCGCCTGCCCTCCATACTCGAAAAAATGAAGCATGTCCCATTCGCCAATCAAGTGAATACGGACGAAATCAATACTCGTGTGCAGGACTTCGCCAGTCACGCCGCCACATACGTCTTGCTCTCTATCAAGAATTGGGCAAGCGCACTTTTCACAATCGTGATGGGGCTGATTCTCACGGTCTACTTCATTTTGGAGGGCGATGTTGCCTACCGCTGGGCATTGTCATTTTTTCCGCCCGAACATCGAGAACGCCTTGACGCCGCATTGCAGCGCGCCGAGGGCCGCATGGCTAATTGGTTGATAGGTCAGGGCAGCCTTATGCTGATCCTCGGCGTGTCCAGCACTATCGTGTTTGTCGCACTCCATGTGCGCTACGCGTACGCACTCGGCGTGCTGACCGGATTGCTGAATATCATTCCCGTCATGGGCGCGGCCGCCAGCATTGCATTGACGCTGCTGGTTGCGGCCGTCGATTCATGGGGCCGCGTGCTCGGCGTGCTGATCTTTTACTTGATATATTTGCAGGTTGAAAACTCCTACCTGGTGCCGCGCATCATGGGCAACCGGGTTGGATTGCCGGGTATCGCAATACTGGTGGCGTTGTTGCTCGGTTCAGAGGTTGCCGGCGTGGTTGGCGCCATCGTCTCGGTGCCAACCGCAGTACTCGTCTCGGTCCTGCTCGACGAATACCTGGTACGCAAGGATGGGGTGGAAACTCTTCCCGCAGTGCACGCGCCGACAGTTTAAAGCGTCTTTACACCTGCCCCCTCCCCACCCTATTTCTGGATGGAAGTGGTTTATTCTCTTGGGTTTGCCGAGGGTCGTGCAAGCTAAAAATTTGATTCTATTGAAGTTATTCGCAGAAATTTGATTCTAAAAGAGTTAGTCGGCGTCAAGGTCGGCTCTAGTTCTTCAATAAGATTGGCCCTAGTCCTTCAAACCAAAATACGCTACGAAGATTGTGCTCTAAAGAATGGAAATCTTCTGCAAAGCGCCACGAGCGCGCTGCGGATGCTTCGCACCACTTAAAACAATGTTTGAGAGGCGACCTTACTTGACCGCATGTACCGCAGCATCGGCAACCGCTTTCATCATGCCGCAGTTTGCAAAGAACCGAACCATGCTGCCGGTGAGCGGTTCGCGGGATTCGCCCAACGCGACGGCTTGATCAATCGAAGGTCGAGTTGTCGATGCCAACCGCAGCGCTCCGCTGCCCTGAGCGTCAAGGACCAGGGCTGCAAGCTTGCGGGCCACAGGCAAATCGAAGCTCTCGGCGACGAAAACCTGCTTGCCGCGCGTGGTCACGACGACTGGCCCCTCGCCGGTTGAGTAGACCTGCTCTGTTGTTCCCTCCGGCACCTTGTCTGCTCCCGCCGGTTCAGACTTGAGGCCGGAATACTTTCGACCGAGTGCCTGCTCATAAAGGCGTGCGAAAGCCTGTGCCGAAGCTTCGCTCTTCCAGACGGAAAAGTAAAACAGCGAAATTGATTTCGTGCTGCTTTGTTCGGCAGGGGTTTTAGCGTTGAGGCGTTGCCCAGCCCAATAAATGCCACCGTCCCATGCGGGCGTCAGATCCCGGGCAGCTTTGTCGCCGCCAAAAAGCCCGGCCAAAATATGCAAGTCCAATTGGCCAACCTGACCAATGTCATACGGTCTGTAAGACGCATCCACCAAGGGGTGAATATCGGGCAATAAAGGCACTGTTGGAACATGGCCCTTTTCATATTCGCGCGGATTGATAATCTCCCAACTCGACGTCGGTGGGCGGTCGAGCGCACCCGTAAAGGCCGCAGCCTGGCCCCGATCCATCCACAAATCCTGCTCAAAACTCAGACCCTCGCGGTAAGGAAACATCAGGGATTCAGAAAGTAGAAGCGGCGCGCGCGCGAGGACGGGCGAATTTTCTGAGCCGGCCATCTGCTGCTTGATCAGATCGACCACCTCCGGATCGCTGAGCAGGCTCTTGCCCATCGGATTGAGAATGTTATCCATCATGACCGCCGTTGCCTGTCCTTCAGTGACGGCCTCGCGCGCGGTATCGAGCTCGTCTTTGACCAGATGTACGTTGTCGTCATTGGAATTTCGGGAGACGTCGGGCGGCGACTGATCGGTCCACTTCTCCAGGTCGAGATGCTGATCCTGCAAAGCGTGGGTTAGTTCATGGGCCAGCACAGGTTTTTGCTCGTCGATGTCGATCCAGTCGAGCATGTTGACAGTTTTTGTTTTGGGATCGTAATAGGCCTCGATCTGCTCCTTGAGCAGTGCAAGCAGAAATGGTTTCAGGTCGAAATCACGGTCGAGCAGGCCGAACTTTTTAAGGACGATCTCGCTGCGCTGCATGCGTTTGGCGTCTTCGTCCTCTTCAAACTTTTCATTCAAGTAGCTTTCGACCGCATTCCGTGTAGTGAGCTGGCGCTTGACTTCACTCTTGATGGGTAGCCCGGTCTCTTGGGATGAAAACTTGATCAATTCATCGACCAGGCTGAAAAGCTGCTTGGCTTGTTCCGGGGTGATCTTGGTTTCAGGCTTATTTGCGGAATTAGAGTGAGGTTTACCCGGCGCTTGAGCTGCGGACGCGGAAGGGGGCGTTGAAGGCGAGGCCCCCAACTGCTGTGCAGAGGCCTGCCGGGCCGGTGCTGTCGCGGCCAGGCCAAGGCAAATTGCAGCCGTCCATAGTATTTTTTTCCACTTCCCATCTGTCGATTCGCGTACGTTGCTCATTCCGCTCCTTGCCCTTCGCAGCTTCCCTTGGCGTACCATCCGCATCGAATACCGAGGCTATAATCAGGATGCGGTCCGGCTCGCTATTCTTGCAGAAATCGGACCCTGGAACATTGCTTTGTTGCGATTATGACCGAAATCAGGCTTCCCGTGTCTGCTGTTCCTACTCCGCTGACCTCGCTGCTGACTTCAGCGGCCAAATTGCCACATACTGCAGAGTATCGCGGCGTGGCGACCCCATGGGAGTTTGACGCGCCAACAGGCGAAACAGCGGCCGTTGCATTGGGCGCTGCGGCTCACGACCTGGGTTGGATGCGACGCGTGCTTGTTCGCGGCGAAGATCGCTTTCGCTGGCTTAGCGGGATGGTGACCAACACGGTCAGTGACATAGCATCGGGCTCTGGCGCGTGGAGCATGGTACTCAATGCGCAGGGTCGCATCCAGGGCGATCTAACAGTGTGGCGCAACGGGGACGATTTGAGCCTCGAACTGGCTGCAGATCAGTACGACCGGCTCCTAGACCATCTTGACCACTTCATCATCATGGATGACGTGGAACTTGTACCCCAAGACATCAATAAAGAAACGGCAGTTGGGCTTGCTGGGCCGCAGGCTGAAGACGTGCTGAAGCGGATGGGATTGCCGACGCTGCCCAAGGCCATGACCTCGATTCGCGTGGAATGGAATGGGCTTGACCTACAGATTTTGCGCGGCTACGGCATCCTCGTTCCGCATTACGAATTGTGGACGCCGGTTGCTGGATTGACGAGGGTGTGGCGCACGCTTTCAACGGCCGGTGCCACTGCGGCAGGCTCTGCTGCGGTCGAGGCGTTTCGCATTGCAGAAGGAATTCCGGCATACGGATGCGACATTGTCGAGCGCGATTTACCCCAGGAGACGTCACAGACGCGAGGGCTCAATTTCACCAAGGGCTGCTACCTTGGCCAGGAGATTGTCGAACGCATTAGATCTCGCGGAAGCGTGCATCGCCATCTGCGCCAATTGGAGCTGGATGGCCCGCTCCCCGAGCCGGGCACCGAGTTGCTGCTTGACGGAAATGCGAGTGGCCAACTCAGGAGTGTAGCGGAACTGAACTTGCCCACGGGCAGGCGGAAATTTACGTTGGGCATGATGCGCAGCGAGGCTGAATTGAGCGGCAAGACATTCACATACAGTGTGGGAGCGGAATCGGGCACGGCCCAATTGCTGACTGCACCGGCAAAACTTTGACCGATGGAATTGAAAGGCTGAAATTATGAGCGATACACCAAAATTTGAAGTGATAGACCGCCGCAGACTCAAGCCGGACGAAGAGCAGGAAACCGCGCGGGCGGCGACCGTGGCTGAGCCCACTACACCGAGTGCGGGCCCGCAACTGGTTACCAGCGAAAGCAAACCGGGAACCATTTCTGACGACGTTCATGAGTCCTCAAAGTTGGGAGAGGAAGCGCAGCCGGAATTGCCGCCTCCTCCGACCGCCGACGAGAGCCGACAGCAAGAAGCGGCTTACAGTGCGTCCGCTCAGCGACTCGAAGAACTAGTGCGAGCGCAGAATCCTGCCTTGAGCGCGCAGCCGACAGTCGGCTTTGAGCATCTCGTTCAGCAACTCTATATATCCGCGATGATCCAGTTGGGAGCGGGCGCGCAAGAGGGTCAGCGGCCCCGGGTCGACATTCTTGGGGCGAAAACGACCATCGATCTTATGGGAGTACTGGCAGAAAAGACCAAGGGCAACCTGAACGAATCCGAGGATCGTGCCATGCGCACGGTTCTGTTCGAGGTGCGCATGGCCTTTAACGAACTGACCACCATGATCACGCTACAGGGCATGCAGCCGCCTGCGCCGCCTCCTCCCGGTAAACGCTAAACCGGATGGAAGGCCAGCTAACATTCCTCGGGACGGGAACCTCGATGGGGGTGCCCACACTGGGGTGTAGCTGCGCGGTCTGCACCTCAACCGATCCGCGTGATCGGCGGTCAAGGCCCTCTATCTTGTTGCGCTGGCTGGAGGGCGACAAAGAACGCGTTGTCGTGATCGACACCGGCCCCGATTTTCGTGAGCAGGCACTGCGCAACAGCCTCAGGCGCGTGGATGCGGTTTTTTATACGCATGGTCACGCTGACCACATCATGGGCCTCGACGACCTGCGGCCTTTGAGTTTTACTGTGTTCCGCGAAGGGGGCAACATTCCGCTCTATGCATCGGACGCGACTGCGGATGTGCTGCGAAGTATGTACGACTACACTTTCTCGCCGCGTGCAACCTACGCGAATCGCGCCCGAGTCAGCATCCAGCCGCTTGGTGATGGTGGGTCGGTACATGGAGTCTCATTTATTCGAATCCCGGTGCTTCACGGTGAAATGGAAATTGCCGGTTTTCGTTTTGGACGTACCGCTTATCTGACCGATGTGAGCACGATTCCAGAATCGAGTTTTGCGCTGCTTGAGGACCTCGATACAGTTATTTTGTCTGCACTGCGCCGTAAACCGCATCCCAATCACGCAACCGTCGATCAGGCAGTGGGCTGGGCGCGTCGCATTGGCGCTCGCCAGACCTGGTTCACACACATTGCCCACGAACTGGGCCACGCTGAGACCGACCGTTCATTGCCTGAAGGAGTGGCCCTGGCGTACGACGGGCTGACATTTCCCATTGACCTGGGGTCCCTCAGCTTATGAGCATCAGCAGCGGCATAGCTGTTTTTAGATCGGTCGACGAGGTGCCGCAGCCCTTCGGTCCCTGCATTGCTGCCATCGGGAATTTTGACGGCGTGCATCTGGGCCATCGGCAGATTCTATCCGCGGCGGCCGAAGAAGCGCGGGCCCGTGGCATGTTATCGATTGCGATCACCTTCGATCCACACCCCGCCCAGTTTCTGTATCCGGCAGAAGCGCCCAAGCTGCTGACCACGATCGCGGAGCGAAGCGAGTTGATCAGATCTACCGGGATCAACGCTATGCTCGTGCTGCCTTTTGACGAGGCGCTATCGCAGCTTTCGGCGGAAGAGTTTGTACGCGAAATCCTGGTTGAAACGTTAAGGGTGCGCGGCTTGCATGAGGGCAGCAGCTTCAGGTTTGGCCATGGAGCCAAAGCTGGAATATCGGAGTTGAGGGAGTTTGGCGCCGAATTCGGTTTCGTAGTCGAGGTGCATCCTGCGGTTGAAGTACATGGCATGGAGGTTTCAAGCTCTGTAGTTCGCGCGCTGATCGCAGCCGGGGATGTGCGGCGCGCGCGGTGGATGTTGGGGCGACCGTTTGCGGTGCACTCCACGCCGGCAAGCGGGCGCGGTATTGGCACACGCCTGCTTGTTCCGACGGTGAATCTTGCGCCCTATGATCGCCTTTTGCCGGGATTTGGCGTGTACGTGACGCGGTTGACGGTTGACGGACGGCGCTGCTTTCAGGCAGTCACGAACGTAGGCAATCGGCCTACATTCGAGGGGGCCGGCTTCAGCGTCGAGACGCATATTCTGGACTTCGAAGAGATTGAACTTGGGCCGCCAACAGGCTCGTGGTTTTCGCTCACATATCGTTACGAGACTCACTTGAAACTGGAGTTTATGTTGCGTCTGCGAGAAGAAATAACCTGGCCTTCGCCCGAGGCACTCAAAGCGCAGATATTCAAGGACGTGGCGCGGGCGAAGAATTATTTTCGGCTGGCCGGGAAGCTCGGAGCGGTTTGATCGAACGACCCGGATCTGGGTCAGTGTGCCGTCCTACCGTGGAAGTGCTCATCGCTCAACAACTGCTGCTAGACCCTACCCCTACCCGTACTCTGGATAGAAGCCGTTTGGTATGAGTGAATTGCGGATAGAGTCGGGGTGTAAAGTCGTCTGATGAATAGAGTTGGCCGCAGAGTCCTCTAGATAAGGGGGTTAACGACGAATTTCAATGGGGAGTTCAGAACAAGGGCCTGCTGACGTGTCTCATCGATTAACTTGTCACCTGCTCGTTGCACACAATCTCCCCCAAAATTCTCTTCACCATCAAGAATACTGATTGCCGGGAAATAGTCTGCAAATCTTAGTGCGCTCAGTTCGGCGGAAGTGCCGGCCGGACGACTGGCTTGGGCGGTGCGGGAGCAATGGTCGGGCGGGGCAATGTTGGCGTCGGCGGTTTCGCGGGTAGATTCGAGCGTGGTGAAGCGGGCAGCGGATTTACCTGCGTCTTTGATTCCGGTGCGACTTTGCCAGGTGGGGTGGTTGCATTTGAGGGCGCGAATACTGGAATTGGAGGGATTGCGGTCGCATCGCCGTGCAGAGTCGGGGTAACTTCCTGGTCGCCGAGGAATTGCTCGCCATCTTTGCCGATTATCGCGGTGCGCATGACGTTCATCCAGATGGGGAGGGCGGCGCGAGCACCGGTCTCTTTTTCACCGAGCGATTCGCGGTTATCAAAGCCCACCCACACGCCGCAGGTGATCGACGGGGAGAAGCCGAGAAACCATGCGTCGGTATAGTCGCTGGTCGTTCCAGTCTTGCCGCCGACGGGGTGATTCAGTTGCGCGGCAGCAGCGCCGGTGCCCGATCGCGTAACCGTGCGCAGCAGAGTCATCATGGTGCGTGCGGTCTGCTGACTGATAATTTCATCGACTGCCGGTGCATCTTCCCAAAGCGTGATGCCATCGGAGTTTGACACTTTGCGAATGAGCCGAGGCTTGACGCGAATGCCATCGTTAGGAAAGACCGAATAGGAAGTCACCTGCTCCTGCAAGGTAATTTCAGCCGCGCCCAACGCGATCGGTAGATACGCAGGGATATTTGAAGTCACTCCGAAGCGATGCGCCATGTCAACGACTTTGTGTATGCCTACACGCGCCGCAAGCTTGACCGCAGGCACGTTGCGCGACTCAGCGAAGGCGCTGGTCAGGGTCATCGCGCCTTTGAAATCGTTCTCATAATTGTGCGGCGTGTAACTGCCAAAGCTCACCGGCGCGTCAACGATGATGTCGTCGGGTTTGGCGCCCGCTTCAACGGCTGCCGTATAGACGTAAGGCTTGAAGCTTGAGCCGGTCTGCCGTTCTGCCTGGGTGGCGCGGTTGAATACCGAGACTGCGTAATCGCGTCCCCCTACCATGGCCAGAACGTCGCCGGTGGTGTTGTCCATCGCAAATACCGCACCTTGCGCACCTGAGTCTTGCTCAAGCGTTGCGCGGCGCGCAGCGCCCTCGACGGCATCGGTCAAGTGGACGTATATGAGGTCGCCGGGCCGAACCAGTGCATCCGCATAGCGCTGTCCGGTCCAAGCCCAGTCCTCGGGCAAGACGACCACTTCGCCGGTACCGACGCGGGCGTGCATCTCGAGCGGCAGGACCCGCGTAACCACAGCGTGAACATACTCTCCAGCGCGGTAAGCCATAGCCCAATCGGGATGCTTATAGTCCTCGATGGTCGCGCCATTGTTCAACACGTTTTCAAGCTTGCCCTTCCATCCGTGACGACGCTCATAGGTGGCCAGTCCGTCTGCTACAGCTTGATTGGCAGCCTTTTGCAGGTCGAGGTCGAGGGTGGTGTCGACGCGCAGGCCAGCTTCGTGGACCTGTTCCGATCCAAAGCGCTTTTCAAGCTCCCGCCGAACTTCTTCCTGGAACCACGGCGCGACCGACGTTTGCGGCTGCGTAATTTTCAAACCCAACGGCGCACGGCGAGCCTGCTCCGCTTGCTGGTGCGTGATCACGCCATCCGACTCCATTTCGCTGAGCACCAGGTTGCGGCGGCGCTGCGCCTTTTCTGGATTGATCAAAGGAGAATAAGCGACTGGTCCCTTGGGCATTCCGGCGAGAAGCGCAGCCTCAGTCAGCGTTAAATCTTTTGAATGCTTGCTGAAATAAAACTGCGAGGCCGCCTCGAAGCCATACATGCCGCTGCCCAGGTAAATCTGGTTTCCGTAAAGTGTGAAGATCTGCTGCTTAGTGAAAGCGCGCTCAATCTGGATGGCGAGATAAGCTTCCTGAGCCTTGCGGGCAGCCGTGCGATCCGACGAGAGAAACAGGTTGCGCGCCAACTGCATGGTCAGCGTCGAGGCTCCTTGAGCACGCCCGTGGCTGCGCAAATCGTGCCACAGCGCACCAGCGATGCGCAGAACGTTGATGCCCCAATGGGAGTCGAAACTTTTGTCTTCAATTGAAATGACGGCTGCGCGCAATACCGGCGCAAAATCGTCAAAATTGACCACGACGCGCCGCTCCAGCGCAAACGACCCGATAACCCGGCCTTTGCTGTCATAGAGGTCCGTCAAAGTTGAGGGTCGATAGCGCTCAAGGTCATTGATCTGGGGCAGGTCGACCGAAAATACCAACGTAAGTCCGGCGAGCGAACCCGCGACAACAGCAAGCAATATCAGGCTGGCGAGCGCAACCTTGCCAGCAACTTTACGGCGGCGATAGACGGGGACCGGCTCAGGGCGCAGTCGGTGGGATCGGCCCAAGCCGCGCGTTTCAAGGGGATGGGTTGGAGGAGCAGCCAAGCTCTTATGGCCTCGTCGGCATTCCTCAGACTTGCCGAGCAGAAATGCCTCAGATCAAGGCTAGCACGTGGGTGGCTAGCGCGTGGGTGTCGCTCAATCTGGAGCGACGACCGTCTACGAGTGCCACGCCTTGCAAGTGTGGGACGGGCAATGCAAGTGTGGGACCGCTCAGCCGTTTTTGGCCTTGAGCAATCCTAGAGCCTTGTTCAGAGGCTCATCGCCCTTGGTTGGAGTGCCTTGATCTTCTTCGTCAGTAGTGCTCCCGACTATCACCGTGGGAACGACCGCTTCATCTTGAATTTTCTTGCCATCGGGCCCTTGATACTTCGCCACCGTGAGCAACAGGGCGGAGCCGTCGGGAAGTTCGATTGTCTTTTGCACGGAACCTTCACCAAAGGTGCGCTCGCCCACGACATCGCCGCGTTTGGCGCCCTCAATGGCGTCGGCGGTCAGTTCCGCAGCTCCGTAAGTTCCCCGATTCACGAGCACGGCAAGAGGCGCGGATGTCACGAATTTTCCGGGGTCGGCGGTGAAGGTCTGGCGAGGAACTTTTTGGCCCTCAAGGGCGGCCATAGTGCCCTGGTTGATGAAGAAATTTGCCAGTCGAAGGCCTTCGGCAGCGTCTCCGTCGGACACGTCGCGGAGGTCAAGGAGAATTTTGGGATTCTTGCCGGAAGTCTTGATTTTGGCGGCAATCTCATCGACGCGGGCAGCGGTAAGCGCGCCAGGCTTGAGGTAAAGGATGCTGGCATTCTCGTATTGCTGTTGGCTCAGCGCAGGCATGGATACCATGGTCCGGGTCAAAGTGACTTTTTCAGGATCGGCCTTGCGCGGCCGTACCACTGAGAGAGTTACAGCCGACCCCGGCTTGCCCTCAAGCATAAGACGAACCACTGCCAGCGAAAGCTCGCGGGTGGACTGGTCGCCGATCGACTCAATCACGTCGCCATCGGCAAGGTGATCCTTGTCTGCGGGCGAACCCGGTACTACGCTGACCACGGTGGCATACCCGAACCGTTTTGAAACGGTCACTCCGATCTGAGCCACTCCAGAAGAAGGCCGTTCCTTATAAATCTTGTACTCCGTCGCAGTGAGAAAACTGGAGTCTGAGTCGAGCGACTCAAGCAGGCCATGCAGTGCGCCCGTGGTGACGTTGTTGATGTTAGGGTCGGTGACGTAGTCGCTCTGGATGCGCTTGAGAACTTCGGCATAGATGTGCATCTGGCGGTACGCGCCGTCTTGCCCGCCCCCGGCGTGCACGCCAAACAGGCCGAACTCGCCCATGGTGAAGCCAAGTACAAGAGCCGCGAACACGGTCGCAGCTACGGCAAAAACTAATCTCTGGAAGAATCGGGACACACACACCACCGGGAGAGGCCCCTGCAGGGGAGCAGACCACTCAATCTATAGACGCAATGATATCGCAAGGGGTGCGCTGAAGCTAAGTGTAATTGGGGCTCACGTTGAGTCAAGCGAGCCCGCGAGCTAGCTTTTCGCTTTATGTTTCCGATAACGCTCAATGAGGTTGTTGGTTGAGCTGTCGTGCTTGAGCGCAGGTTCAGATGGGCTTTCGAGCTCAGGGATAATGCGCTGGGCCAGCACTTTGCCGAGTTCAACGCCCCACTGGTCAAATGAATTGATCTGCCAGATCACGCCCTGCACAAACACGCTGTGCTCGTAGAGTGCGATCAGCTCGCCGAGGATTGCCGGTGTCAGCCGCTCGGCAAGGATCATATTCGATGGGCGGTTACCCTCAAAAACGCGATGCGGCGCCAGCCAGTCCGGAACACCCTCGCTCTTTACTTGCTCGAGTGTCTTTCCAAAGGCCAGTGCTTCAGCCTGCGCAAACACGTTTGCAATCAACACGTCATGATGTGCGCCAATCGGGTTGAGCGCCTGATAGAAACCAATAAAGTCGCAGGGGATCAGCCGCGTTCCCTGGTGAATGAGCTGATAGAAAGAATGTTGGCCATTAGTTCCCGGTTCACCCCAATAGATGGGGCAAGTCGCGTAGTCGACTTCGGCGCCCGAGAGCGTCACATGCTTCCCATTGCTCTCCATCGTCAATTGCTGCAGGTAGGCTGGAAAACGCTTCAGATATTGTTCGTAGGGAAGTACGGCGACGGTTTGTGCCCCGAGAAAGTCATTGTTCCAGATCGCAAAGAGCGCCAGGAGCACCGGCAAGTTGCGTTCGAACGGAGTGGTGCGAAAATGCTCGTCCATGTGGTGAAATCCGTCGAGGAGCGCGTAGAAGTTCTCTGGCCCGACGGCCAGCATCGTTGAAAGGCCAATCGCCGAGTCCATCGAGTAGCGGCCGCCAACCCAATCCCAAAAGCCGAACATGTTCGCAGTATCAATGCCGAATTTTTTCACTTCGGCTGCATTTGTGGATACGGCGACGAAGTGTTTCGCGATCGCCGACTCGTCTCCGCCTAGACCCTGCAAGAGCCATGCGCGGGCCGAGTGAGCATTGGTCATGGTCTCAAGGGTCGTGAAGGTTTTGGATGAGACGATAAAAAGCGTCTCGGACGGATCGAGATCCTGGACGGCTTCAGCAAAGTCGGTGCTGTCGACGTTGGAGACAAAGCGGAAATTGAGGTGGCGGTCGCTGTAGTGCTTGAGCGCTTCGTAGGCCATGACGGGACCGAGGTCTGAGCCGCCGATGCCTATGTTTACAACGTTGCGGATGGGTTTCCCGGTATTGCCTTTCCAATCGCCGCTTCGCAGTCGATCAGAAAATGCGGTCATTCTCTCAAGCACGGCGTGGACTTGGGGGACAATATTTTGACCATCGACGAGGATGGTTTCAGTTTTTGGTGCGCGCAGAGCGACATGCAGCACGGCTCGGTTTTCTGTGGTGTTGATTTTGTCGCCGCGAAACATGGCATCGATGTGCGCGCGCAGGCCGGATTCTTCGGCCAGGGCAATCAGCAAGCGGATGGTCTCATCGGTGACGCGATTCTTCGAGTAGTCCAGGAAGAGCCCAATGGCCTCAGCGGTCATGGTCTGGCCGCGTGTTGGATCGTCGAAAAAAAGTGTGCGCAGGTGTGTGTCTTTAGTTCGTTGATAATGCGTCTGCAGCGCTGCCCAGTTTTTTGCTTTGGTCAAGGGCACCGCGGATTTTTTGTCGTCACTTTCTTGTTTTCCCATAAGATCTCTCTTATCTCTGTCATCGATCGAATTTCAATTATGCTTTAACCGCGGTCACGCAGTTAGAATCGTGTCGCTCGGCTTTTTAGCAGCAGCTTTGCGCCATAAGCGCAACCTATCAAGATTAATACGAAAGCAGACGCGTTGTCTGATAAAACTGCTGTTATGCTCGGTCGTGTAGCAAATTCATTAGAGGGCTACTGACATAGGCCTGGGTAACAGCTTTTCTAAGATTTACTGCCGGTTGGTGTATGGCGTAGACGAACGGACGACCCCACTGGAAACGGCGGTTGCGCTCGTAATCGTAGTGGGCGCGGTGGTTCTCTTTGCCTACGGTATTGGTTACTTTATCTATCATCACCCCTCTTGATTTTTGTGACGGTTCGACCGGCTGGCCCAAATCCTGAGCCATCGCTTCTCATCGCGACGTGCCTTATCGTGGCGATCCGGCCGGCCAAATGGCCGGCGCGAGCTGATGAGTTATTGAATGGTCAGGATCTCACCGAAGAGATCGAGTTCGCGCGCCAACTTGCTAGTCGGGTGTTGTCTACGCTCGTCACGAAGTGCGAGACGATCTTTCCGACGCGAAAGGATCCGTGGTACCAGGCGAATGAGGAGGATGTGAGGAAGTAGCGGGCTAGGCTTGGCCGCCCATGACGTACGATGGAGGCTGTTCCCTAAAAAATCAATCTCTTTAAGCGGGGCCGATCATGGCGGATGATGTATCGAAGGAGGGCAAGAGGAAGGTAGAGTATGACGGAAAGCAAGTCATCTATAACATGGCTTCCGAATCCCTCTTTGTTCTTCTTCCATTTATTGTCATTGCCATGACCCTCAGTCATCGTGGACAACTGCGTTTACTTTTCACTTTACCTGAGTGGTCGATTGTATCTGCGGTCATTGTCGGTCAGACGATTGTGCGGCTAGTTTCACTCTTACTTTGACGCCAACTCCCATTCCATTCCGGTTCTACCGCGCCCGCTAAGGAAGAAATTGTTTTTTGATTTCGGGCCTGCTAGTCCTAGTTCTAGTCCCGATTCTTATCCTGCTCACAATAGTTCTCACGAATGATGCGGTCTCACTCACATTGCAAATAGCCCAGATTGTTCTATTTCTGTTAAGTCTGCTTGCTTTCGCTTCGGATCAACTTTTGAGACCGTTGTGCATACGAAAGATCATTGGAAAGGTTGAGTTTCCCCAGTAGCGCTTTCGGCTCGTTATCCCACTCAGACATCTTCGATATTGACAAGTCCAAGTAAGAAATCCAACTTTACCTCAACACGGACTTCTCGTTCGTGCCTCATTCGCGCCGCAATCTTATGTCGTTCCCATGCCCTATTGATGAACGGAGAAGCGACAACAAAAATCATTGCGTAGCCGATTTCATGTCGGGTCCATGGGTCCCCGGAGAACAGGTCAAAGACCCAGATCAGTAACAATAAGAATGCCATTCCTAATCTAGTGAGCCATAGATTCCCTCCGGCATCTCGGATGATCTTTACTTCTTCGTCATGGTCTCGCTTCACCAGCTCAGAAAGCTTTCCCGTCCTTCATTCCTCCGTCCCAAAAGTTATCAACAGCATATCCCTTGCGCGATTCTGCCAGTGTGCTTTTATGAGAGTACCTAGCCTGCGGATAGGCCTCGTGACCATTGTTGCCGGTATCAGTTCACTCACGAGGTCTACTGGTACCAGGAACAATAGTTTTTTAGTTTTTGTTTTCTTCAATTGCTTGCGCCGGAGTGGACTTCTCCTTTGATCGCCCGCTGGACCTCAAGCAGTTCTTTGAAAGGGGGATGAATCGTGCGAATTTTTATCATTACTCTGGAGAGGGAAATGGTAATCAATCAAGTCCGCAGGATTCTCCCTTTCAGGGAATTGCCGGTAAAGCAGTACGAGCAAGGATGGATAGTTCTAAGACAGGGCCGCAGTCGAGTGAAATAGTTCCTTGAATGATGCTAACGGCTAATGAAAGCACCACGGTTGATTATCGCGGAGCGAAATAGATTTAGCCGCGCGGGAACCGAGAGGGATTCATCAACCTCAATGGGTCTTAAGCCAATCGCACCGCTGGCATCACTCAGAGAATTATCAATAATGCTCGGCCACTCCATAGAAACCCCATCCGAAATGATCGTCAAAGGTTCTTCGCCACAAGGAGCGTGCAAGCCTGGACGGAACAAGATTTCATTAAGATAATTTACCTCTCTCTTCAATGCCAAAAGAAGGGGAGGGTTCTTCAAATTTTCGGCGATTTGTTCTTATGGAGTTATCAAATAACCCCGCCGGTAGCGTCGCGGCGGGTATGTGAGTGACTTACTTCTTGTCCCGATTCTTTGGCGGGATCAAATAACCGTATCAGCGACAACGCAGCAGCACACTCCCACCTTTGGGTATCCATTTTAGAAGGTTGCCGCACGGTGGGGAAGTCCCTTACCAACCCAAACAAAGAAGAATTAAAACGAATTCATTCATGCTTGAATGAAATTATCGCTTTGCTCAATCTGTTCACTAAGTTGTGCTTCATACAATTTCTCTAGAAGTAAAAATAACTTGTCTTTTCGGGCGACGCTCGTCTGTGGATCAGCAATTTGTTCATTAATTCGATCGTCGCTACCACGTGTCCATTCGCCTCATGTTGGCTTATGAATCTCACATAGGCATCAGCAAGAGAGATCGTGCTTTCGCGGCCGTCAATCTCCCAGTCCCGCACCCGTCTCTGCGCGGCCTCCCAATTAGGGATGTCAAGCGACTGTCGTACGGTCTCGCCACGCACTTTTCCCTGCGCCCAGATCGGACAGGAACCCTTGGCCTTCCGGCCAGTCATTTTGCACTTTGCGCGATGGCGACGATAAGAGCGTGAGCATGGCAGTCTTGCATGTACATTACGAGGACGCTATTGTAAACAACTTTATAATGGTAATAATATACTTGACTCATCAGAGCTAATCAGCTAACGTAGATACATGAGCACGGAACCCAAGACGCTACAGCAAGCAATCATCTACTTCTCTGACCCTGATAACTGTGTTTCCTACATGGTTGATCGGCGCTGGCCGAACGGCGTAGCTTGCCCTACCTGCGGTCGCACTGATGTATCTTATGTTCCGGCGAGGCGCATGTGGCAGTGCAAGACGCGGCACCCGAAGAGTCAGTTCAGTGCCAAGGTTGGCACTGTCATGGAAGACTCTGCAATCGGCCTAGACAAGTGGTTGGTAGCGATGTGGCTGGTTGCCAACTCGAAGAATGGCGTGAGCAGTTGGGAAGTGCATCGCTCACTCGGCATCACCCAAAAGACGGCGTGGTTTTTGCTGCATCGCATTCGCTTGGCAATGGGTCAGGACACGTCCGAGCCGATGGGCGGTGAAGGCCCTTTTGAAGTAGATGAGACGTTCGTTGGACCCGATCCGCGCAAGATGCACGCTAACAAGCGGCAGGAGCGGTACAAGGCTCTCAGCGCCCGGCCTAAGACTCCTGTAATGGGAATGCTTGACCGGGATAGCCGTCAGGTCCGCGCGAAGGTCGTCCCTAACGTAAAGCGCGAGACTCTGCAAACCGCGATTCTTGACCAAATCCAGAAGGGATCAACGGTCTACACGGATGGCGCAACCGGATATGACAGTCTGGCTGCGCAAGAGTATGTCCATGAAACGGTCAATCACGTTGAAGAGTATGTGCGCGGCCAGATTCACACGCAGGGCATCGAAAACTTTTGGGCATTGATGAAGCGCGGTCTGAAAGGTACATACATCGCTGTAGAACCCTTCCATCTGGATCGTTACGTTGGGGAGCAGGTATTTCGATACAACAACCGGGCAACAAAGGACAATCCGCTGACCGAT
>JANXYB010000049.1 GCA_025350325.1 Acidobacteriaceae bacterium
AGTACTTCATCCTCCACGCGGCGTTGCTGCGTCAGGGTTTCCCCCATTGCGCAAAATTCCCCACTGCTGCCTCCCGTAGGAGTCTGGACCGTGTTTCAGTTCCAGTGTGTCCGTGCGCCCTCTCAGGCCGGATACCGATCACAGTCTTGGTGGGCCATTACCCCGCCAACTAACTAATCGGCCGCGACCCCCTCCTGAAGCGAATTGCTCCTTTGACCCGTAGGTGTTATGCGGTATTAGCTAAGGTTTCCCTCAGTTATCCCCCACTCCAGGGTAGGTTAGTCACGTGTTACTCACCCGTGCGCCACTTTACTCATGGTATTGCTACCACTTTCTCGTTCGACTTGCATGTGTTAGGCACGCCGCCAGCGTTGATTCTGAGCCAGGATCAAACTCTCGTTTGAAACCTGATGCTTCCCCTATACCGACGGAGGTCGGATAGGTTCAGCGGCATCGCGCGCTCGAAAACGCACGATGCAATTTAGTGAGATTGATCAAACCAAACTTGATCTTTTCTCACGACTGGCATGTTCAACCTAATTGTCAAAGATCCGTGAGAGCGGTCCGCCTAAGCGGTGCCCTTTAGGATCGAGGCCCGGGCTGTTACGCCAAGGTGTCCTCGAACTTGTTACGCTTGCTAATATTCGCTTTGCAGCGGCCATCAGCATTTTTGCGCGAACTTCCTAAAACTATCTGAATCAGAACTTCATGTCAAGCTTATTTCGACAGTCATCACAAACATCCCGAATCTATTGATTCGTGCCATTTTTGATAACTCGACGACTAAGCCGGAAGTTATAACTCCCAGTCAGAAAGTCTCGCACAGCGCAAAATATCAAACATCGACCCGCAATCAGTGCGTGAGCCGCTAGGGCTCACGGGAGTAAACTCCCGGGTCATGCAATGGCTTGTTCTCTCTAGGGTTTCCCTACAGCGGTTCAGGGGCATTCGCCGCACCTGATCCAACGAACCAGCATCACAACTTGCGTCCCACTTCCCTATTGGGGCAGGCCTTAAAGGCCACCGGGAGGCACTCACTTCAACTTCTGCAACTTTCAAAGAGTAGCACGAGCCACTCTTTCCTGCAACTTGCTTCCAACCACATCGCTGTCGCTGGTTGCAACTTCCCGAGAATAGCAACTTGTGGCTCCGATTACAACCCCGGCCGCCTGTGGAAAGTGCTCTATCCTGTGGGAAACAAGCTTCGCTGGTTATGGGAAAACAGCCTTCACTGGCGCGCAATCACACCCAAATCGGTAAGCCCATTCACAAAGAACTGCATGGCAAGCGCCACCAGCAACAGCCCCATGATGCGCACCAGGATGCGAATTCCGGTCTCGCCCAGCACCTTGCGCACACGTCCCGCGCCCGCCAGCACCCAGTAGCTCACCAGGCACGTCACTAAAATCGACCCCAGGATGGCGCCCATCTGCCAATGCCACAGGCTGGGCACGGGGCCCACCAAAACCATCACCGACGAAATCGCTCCCGGGCCAGCCAGCATGGGGATGCCGAGTGGCACAATCCCGGCATCTTCCTTGGCTGCGCCCTCTTCGGTATCGCCGTGTGCTTCCTGCGTCGGGGAACGCTTAGCCTCGAGCATATCGAGCCCGATGAGCAGTAGAATCAGGCCTCCCGCGATTTCAAACGCCGGCAGCGTAATCCCAAACATCCTGAAGATGAGTTGCCCCGCCAGCGCAAAGCTGGTGAGCACAATGAAGCAGGTGATCGATGCCTTCCGCGCCATGCGTTTGCGGCGCGCCGGGTCAGCACTCTCAGTGATCGCGATAAACGAGGGAATCGCCGCGAAGGGATCGACGAGAAAGAAAATTGAACTCAACGCCAGCACTGAGAAATGCACCAGCGGCGCCGAGCGAAACTGATTCAGCGCAGCCGTGGCTGGATTGGTCCAGTTCAACATGAGAATGAAGGCTTCTTTCGTTTGCAAATTATCGCGCGCAACACGTAACACCGACCCACGCTTTGGATGAACCGCGCCGGCATCATTACAGTTTATTTCATTCAGTTCTTGTATTCGGCAAACGACTTGACGCGAACATGTCCATGCGCATCTTCAACCGCGGGGTTGCCCTCGCGCATCACTAATCGCGTTTGACAGCCCGCCGTCTTGGCCGCATCGAGTTCGCGCACGACATCGGAGAAGAACATCGTTTCGCGAGGCTGCACATTCATGGCCATGGCAATTGCTTCATAACTTGCGCTGGCCGTCTTTAACCCCGTTCGCGTATCAAAATAGCCCGCGATCAACGGCGTCAGATCTCCAAATGTCGAATAGTGAAAGAGCAGCAACTGCGCCGCCACCGAGCCCGATGAATAGATCGCAACCTTGCCCTCAGTGGACCAGCGCTCAAGCGCCAACGGAACGTCGGCAAACAGCGTGCCCTTCAACTCACCCTTTTCAAATCCGCCCTTCCAAATTCGCCCCTGCAGGCTCTTCAGCGCGATGGATTTTCGATCCCTCTCCATGAGCCACTCGATGTAGGGCAAGGCTGATTCAGAGTCTTGCGGATCAGCAAAGCTGGGCCGCGTTTTATCCACGTCGGCACCATTCTCTTCGGCCAGGAGTGCCAGGTCCTCCGCGACCGCAGGATCTCCTCCGCGCTGCTGCACAAACTCGGCGAAGTGCGAGCGCGCGTACGGCAACAACTGTTGATAGATGAGAGACAGGGGCGCAGTCGTACCTTCCACATCCAGCAGAAAAAGACGAGGCTTGACCGCGTTCATAAGCGAAAGCCATGCGCCGCGCGCATGCCCGGGTAGGTGGGGCCAAAGCAAAGTGGCTGATAGCCAGCATCCAAGCCTGATTCGGTATATTGCGGCGTCCAGCCGGAGGTGTCTTGAAACCAGCGAATCGCGCGAATGCGCCGATCTTCGCAGAGCGTGAACCAGTGCGTGGTGCCGCGCGGAACCCGCAGCATATCGCCCGGACCGACCTCCACTGACGCGACGCGCCCACTCATGTTCAAGAAGAAAACGCCGCGCCCCGCGACGATGAAGCGCACTTCATCCTCTGAATGCGTATGTTCTTTGTCAAAACGCGCCAGCATCGCTTCGAGTCCCGGCGTCTGCGGATTTACGTCGATCACGTCCGCAGTCACATAGCCGCCGCGCTGCTTCATCGCATCAATCTCGGCCGCGTACGCAGCGAGCACGGCGTCTGCGGATGCGTCCGGGCCTACTCGGTCGAGACTCCAACGCTCGTAGTCGATGCCTAACGCGGCCAGCGCAGTGGTAATTTCAATTTCGCTTTCTATGGTGCGCGATTCTCCGGGGAAGCGAAGAACTGCCATGGTTTCTCCTCATTCGTTTATCGCCTTCGCTAAGCCGAGCCGCCCAGCAATCGCCGCCCTTCTACCTCGAACAAAAATTCGAGGGCCTCAAGATGGCGGCGCGCTTCAGCCACGGACTGACCCCAAGTATAAAGCCCATGCCGACTCAGCAAAACACCATGAGCGGTAGGATTTTTCTTGAGCGTTTGTGCCAATTCATCCGACAGCTCTCCATAATTCTGTGAATTTGTGAGGACCGGTACCTTCTCAACATGCTCGTGGGTGTTCACGCCCGACAAGCCTTTGAGCAATTCGTAACCCGCGAGGGTCACGCATCCCAGCGGCTCAAAGCGCCCCGAAAGAAGCGTGTTCCACACCGTATGCACATGCACAATCGCCGAAACCTCCGGCCGTGCCTGGTAGACAACCGTATGCAATCCGGTCTCCGCCGATGGCCGTCCACGACCACCAACCGCGCGGCCCTTACTATCAATCTCGAGCAGATCTGCGGCGGTCAGCGTGCCCTTGTCTAAGCCGGTTGGCGTGATGAAAATGCGTTCCCCGTCGCGCACACTAAAGTTGCCGCTGGTCGCGGGCACCCATCCGCGCGCATAGCAGCAGCGCGCCGCCGCACACAGCGCTTCAATCTCGTTGTCTAAGTCACTCGGTTCGGGGACCATGCGTCTACGCAGTGTAGCAATCCGTCGATTCCATGACTGACATTTATATTTGGCCGTTGCGTTGAGGCAACATTGGGACTGTGTCCCGTGCTTTTCATGGCATGGTTCCATTCTTCGTTTTAGCGTCTTTATGCAGTCTCGTTGCCTGTTCGAACGCGACTACCGTCTGCTGCGGACCTCGCTCTACAATGAATAGTTGCTCACCCCCTCTCAACGCGACCAGATCGAAATCGTCCTCGTATCGCCGCGCAATCCTCTGAATATCGGAGCGGTGGCACGCGCCATGGCCAACTTCGGCTTCGGCCGCCTTGCCGTGGTCGCACCCTACGCGCCGCATTGGCGCGAAGCCCGCTCTGCGGTCGGCGCGCCTGAATTGCTCAAGAATGCAGGTGAATTTGCGACCCTTGCTGAGGCCATTTCCTCCGCCACCCTGGTCCTTGGCACCGGCACCCGCGCTCATCGCAAGCCCGAACAGCCCGTGCTCACGCTGCCCGATCTGCTTCCCATGGCCGGGCCCAAGCTTGCACGCGGAGGCCGAATCGCCATCGTCTTCGGCCCTGAAAAACACGGTCTCACCCGTGACGATCTCTCCTACTGCCATTTTCTCGTTGAGATCCCTACCGATTCCGGCCAGCCCTCAATGAACCTCGGGCAGGCCGCCGCCGTCTGTCTTTACGAACTAGCCAACCGTATTACTTTTGGGGAAGCTTCTCGCAGTTCAGATAAGCCCGATGCGCTCTCGCAGGATTCAGCCATGGCAGCGACATCGGGCAATCTCAATTTAATCGCGGATGTTATTGAGAAAACGATGGTTGAGGCTCGCCATTTTTCGCAGAAAATGCGTGCTGCCAACAGCCACAACCTTCGCCTGCTTCTACGCAGGCTCGATCTGAGTTCCGCCGACCAGAAGCGTATCCTGGGCCTCTTCAGGCGTATTCTCTGGCGCTTCAAGCGCACTAAAGGTTCCGGTGGCGTTACCGAATAGAAGCCGCAAGTGCTTCAGTAGGCATCCTTTTCTGGCTGGCGGGCAATCTTCTAGCAGTAGGTACACGAGGGGTCTCGATGCGCACGTTCATCGCTTTCCTGTGCGGGTGCAGGAAGTCCGCCCGACAAAAGACACGGATAATTGCTTGCCTTGGTTTTCTAACGACTTTGAGTGTTGCGACGTGGCCACAAGCCGCCGGGCCTTCTGCCTTGGCAGAGATCGCTCAACCGCCAACCGCACCACCGGACGCTGCCCGGCAAGCGGCTCAACCTAAAGTCCCCCTCCCCCCCTCCGTCGTCGACTTGCGGGAGGATCGCCTGCGACAATTCTTCGTCGGCAAAACCCTCTACCTTCGCGGCGGATATCTCGACAACACCCTTAATTTCGACGAACACGGTCGGCTCATCGGACACTCTCCCCAGGGCTCCTACACTCTCAGCGCCATCCAGATCACACGCGTCCGTCTCTCCAAACACAAGGCTGAATTCGAGGGCCAGCGCTATGCGCTACACTTTGTCGGCTCGCTGCCTTATAGCGATCCTATGGAAGCCGCAGACCGCATCAAGATCACGCCCAAAAAGAAAGTGGTCAAGATCAGCTTGGACCGCGAACAGACAGAAAAAGCCAAAAAAAGCAAGAAGGACCAACACAAAGGAGCATTAATTCCCGTCAACGCTCCTCCCATCGACTCAGCCAATTCTTCGGCCTCTCCATTCGTCGATGGATCAGCCTCCCCTAATCAAAAATCGGCCCAACCGTCGCCAGCAGAATTGAAACACACCCCCACAGTTGCCTCTGAAGCCCACGCTGCAGGAGTTTTGCAACAGGCATTAGACCGCGTATTTGCTCAAGGGATTGATGAGCGCATGATCGCCGACCTGCCGGATTTCTGGAAGCTCTACTTCATGGCCGCCGCTGCCAAAACCGATTACCGTCCCGCCGATCCCGGCATTTTTCGCCAGACAACGGTCGATCAACGAGCCCGGCTGCTATCTAAAGTCGATCCCCCTTCAAACGAATACGCGCAGGCCAACAATGTCGCGGGCATCGCCATGTACCACGCAGTAATCGGTCCGGATGGCGTACCGAAGGAGATCGTTGCGGGACGCCCCATCGGATTCGGCCTCGACGAAAGTGCCGTCGCAATCATCCGTAAGGCGACCTTCCAACCCGCTATCAAGGACGGCAAGCCCGTCCCGGTTTGGCTCGACCTCGTCGTTCAATTCCGCATATATTCCAAACGAACGTCGGCCAGTGCGACCGAGCAAGCATTGGATAAGGCGCCAGAGCCCGTCCTCCCTGGCCCCTACAGCCTGCAGCCTCTAATGCCGGTCCAGCAATAGCTTCGCCTCAAAGCCCCATGTCTGCTGTGCCATCGGCGGCAAGCGGCTCCCACAGTTCCACACGGTTGCCCTCGGGATCCCACACCCAGGCAAATCGCCCGTAAGAATGGTCGTCACGCTTGGGATCGACGCGCACTCCAGCCGTTCCCAGCTGCGCCAGCAGTTCGTCCAAGTTGTCAACCCGCAGATTCACCATGGACTGCTGCGGTCCATCGCCGAAATAGTGCGTATCCTGCGGGAAATGGGCGAACACCGTCATGCCCATCGACGACGGCCCATCGAAAATCAGCGACCCTTCGTCTGCCTGCGTGATGCCGAAATTAGCGGCGTACCAAGCGACCAGCGCCTTGGGATCGCGCGCCTTCAAAAAAACTCCTCCCACACCGAGGGCTTTGGCCATCACTACTCCTCCAGATGAATGATTTGTTGAAGCTTGGGCTTGTGCTTGGATCGTCGCCCGGTGCGCGGTTCAGTAGCCAAGGCCCGCGATGGCTTGGGCTGGCCTACCTGCTCGCGTGCGTTCGCTTTGACCGCCTTGGTAGCAGAGAAAATACCTGGCTTGCGTTTCGTCATGACAAAGATGAGTATGGAATAGTTTGCCCCGGAGAGGAAGCCCCCCGGTCATCAAACAACACGCCTTTTCACCTTGTTTCTACCAGGTGGAAGCGCAGGTGATACGGTTTTTGTTGCAGTGGAGAATTTAATGGAAGAACGAGAATTTTTCAACGAGACCACGGAGATGCGCACGCACACCCTCAACTGCCCTAAATGCGGTCAGGCCGGGGAATACAAGGTCAGTTGGGTGGTGCGCCGCAAAAAGCCTCAGCTGCCCCGCGGAGCCGACGAGCGCGATCGCGCCCGCTTCGCCAAGGCCCAGGCTTACATGGTGCGCCGCGACGACAAGTTGACCTGTACCAATGTGCGCTGTCGCAAACCTTTTGAAATTACCGGCCTGCAAACCCTGGCATTCCTCACGGATTAGTCGACCGCCGAACCGAAAGTTGAGGGTCTGCGGACCGGAATTCGTATCGGCTTCGAGACAGAGAATTTATTCCATTCGCTGGCTGCATCCGCTGGCGATGTGATTGAATCGAAAGAAGTGAGCGGCAGCCCGGATGCTCGTCGGCGTTGCCAGGAGAAAGTGACTGCATGGCGAATTTCCTTCTTCCCCTTGAGGAGCGCAACCTTACCCCGGACCAAGTGGAGGCGCTCGACAAACGACGCGACCTTGGGCATACCTTGTTGGTGATTGCCGGTCAATTCGCAGTGATCGCCACGATTCTTCTTCTTTGGGTCGGCCAGGACCTGGCATACTCCCCCGGCTGGGCGCATCCCATGGCCTACTATTTCGCGGTCGCTGTCGGCATTATCCTGGTGTGCGGCACAACCGGCATCGTGCTGCGCTCAGGCACTCCGCGCATCGACTAGAACTAGCCCGTCTCAGCAGGTAGGCAATTCTCATGGGTTTTGTTACCTCTTGACCCCGGGAGCATCCAAAGAACGGTATAGCCTGAAAGGGTGTCGATGGCCACCGCTTTCCCGATTGCACTTCCCGTGGTGACGCCTGCCTCACGGCTGACCGATAGCCACGGCCGCGTCATTCACGACCTGCGCGTCTCAATCACAGACCGCTGCAACTACAAGTGCATCTACTGCCGCACCGGCGAATTTGGCGCCCAGTACCCGGAACTTGCCATCACAGACTATCTCCGCCTGATCAAGACCTTCGTCAGCCTCGGAATCGAAAAAGTGCGCCTCACCGGCGGGGAACCACTGCTGCGCCGTGGTCTCATTGAACTCATCGAAGAGTTGCACTGCGTTCGCACTCCGTCAGGCGGTCAACTCGACATCGCTCTCACCACCAATGGACACCTGCTCGACGTGCTCGCCGCACCCCTCAAGGCTGCCGGACTCAATCGCGTCACCGTCAGCATGGACGCCGTCGACGCGCCGACCTTTGAACGCATCACGCGCGTCCCCGGCAGCTTTAAAAAAGTTGTGGCCGGCATCCGGGCCGCCCGGGCCGCAGGGCTGACCCCGCTCAAAGTAAATTGCGTCCTCATGCGGGGCTTCAACGACGGCGAAATCGAAGGCTTCGCTCAATTCGCGCGGGAAGAGAATGTGGTCGTCCGCTTCATTGAGTTCATGCCCCTCGAAGAGGGCCGCTTGTGGACACCCGAAATCGTCGTTTCTCTCAGTGAAATCGTCGAGCGCATCAATCGCGTACTGCCACTCACGCCGCTCGCTCCGCGCGAGGCCAGCGAGACTGCGCGGCGCTATACGTTTGCCGACGGTGTCGGGGAAATAGGCATTATCGCTCCGGTCACCCAGGCGTTTTGCGGTGCCTGCAGCCGCATCCGTCTCACCTCAGATGGAAAGATTCGCACCTGCCTTTTTTCCCAGGTTGAACACGACTTATACGGCCGCATGCGCGCCGGAGAAAATGACGAACAACTGGCCGCTTACATCGTGCACACCGTTCAAGGCAAAGAGGCGCGCCACCATATCGGCGAGCCCGACTTCCTTAAGCCTTCGCGCTCCATGGTGCACATCGGCGGATAAAACCGGCGTACTGGTTAGACGATCTCTTCTTTCACCGCTGTCAATCTTTATACAGTCGCGATGCTTGGCTCTTACACCGGGCAACAAACTTTGGTGCAGCCGGTGACCACTGGGAACGGGCGGTTCGTCTGCGGTTAACCGCTGGTGTGTGACAAAATGCACACAAGGCAAACCTTGGCTTCGGAAAAGATCAACCCGTCGCAAAACCGCATCCCGATTGACGATTTGCTCGTCTTTCATCAACTGGCGCGATCGCTCACCTCGAGCCTCGACCTGGATACGATTTTGCGCACGATTCTCGAGCAGATGGAGCGGCTGATCGAGGCCGAAGTGTGGACCCTGCTCATGCTCGACGAAGAGCGCCAGGAACTCTATTACGCCGTCGCGGCCGGATGCGAAGAGGGCGCTCTCAAAGACCTGCGCGTCAAAGTTGGAGAGGGCGTCGCCGGGTGGGTCCTGCAACATGGCGAGACGCTGATCGTTCCTGAAGCCGACAACGATCCCGGACTCAGAAAAACACTGGCCGATGATGCGCGCACAGTGCGCTCGGTGATTGCCATGCCGTTGCGCGGTCGCAAAGGCGTGCAGGGCGTGATTGAAATTCTCAATCCGCGTGATAGCCAGCTCAGCGACTACACGATTGCATTTCTCCACATCCTCAGCGATCACGCCGCCATCGCCATTGAAAATGCGCGCGACGTGTCCCGCATCCAGCAGTTGAGCATCACGGACGATACCACCGGCCTCTTCAATGTGCGCCATCTGTACGACGTATTGGGCCAGGAATTGGAACGCGAATCGCGTCTACAGCAGCCGGTGAGCCTGGCCTTCATCGATCTCGATCGCTTCAAGTTGGTCAACGACGCACACGGCCACCTCGTAGGCAGCGAGTTGCTGGCCCGTGTAGGCGAACGCCTGCAGCAACTGAGCCGCAAGCAGGACCGTTGCTTTCGCTACGGTGGCGATGAGTTCGTCATTCTGATGCCCGAGACCAGCGCCGCGGAAGCGCTTGTGATCGCGACGGATTTGCAGCAGGAGCTGATGCAAACCCGGTTTCGGATGCAGGGCGGATTCGAGCTGGCCGTCAGCGCGAGCGTCGGTCTTGCCACTTGTCCGCAGGACGGAGCCCAGGTGCACGCCATCATCGGCACCGCTGATACTCGGATGTATTTCGTGAAAAGCAACGGGCGCGGCAAGGTTCGCGGCGCGTAGTCTTTCACACACATTTGGTTGAGTACAGGACTCAGGGCCTACCCTACGCATCCCGATGGCGGTCGGCAACGGTACCACCCGGCTTGGATGCCCGCTCTTTTACTTGCACTGGCAAAAGCTTCCCCGGATCGTCCGCTTACTCATTTCCGTCCGGTATCTTTTCGGTGATCGCATCCTGCGCCAGCTTTTCCAGTTGATTGCGCCAATCGAGCGACTGAACAAAACTGCGTGACTCGCGCCAGCCCGGTTCCACGATCACATGCAGTTCGAGATACACCCGCGTGCCCAGCAGCGATTCAATCTGGCGTCGCGCGCCGCTGCCAATCTCTTTGAGTTTCGCGCCGCCTTTGCCAATCAGAATCGCTTTCTGGCCCTCGCGTTCGCAATAAATGGCGGCGGCGATGCGTGAGAGCGGCAATCGTGGTGCAGGCCCCTTTTTGCGCGGAGGCGCAGGCGGCTCGGCCTCTTCAAATTGCTCGATCACCACCGCCGAGGCATATGGAACCTCTTCGCCGGTCTCGATCAGAATGCGTTCGCGAATCAGTTCCGCCACCATGAACCGCATCGGCTGATCGGTGTACTGATCCTTTGGATAGTAGCGCTCGCCCGTCGGCAGTGCCTCAACAATCTTGGCTACCAATAGATCGATGCCATCGCGTTTGCGCGCGCTGATGGGAATCACCTGCGCAAAGCTGAATTGCTTGGTCAGGGTATCGATGAGCGGCAGCAGCTGATCTTTCCCCACCAGGTCAATCTTCGTGATCACTAGAAACACGGGGCAATCGACGCCGCGAATCAAGCCAAACAAAAAGCCGTCTTCGCTGGCCCAACTGGGAGCCTTGTTTTTGTGTGCGGCAGTCTTCCCTTCCGCATTTTCATCCGCGTCCGATGCAGGCGCGGCAGCCGCTTCCAACTGCACGCGCCGTGTGGCATCCATCAAAACCAGCACTACGTCGCGCGTTTCAAGCGCTTCGTGGACTTCCTGCAGCATGCGGCGATCGAGTTGCGAACTCGGCTTGTGCACTCCCGGCGTATCCACAAACACAATCTGCGCCGAGGGGTGCACGCCTTTGCGCGCCGCCACCTCGACTACGCCTGCGATGCGGTTGCGCGTAGTCTGCGGCTTGGCCGTGACAATGGCCACCTTCTCGCCGATCAGCGCATTGAGCAGCGTGCTCTTGCCGGCATTGGGCCGGCCTAAAATTGCAACGAATCCAGATTTCAAAAGAGAAATTACTCCTGCGTATAGCCGTTTCGAAACTGGTGCAGACCGAAAGTACACACTCGAGTGGCTTTTTTGGTCAGAAAAAAGCCACCCTCCACAAATCCCAAAAGGTCCAGGTGTGTTCCGAAACTGCTCTAAGTCTACGGCATCGCGATTCCAATGCGCTGCGGCCATTCCCAATTCATCCAGCTCGCACTAAGGCAGCGCTGTAGCCGATTCAGTTGCCGGGGGGAAAATGCGCAGCGTCTCAACCCATCGATCTGTCGAGGCAACCACCTGGATGCGCAGGCCGCCCTTAGCCAGCAGTACGACTTCGCCAGGCATCGGAATCCGGCCTTCAATCTCGCTCACCAGTCCGCCCAGCGTCGAGGCTTCGTAGGCATCGGTCACCATGACCGAATCACCGAACAGATCAGAGAGCTTGTCGACGGGGAAACTCCCCGGCACGAGCCAGACACCGTCCGCCTCTTGCGTGGGATCGCCGATGGGCACGTCTTCTTCATGCTCATCGCGGATGTCGCCCACAATCTCTTCGAGCAGGTCTTCGATGGTGACCAGTCCTGAAACGCCGCCGTATTCGTCGATCACGATGCGCATGTGCTGCTGCTCACGCTGCATCTCGCGCAGCAACTCGTACCCACGCTTGGTCTCAGGCACAAAGACCGCGGGCTGCTGGATATCGGCAACCGTCCGCGTGCGCGCCTCTTCGTCTGAAATCTGCAGCAGGTCATGCGCAAACGCGATACCCGTAATGTTGTCGAGCGTGCCTGTATACACCGGCACCCGCGAGTAATTATGCTCCCGCAGGAAATCGAGAAAGCGCTCCAGCGTAATCGTCTGTGGCACGGCAAACACGCGCGGGCGCGGCGTCATCACTTCGCGCACCAGCTTGTCGCCAAACTCGACTACAGAACGCACCAGGTCGCGGTCGCTCTCCTCGAGAATTCCTTCTTCTTCGCCTGCCTCGAGTAATGCCTCAACATCGACTGCGTCCTCTTCATCATGCGCAGGCTCCTCGGCCAGTGACGCCACCGAGAAGAAGAACCGCACCAGCACTGTGATCGGCGTGATCAACCACAGCAGCAGGCGAATCGGCCATATCCAGCGCGCCGCCCACCTGCCGCGCGTATGCGTAAACAATAACGACGGAAAAATCTGATTGCAGAACACCACAACCAGCACCACCACCAGCGCCGCCTGGGCGATCTCAGCAGAGGTGGGCCGGGCCTGCGGTCCGCGGTCAAACAACACAGCACCAATACCCAGCGCGATCACGCCCAGCGTCAGTTGCTGTAGCACGGCGGCTGACAGCGCCGCATGTTCGCGGCTCAAGCCTAGCTGCGGCTCGACCCGCTCTTCCCACTCATCGAGATTCTCCTGCACCTCGTGGGAAAGAATCTTGCCAAACTCGGAATAGATGCGGCTGATGTACGCAGCCAGCGTCTCAACCACCGCTGCCAGCACTACCATCAGAAGCGTGAGCAAACTCATCGGCTGCCACCCTTGGCAACCAGCCGAGCCGGTCGCGCCGCGTTACCCGCACTGCGCCCAGCCCCAGTCGCACCGGCGCGCTCAATCAACCCCAGCGGCAATCGGAGGCGCGCGCGCAGCAGCCGTTCCCGCCGCGCCATAGCGCCTGCATCGGTTTCATGGTCGTATCCGGCGAGGTGCAGCAGCCCATGCAGCATCAATACCTTGATCTCAATTGCCAGTGAATGTCCTTGCTCCGTCGCCTGTCGACGCGCCGTTGGAATGCTGATCGCGAGGTCACCCGCGATCTGCGCCGCAACTGGACCCCCCGCAGGAAACGAGAGGACATCGGTCGCTTTGTTTTTCCCTCTGAACCGCCTATTTAGCGACCGCACCGCATCATCCGTCGTCAACAACACCGTCACCTGCCCATTGAGCCGCATCGCAGTCTGCGCGGCACGCAAAAAGCGCGACAGCGTCCGTTGCGACGGAACATGCTCATTTTTAGCGATGTTTGGGGATGGCGACGCAACATGCCGCTTGGCCGCATTTGCACGCGGCGCGGGGTCGGGGTCCAGATCTGGGTCGAGGAAGATCATCTTGCGCGGGGCCGCCCCTTAATCGAGTGCGCCCCCGTGTGTCTTTCGATTCTACGCTGTCAGCAACTTTATTGCGGTTTAGGCGGATGCGTAGAGGGCTCATTGGTCTGGCCCTGCGCCCGCGTATCGACCGCATCGCCGAGATGCAGCGGCAAGTCCTGCTGCTGCGTCTTAGCTGACTCATAGGCACGCACGATTCTTTGCACGAGCACGTGGCGCACCACATCCGAGTCTTCGAAGTGGCAGAAGTGAATTCCCTCCACTCCATCGAGAACATTGATCGCATCGATCAATCCTGACTTGCGCGGATTGGGCAAATCGATCTGAGTAATATCCCCAGTGATGACCGCCTTTGAATTGTTGCCCATGCGCGTCAGGAACATCTTCATCTGCTCGATGGTGGTGTTCTGCGCCTCGTCCATGATGATGAACGCGTCACTGAGCGTGCGGCCGCGCATGAAAGCCAGCGGTGCAACTTCAATGATGTTTTTCTCAAGCATCTTATCGACCTTCTCCGGCTCGAGCAGGTCGTAGAGCGCGTCATATAACGGACGGAGATAGGGGTCGACCTTTTCCTGTAAACTTCCCGGCAAAAAGCCCAGCTTTTCGCCTGCTTCGACTGCGGGACGCACCAGCACGATGCGGCTCACCTTCTTGGCATTGAATGCGGCCACAGCCATAGCCACCGCGAGATAGGTTTTTCCCGTACCCGCCGGGCCAACGCCAAAAGTCATGTCGTTCTGTTCAATGGCTTCGACGTACTTGCGTTGGTTGGTCGATCGCGGCTGTACGGTCCGCTTCACGCCCGCCGAGCGCTGCTTGCCGGCGTCCGCAATCGAGCGCAGTGTGGTCGATGCATCGGCCACGACCAGGCGCAACATTCCGTTCAATTCACCATTATGCGGATGAATACCTTGCTTTCTCAGCGCTTCAAAGTCTTCGAAAATTCGCCTTACCCTGCCGACCGCTTCGGCCGGCCCCCCCACATGTACGGCATCCGATCTTAAATCGATCCTGACACCTAGTGATTCCTCGATCAATCTGAGGTTTTCATCGCGGGTCCCAAACAGGGGCTCAAGGTTTGGCGTGATCTCCAGAGCAGCGTTCAGACGGCCTCCAAGCCTGCCTTTAAGGCAGACGATTCTGGGTTGGATGGTGAGTGGCGGCGTTTGGTAAGGATAAGAGCGGAATTTTTTACGCGGAACGAAACAGGGCGCGATAGACCGCGTTCAATCTGAGGCAGAAGCGGGTTGGCGAAGGCGGCCAATTCCTGTATCTGGGGAGAGAGTAGCGCCGAAGGCTCATCTCGTCAATCCCATTGCTGAATGCATGCCTGGCCTGTTCACCTTTTGGTACCTGCACAGATCTGACGGAACTGGAGGGTTGACACGACGCAACCGTTCTCAGGAGAATTTACGAGAAAATGAGGGTTTCTGTCACCCGTTGGACCGAAGTCCGCCAACCAAGTTGGTAGTGTGATTATCGATGGAAAAAGCAGGTTCTCCTCGCGTAATTTCAGCTGAACGAAACGCTGGAAGCGTGATTATCGCCTTCGACGATGGCAAATGCGCTGTCTATTCCGCGGATTTGTTGCTATCAATATTCAATCATGCAGAGGCTGTGCTGGAACGAAACGACGATTCTCCGCTCGACGATTCCTCCCCTGTCCGCACATAATTAAT
>JANXYB010000094.1 GCA_025350325.1 Acidobacteriaceae bacterium
CACCGGTTAGTTCCCAAACGCGGGAATGTAAGGATTCTAGCTTTCGGAGCCATCTCTAATCATGATTTACAAATCTGCCTACGGGAAAACCTGAAACAAGTCATGCAGATCGGTTGCGCTAGCCGCATTCCTCATCAGCGGAGAAAGCCCAAAAATCTCCTGCACCGTGCGCAGCATCGATCCGTGAGTGTAGTAAACGCTATTGGAATAGTGATTTCCCTTGGCGTAAGGCGACAGCACAATCATCGGCACCGGCCCATCGCCCACTGCTCCCTCATCGCCGACAATAAAGAGAACGCCGCCGCTGCGATAAGCCGTCGAATTCAGAATCGCCGGCACATTTGCCTTCAGCCAGGCGTCTCCGTGCGCAATCGCATTGCCGCCGCAAATGTCGTGCATATCGTCGCAAAGGTTCGGCGTAATGAAGTTGTAGCGCGCCACCGTGTTCGCCGCCAGGTCCTTGCTCAACTGCGTGAACGGCCGAATGTGCTGGATACACGGCGCATAACTTGCACTGCGGTTATTGGTCACATCGTCGAAATAGACAAACGGATCGTGATGCGCTGAGTACAGCGCATTCCCATTTGAATCCACAGGCCCGCTGTTGTTCAGAGGACAGGTCGTTCCGCTGATGTCTTCCTCATACGCCCGCCAGGGGATGCCGGCGTTCTCGAGCAATTTCACCAGGTGCTCGTGGGTCGCCTGGTGGTCCTGTGCTGGCGTGCCGTCATTGCGAATGCCAAAATTCGTTCCCGCCTCAAGCCACAGATAATTGGGCAAGCTGGGATGATTGCCGGGAGGGTTTTTGTAGTTCTCAGCGTGCGAGGCCATCGGAAGCAGCGTGTAGTTGATATACGGCGCAGCCGTGTTGCCTTTGATACTGCTGCTGCCGCCGCCAGTCCAGTTGTGGTTCTCCATCACAATTACAAAAACAGTCTTAATGTGGTGCAGGGTAGTTGCGGCATCGACAGCATCCGCGGATGGCGCTGTAACATCCTGCGCTGGTGCCGATACGATACAAGCCGACATAAACAGAGCAGAGAGAATAGATCGAAGATGCATGGGGGATTTCCTTCACGGGCATGCCTCGCAATGAGGCCGCCATCAATTAGAGATTTGCGTAAAGCGGCTATCGTGTGGGCCACTGCAAGTAAGACTACCCGCGCGAATCGCTGGATAAGCAGCACCTGATAATTGGCTTTCATCGCATCGCAGACGGGTCTAAGCATTCAGGATGTGGCGGGTCTTGGGCATCCGGATTTCCCGACCAGCGCACCGAACTTCGCCCGGGACGTCGACTTCCAATTGCACCTCGCCCGCACTTAAATCTGCACCGGTTCTGCTCGGCGCTCACCCTGTCCCGTCCCGGACTTACGTAAAGCGTTTCGCATGCGCTTACTCAACACCAGCGCGTGCCGCAGCTTCTGTTTCGCGATTCGATCTACCTGCTTTCGCGCTGCGCATGTATCTTCTAGAACTTTCTGTGCGATTCCTGCCAGCACGCTCCAGTCGTGCCATTCGCCAATCGCATCCTTGGTCTCGTTCAGCATGTGCACGAATTGTTCGCTGGGGTCCTCCGCCAACTGCAGCACGTAGCCCAGTTGCCTCACTTCAAGGCGGTACGCATGCAGATTATGTGTGGCAAGCCGGGGCCACGCGGCCAATTCACTTGAGAGTTCCAGCGCATCGGCTACCGCTTGGTGCTGCCACGCCGCGCTTTTCGCCGCCCCTTCCTTGGTGTGCGCCATCTGCCGCCGCATCAACTTTGCACAACGCTTTAGTCCGCTCCGTGCCTGCTTTTGTTTGCGTCGCACCGTCTTGCATAGCTTGTGTGCAAAGCGCTCGCGCTCCGCGCGCAGATGTTCGAGCAGCTTTACCAGGCACGGCGCTGCGTCCTCCTGCGCCAGCGTTGAAGTAATCGCCACCAGCACATCCATATCCCGCACTTTGCCGGCATGTTTGCGAATAGGTGCAACGGTCTTCAGCAAGCGCCGCCCAGCGCCCTTCTCGTCCAACGCAAGCGCATGCAGAATGGCCTCCAGCCGCCGACTGCGCGTGCGCAGGTCGTGGATCTCCGCTACGCTGGGGTTTTTCGACGGACTCTTCAGCAACTTCCTGAGCCTGCGCAGAGGCTTTTCGAGCTTTTCATTACCGAGCGACATGCAGATGAGATGGCCTGCCTGCATGTGAGGTTGCGTCGGTCGAGTCTGCTCACACCATTCCCAATATCCGATAACCCAACGTTCTGGGAGCGTCCGGCTCCCATCTCCGCATCTAACCCGGCGTGAATGGAAAGTCCAAACGCGTCCTCATCATCGGAGCAGGCATGGCCGGCCTTTCGGCGGCACGCACGTTGCACCGTGCGGGAATTCAAGTAACGCTTCTCGAAGCCCGCGATCGCGTCGGAGGGCGTATTCACACCATCCACCACGGCGATGAAGTAATCGAACTCGGCGCCGAATTCATTCATGGCCGCCCACCCGATCTATGGCGCTTGATCAAAGAGGCAAACCTCGACACCTACAAATTAGGCGGCGACGACCTGTGCCATGAGAACGGCGAACTGAAGAAGTGCGATGAGCAGGATGAAACCGTCGGGTTTCTCGATCGCCTGCTCGCATGGAAGGGGCCTGACATCCCTTTCGCCGACTATCCACCGCTTCAAGCGCTCCCACCCGATCAGCGGAATCAGGTCATTAACTATGTGCAGAGCTTCAACGCCGCCGACTATGGGCAGATCGGCGTCCACGCACTAGCCGTTCAGCAGCAAGCCGAGGATGAAATCGAAAGCGACAGCATATTCCGCATTCGCGGCGGCTACGCATCGCTGCCCGAGTACCTCGCCGACGATCTCAGAAGAGCCGGCGTCCCCATCGAGCTTGAAACGCGGGTCGACCGCATCGAATGGCAACGCGGCACAGTCGAGGTTCATGCCCACACGGCAGCCGGGCCCATGCATTTCCGGGCTGAGCACGCGGTGATCGCACTGCCGCTCGGAGTTCTGCAGCAGCGCGCGGTAGCCTTCGACCCTGTTCCGTCTGCCCTCGCACAAGCCGACCAGTTGCGCATGGGTCCCGTGCGCCGCTTTACTTTGTTATTTAAAGACCGCTTCTGGGCTCAACAGGAATCCGTCCAGTTTCCCAAACTTAGTTTCTTGTTTGCCCAGGACGCGATGCCGCCTGTCTGGTGGACGCCGCATCCTGCCTACTCAACATCCCTCACCGGCTGGATTGGCGGTCCTCGCTCAGGGGCCTTCGATGACTTCACTCCGACTCAACTTGGCGAGGCCGCCTGCCGCGAGCTCGCAAAGATTTTTAACTTGCCCGGTGAATTTATTCAAGCGCAACTGGTTAGTTGCATGTCTCATGACTGGCAGCAAGACCCCTATAGCGGAGGCGCATATAGCTATGTTCCCGCCGGCGCGCTACCCGCGGTCCTTGCCATGGCAACCCCGGTGAATGACACGCTTTACTTCGCCGGCGAACACACCGATGTCACCGGCCACTGGGGCACCGTGCATGCTGCCATGCGATCCGGTGTTCGCGCCGCGCAGCAAATTCTCAGCGCCCCTCGCACTGTCTGAAATCCACCAAATATATATTGCCAATCGATGTGGCGCCTTCTCAATTCCGTCGAGGCTTCCGAGCTCGCCCTGCCAACTATGCGCCCGAGTGGTCGTCCGGCAACCACCAGGCTTCACCGCCCCGAGCTCCCAAACCCCTTCTCGGCACGCAGGGAATCTTCCAGGCTCTCGACCTCTACCACGTCTCCGGTCAAAACCGGTACCGGAATCATCTGTGCGATCTTCTCGCCCGCCTTCAGCTCTTGGGCCGTGTCGCCCAGGTTGGTCATCAGCACCAGGATTTCGCCCCGATACCCAGCATCGATCACCCCGGCGGTCGTAGCGATTCCGCGCGCTGCCATCGAAGACCGGTCGCGCACCAGCAGCCCCAGCCCCGCACCTGTTCCGGGATGTCGTGCCTCGACAGCGATGCCCGTCCGCACCCGCACCGTTTCGCGAGGCTTCAACACGACCCCGTCCAACGCGAACAAATCGTAGCCCAGGTCCTCGCCGGGGTGCGCCACTACCGGAGCCCGCGCTCCCGCTTCCAGCAACTTGACTCTCAACATGCCCCCATAGTATCTAACCGGCGTGGCGCGAAACCCAATCAAGCGCCCCAAAAATGGCCAGCCCCGCCTGGGGTACTCCCAGACGGGGCTGCTCTCGCTATTGAATTCGGCAAAAGGACCTGTAAGCCGAATTCTGTCGTGTGCGGTCATTCCTCTAGACGCCGCGTCGCCGCGGACGTTCATCAGCGACCTACCCGGAGGTTTCGGCAATTGCTTGAGCCGCCTGGGCGCGTCGGGCCGATGCGCAACGATCCTCTGGCTCTTGAGGACCGCTTCCCTCCCTATTTGGTCTTGCTCCGTGTGGGGTTTACCCTGACCCCCGGCTTTACAGCCGGAGCGGTGCGCTCTTACCGCACCATTTCACCCTTACCTCGGCGCCAAAACAGCAAGCTGCTTCGGGGTCGCCCACTGCCCAAAAGCAGGGGGGTAGCCGGGGCGGTATCTTTTCTGTGGCACTGGCCGTCCATGCGCCTTTAGGCGCACGTCCCGGACGTTATCCGGCACACTGCCCTGCGGAGTTCGGACTTTCCTCCCCCGGCGGACATCGATCGCTCGACGCCTCCGGCAGCGACCGCCCGGTCCTCCTGCCACCTCTAGTGTAGCGTGATTCGCCCTTACCCCTTGCGTTTGGGGTGGCTGCGCACCGACTTCTCGATCGCATTCCACTTTTTGCGGGTCTCCTTGGCCAGTCGCGGATCGATCTTGCGCTCCAAATGCGCCAACTCCTTCTGCATCTTGAGGAAATTTGCCAGCCTCCCCGGCTCCAACCGGGCAGCCTCGACCGCGCAGCCCGGCTCGCCCGCATGGTTGCAGTCGCGAAACCGGCAGCCTGCCGCCAACCCCACGATGTCGTCAAAGCTCTCCTGCACCTGTTCAGTTGAAGCCCACAATTGCACCTCGCGCAGTCCAGGCAAGTCCATCAGCAGCCAGCCGCCGGGCATGACGAACAGTTGCCGGCTAGTCGTCGTATGGCGGCCACGGCTATCGCCCGCGCGCACCGCGTTGGTCCGCTGCCGCTCATCGCCCAACAGCCGATTGAGGATCGTTGACTTGCCCACTCCCGACGACCCGATCAGCGCCGCCGTCTCCCGGGGCGCGAGCAATGTCGGCAGTACGTCGAGCCCGTGATCTGTCAAAGCGCTCAGTGAAACCACTTGCACCCCGGGACTCAGCGCCGCCGTTCGGGCCACAATATCTGCCAGGTCCAGCCCCAGTTCATTGGCGAGATCCGACTTGTTCAGCAACACCACTGGACGCGCCCCGCTCTCATGCGCCATCACGAGAAAGCGTTCTATACGCCGCTCGTTGTAATCGCGATCGAGACCGCTCACGATGAACAGCACATCGATGTTGGCCGCCAGCACCTGCTCCCGCACTTCGCGTTCCGGCTGCTTGCGCGACAGCTTGGTCTTCCGCTCCAGCACCTTTACGATGACCGCGGCATCCTTGCGCAGCACGACCCAGTCCCCCACCGCGGGCCACAGCGGCGAATTCTGCCGCAGCATTCCGCTGACGCTGGCGTCAACCTCGCCCTCGGCCGTCCACACCAGAAAGCGCCCATGGTTGGCCGACGCGACTCGGCCCGCCGCCCCAGCCGGCAACTGCGCGGCAAAAAACTCATTCCATCCAAATTGTTCCAGGGTCACGGAGCCTATCCTCTCTTTAACCTAGCGCAGAAGCACACCTCGACCGCAGGCTTGCGGCGAGGCTGTGGAGAGAAGACGAATTAGACAATTACTTTCAGAGGCACTCCGTGTAGTGCCACTCTATCAAATGCTCGCGGCTGCACGACGACTCGTGCACCCCACTGATTTGAATCCACAGCCCCTTCAAAGCCATCCCTATCGATACCAGGCTCTGCGCACTTTCCCCGGACTCGTTTCCAAATGCTAGATTCTACGCAAGCTTGAAGGAGTAACGAATGAAGATTGTTGCTGCCATTGCCCGCTATCTGCTTGGGCTTATGTTCGTGATCTTCGGTTCCAATATGTTCCTGCATTTCATCCCCATGGGGAAGATGCCCACAGGGCTGGCCGGACAGTTTTCAGCCGCTTTGATTGCATCGCACTACTTTGTCGTGGTGGGCGCAGTCATGGTGATCTCAGGAATTCTGCTGCTGGTCAACCGGTTTGTGGGGCTGGGGTTGACCCTGCTAGGCCCCGTCCTCTTCAACATCCTGGTCTTTCACCTCCTGATGGACCCGGGCGGTATTGGAATGGGTGTCTTCGCGACGCTTCTTTGGCTGCTGGTTGCCTGGCAGCATCGCGCAGTGTTTGCAAGGCTGTTTGCGGCGCGGCTCGAAGACTCTAAGCCGCTTCTATAGACTCGCTGGACGGCTGACTACAATTAGATGGCAATGATTCAGTACCTCTATCTCGGCCGTGTCCCCTACGACGAAGCGCTGCGCCTCCAGGCTGAGGTTGCTGAACTCCGCTTCCAGGGCCGCGTCGAAAACGTGCTGCTACTCCTCGAACACCCGCCCGTGCTCACCCTCGGCCGCAACGCCAACCGCACCAACGTCCTTGCCTCAGATGAGTTGCTCGCCAGCCGCGGTGTCACTCTGCACGAAATCAATCGTGGCGGCGACGTCACCTACCACGGCCCCGGCCAGTTGATCGGCTATCCCATCTTCGATCTCCGCAGCCTGCAAAACGCGAGCGGCGGCCGATTGGGCCCCGTCGACTTCGTCCGCAAGATGGAGGAAGCGCTTATCCGTCTCTGCGGAATCTATGGCGTGCGCGCCGGCCGGATCGCAGGGCTTACCGGCGTCTGGTGCGGCCTCCTCGAACCACAATTCGATTCCAACCACGCAGCAGGCCGCAAGATCGGAGCCATTGGCATCCACGTCTCGCGCGGCATCACCTCGCACGGATTCGCCTTCAACGTCACCACCGACCTGCGCGATTTCTCGCTCATTAATCCCTGCGGCATCACCGACCGGCCCGTCACCAGCCTTGAGCATGAATTGAAGCGTGAGCCGGCCGCACAGCGCGCCGACCTGCCCGGCCTTGAATCGATTGCCCACCAGGCGGCACGACAGTTCGGCCATGTTTTTTCTGAGCAGGTGCTGGCCGTTGAAAATCTCGCCGCATTACGCGCTTCAGCACGCACGCACGGCGACCAGCCATCGTCCTCCGCACCGCAATTCCCCGCGGAAGACACCCCTCTCCAGGTCCCCGCCGAGGTTGAACGCTTGCTCCATCCCGCCGATCCTCCCGTGCGTGCCTGATCCCGTTCTCCCGCCCCGCCTGCACTCGCTAAACCCGCCCAACAAGGAACGCGATTTATAATCCGGCAGGGAACTGGGCGCGGCAAACGTCCTATATCGCGGAGAAAATTGATTCATGGCAACCGACGTAGTCATGCCCCAGATGGGCGAATCGATCTTTGAGGGCACCATCACCAAGTGGCTCAAAAAAGTCGGCGATGCCGTCGAAAAAGACGAACCGTTATTCGAAATCTCGACCGACAAAGTCGATGCCGAGATTCCATCCCCGGTCTCCGGCGTCCTCGGTGAAATAAAGGTTCAAGAGGGCGCGACCGTCGAAGTCAACACCGTAGTAGCCGTGATTGCCGCTGCATCGTCCTCCCAGCCCGCGGCCAAATCGCCCTCAGCACAGACACCGGTCGCGCCGTCCAACCCGGCGAAACCGCAAGTGCCCGTCGCCAGCGCAGCCAGCCCCGCTCGTCAACAGGCGCCCCAATTCAAACAGGCTGCTCCCCTGCCACCAGCAACCTCTCTGCCACCAGTGATTCCCCCGACGCCGGCAACGATCCCCGTGCCCGGCGGCACCGCCGTCGTCATGCCGCAAATGGGTGAGTCCATCTTTGAAGGCACCATCACCAAGTGGCTCAAAAAAGCCGGCGACACCGTACAAAAAGACGAACCGCTTTTTGAAATCTCCACTGACAAGGTCGATGCGGAGATCCCGTCGCCCATCGCGGGAATACTCACCGAAATCAAAACTCCCGAGGGCACAACCGTCGAGATCAATACCATCGTTGCCATCATCGGCGGTGCCGTTTCAGCCCCATTAAAATCTACCTCTGCCGAATCGCTTTCCGCTGAGTCCATTCCCGCCCAGCCTGCTGAAAAAGTCCACGCGCCTCAATCCGATGGAACGCCCGGCATCGAAGCCCCACCCGCGACTGGCACTAATCTAGCGGCGTCAACCTCGGCCGCTCAATCACTGGCCACTGCCGAAACGCCTCCCCTCAGCACCGCGCCTCCCCCCGCCGACGACGGCAAACGCCTGCGCTCGTCGCCCCTCGTACGCCGCATCGCCAAAGAAAACAACATCGACCTCGCGCAAATCGCAGGCTCCGGCTCCGCAGGCCGCATCACCAAAGACGACATCCAGCGATACTTGACCCAGTCCGCCACGGCAGTCTCGGGTGCCAGATCAGCCGCAGGCGCGCCGCAGGCGCCATTGGCCCCACCGCAGGTGGCGCCGGAGGCGCAGTTGGCCCCACCGCAGGTGGCGCAGGTGGCGCAGCAGGTGGTGCCACTTAGCAGGATGCGCGCCATCATCGCGCAGCGCATGGTCGAGAGCAAGCGCACCAGTCCCCATGTGCATTCTGTCTACAAAGTGGACATGACCCGCATCGTGCGCCTCCGCGAAAGCGAAAAGGCCGCTTTTGCGCAGCGCAACGGCGTCAAGCTCACCTACATGCCCTTCATCGCCGCCGCCGCCGTCGAAGCTCTGCGCCGCTTTCCCATCGTCAACGCATCGCTGGTTGACGGTGCCATTCACTATCACGCCAACATTCACCTCGGCATCGCCGTAGCGCTCGAGTGGGGACTGATCGTGCCCGTGGTTCGCGACGCGGAACAGCGCGACTTCGTCAGCTTGTCGCGCACCATCAACGACCTTGCCGGCCGGGCCCGCGCCAAAAAGCTTTCTCCCAACGAGGTGGGTGGATCGACCTTTACCCTCACCAATTCCGGCATCTTCGGCGACGAGTTCGGCACCCCGATCATTAATCAGCCCGAGTCCGCCATCCTCGCCATCGGCGGCTTAAAGAAGGAGCCCGTCGTGCTCACCGACAGTGAAGGAAACGACTCAATCGCGATTCACTCGGTGCAATATTTCTGCCTTGGCTTTGACCACCGCCTGATCGACGGCGCAGACGCCGGCAGATTCATGAGCGAATTTAAAAAGACGCTGGAGACGTGGGACAAACCGGTCGATTAAAGTCCCCCAAATGCGGATTGGAATTTGCCGCGGATTGGAAATTTGACTGGTCACTCAAGCCTGCGCGGTCCACGGGTTATATGTCCCTACACTCCATGAGTGGCCCTCGGGGTCTTTCACGCTGAATTCGCGGCTGCCATACTCAGTGTTCTGCAACGGCCGCACGATCGTTCCACCGGCGGCTACCGCCCGCGCATGCACTGCGTACGCATCCGGGACAATGATGTACGCACTGCGCGTTTCCACTCCGCCCAGTTCCTGCGGCGACTTGAATCCGCGTCCATACTCATCGTCCTTGCCCGACCCGAGCATGATCATGCCTCCACCCAATTTCAGTTCCGCATGCCCTATGGTGCCGTTCGGCCCCTCGTAAACAACGTGGCGCTCAAACCCAAACACTTCGCAGAGACAATCGATCGCAGCCCTGGCATCCCGGTAGCGCAGAGTTGGCATGATCGTGCTTTTCGATTCACTCATATCGACCTCCGAAAGACAGAGTAGCTTCAGTGCGAAGGTTAGCTCAGAGAAGCTAGCTCCGGCTCGATGATTCTTCAACATAAGGTCGGACGAGTAAAGTGCCTTTTGCGCAATGGCGCTCCCGCTTTATCCTTGTCCTCATGCATCTGCCCCTCGGCGATACACAACTCGTGCAGATTATGAACGCGTCTTTGGCCGACGCCGCGCGCCGTGCCAAGGACTGGCTCGTCTGCCGCCCCGGCTGTACGCAATGTTGTCACGGAGCCTTCGCCATCAACGCGCTTGATGCCCTCCGCCTTCGCACCGGCATGGATGCATTGCGCATCGAGCAGCCCGCACTTGCTGCCGCTGTCGAAAGCCGTTCTCGCGCATGGCTCGACGAGCATCGCGCCGACTTTCCCGGCGATCTCGCGACAGGCCAACTCGGCGACTCCGATGCTGATCGCGAACGCTTCGAAGACTTCGCCAACGATGCCGCGTGTCCCGCCCTCAACCCGGCCACCGGTCTATGTGACGTGTATGCTTGGCGACCCATGACCTGCCGCGTCTTCGGTCCGCCGGTGCGCATGGGCCAGGGCGACGCACTTGGCTGTTGCGAACTCTGTTTCATCGGCGTCGACCAGGCCGTGATAGCGTCCTGCGAAATGTCCGTCCCCCACGAACTGGAGGACCGCCTCCTTAACGAACTCGCCGGTACATCGGCCCCCGGACCGAAACACGAGTTACCTGAGTCAAGGGAGACCATTGTTGCCTTCGCCCTGCTTTCCTAGCCGGCCACATCCCTTCTCCGCCCGGCAGTTTCCGTTGCCATTACAATGAATCCCCGGCCGACATTTCCCGTGCAAGCCGAGCCAACCTCATGCCCGTCGCTCAACTCACCCTCGAAATCCGCATCGAACACGCTCAGTCCCTCAAGGACCGCCGCCAGGTCGTGCGCTCGATGAAAGACCAACTGCGTCAGGGCTTCAACATTTCTGTCGCCGAGTTGGATGAGGCAGTCACGTGGCAATCGGCCACCATCGGCATTGTCGCTATCTCAAATTCGCGCAGCTACCTGCACGGCCTCATCGACGAAGTAGAGCGCGCCGCGCGCCGGATGGCGAACGAACTCGGCGCCGAGCTTGCCGACTCCTTCTGGGACTACATCGAGAGCTGATGCGCCCCAATCCATCCAGCTTTGTCCATTGCGGCCCAACCCATCCCGGCCCAACCCATCCCCGCCGTCTCTACCACCCGTCGCTATTCGTAGTGCAGCGTCTTGGCCAGATCGAGCCGCAATGCGCGCCGCGCCGGCAGCAGCGCCGAAATCACTACAATCGCCAGCAACACGCCGATTGCGCCGGCGTATCCCGCGGGATCAAGGTTGCTGACTCCAAAGAGAGCCTTGCGCAACAGCTTTGAAGCGGCCGCCGCAAAACCCGTGCCCACGACCAGGCCCAGTGCAATCGGCCATACGAATTGCCGCAACACTGCAACCAGCACCTCAGCCCGCTTCGCTCCGAGCGCGATGCGAATCGCAATCTCCTTCGTCCGCTGCGATACGGTGAAGGCCACCAGTCCCACGATACCGACGCCTGCCATCAGTATCGCCACCATGCCGATCATACTCACCACCATCGCGATCCGTTCTACGCCCAGCACGTTGTCGTGATAGAGCATCTTCATCTGCCGGATCTCAGGGAACAGCTTTGGGTCGAGACTTTCGCTGATGGTTTTCGCAATCGGTGGCAGGCTTTCCGGCGCACCCGCAGTCCGCGCCATCACCACCATGTCCGGCATGTCTTCATCCTGCGCCGGCCAGTAAAGTTCCACCGCATCGTCATCGCTGATTGCATTCACCCGTGCATTTCCCGCGACCCCGACTACGGTCTGCTTCTCGTCTCCGTTCGCATATTGTTGGCCCAGCGGATTCTGTCCCGGCCACTCCTTACGCGCCAGCGACTCGCTGACGATGACTGCTTTCTTCTCATTTGCATAAAAACTTCGCCCCATCATCAGCGGGATACGCATAGTTTTAAAGAATCCGGGCTTAATCCAATTTGGATAAATTTCCACCTGGCGCCCATTGACTTCCGTGTCCATGTTTGAAACCGTGTGGCCCAACGGCGGCAGCTTCATCAGCGCCACTGATTCCACTCCCGGCACCGAGAGCAGTCTGCTCTGCATCTGCGCCAGATACTCCTTCGCAGCCGCAGGCGGATAACCGTGCCGTCCCAGCCCCGCATCGATCGAGAGCAATTGTTCGTAACCAAATCCAGGATCGGTATAAAGCGCGTGTTGGGTCGCGCGCACCAGCAGGCCAGCCACAATCAGCAACACGCAACTCGCCGCAATCTGCGCCGCGACCAGCACTTGACGCGCAATCGTCTTGCGCTGCTTCTGCCGTGCAATCTGTAATGCCGGCGCCAGGCCAAAGAAAATTGCCGCCATCCCCGACATACCCACGGTGAAGAGAAGCACGCGCCAATCCGGAGTCGCGGTAAGCCACCTCGGGGCGTCGAGCGCGCGCAGCGCAATGCGCACCACAACGTAACCGAGCGCGAGGCCTGCCACCGCTCCCAGCATCGCAACCAGCAGGCTCTCCGTGCACAGTTGCCTGAAGATGCGTCCGCGATTTGCGCCGATTGCGATGCGAATTCCAATTTCATGTTCACGCGTAACAGCCCGCACCAGCATCAAGGCTCCGAGGTTGGCGCACGCCACAGCCAGGATCAGCAGTGTCAGCACCGCGACCATCGCGGCGATGCGATACATCTCCGGTTGCATGACCTGCAAATGGCCGCCCGGCGAACTCTGAATGTATTCCCTGTCCCAGATATCCTTGGGATGATGTCGACGCAATTCGTTCGTCAGCGAGAGCAATTCGCTCTCTGCCATCTTCGCCGTCATGCCCGGCGCAAGCCGTCCCCACATCCGCACGCTTGAGGCGGAAGCATCTGTCAGTACATGGCTGCCCGCAATGAAATTTGGCTGCTGTGCTATCGGCAGCCACATGTCAGGCCCTTGTCCGCCGAGGCTGGCAAACTCCCTGGGAAGAATCCCGGCAACCGTGGCCGGCTTTTTATTCACATGTACGATTTGCCCGACAATGGATGGGTCAGCGTTGAACCGCCGCTGCCACATTCCATAGCTCAGCACCACTATCGGAACTGCACTCGCATCCTTGTCGCGCCCCGCATCCATCAGTCGCCCGTAGGCTGCCCGTGTTCCCAATTCGGTGAAATAGTTCGGTGTAACGAACGACGCGCTCGCCGGCTGCACATCATCGTTGATCTGCATCGGTGGAACACCCAGCACACCGATCACCGCCGACAAGCTCTTCGCATGATCGCGATAAAAGATCAGGGAGGGATAGGGCATCTCGCTGGTGTAATCCTGCGGCGAGCGCCGCTCGAGGCGAAGCAGTTGGTCAGGATCGCGCACCGGCAGCGGCTTTAAGGCAACCATGTCAAACAGGCTGAATGCCGATACATTCACCCCGATTCCAATCGCGAGTATGAGCACCGCCATCAATGTGAAACCCGGCGAACGCGCCAGAATTCTCACCCCATATCGCAGGTCCTGTCCCAGCCGATCGAGCCACGTCCAGCCCCAGGCTTCCTGCGCCTGTTCCCGTATTCGCAGAATGTTGCCAAAGTTGCTGCGCCCCGCGCGCGCCGCCATTTCGCGATGAAATTCAATATCGTTCTCAAGCTCGGCGTCGAGCCGGCGACGATTCATAAGGTAAAGAATGCGACGCAATAACTCGCTCATGAAGTCTCTCCTGTCGCAGTGCTTCTGCTATGCCGTGCGCAGAATATTCTGGATAGCTTGCGTGACCCGGTCAAAGCCCGAAATCTCCGCCTTGAGATGCGCACGGCCCTGCGGCGTAAGTCGATAGAAACGCACCTTGCGGTTAGTTTCAGAGATGCCCCACTCAGCCGTTACCCAGCCCTTGAGCAACATCTTTTGCAGCGTGGGATAAAGCAGCCCTTCCTCTACCGCCAGCACTTCGCTCGACAACACATGAATGCGCTGCCCAATCGCATATCCATGCAAAGATCCCGATTGCAGCACGCGCAAGATCAACATGGGCAGCGCGCCCGAGGGCATCCCATCCTTAGGCCTATCGTTCATAGGCATAACGTAATTATGCCTGCAGGATGTGTCAAGCGGAAGTTTTCGAACCCCCCAGGCCCACTGCCTCCGACGACACCTCTTTCATGGGCTGGAAGGCAGACTGTGCGACTGATTCCCTATCCGCATCTAATCAGTCGAAGGATGGTGAGGATTTATGGCACCGAATAGAATTACGCGCCGAGAACTGCTCAAGGCTGGAGCTGCGACCGGTGCAGCAGGTTTGTTTGGATCGGTATTATCCGGCTGTGGCGGGCACGGCATCCTGGGGACGCCCATTCCCACTCCCGGCCCCAGTGCCTGCGCCAAGGTCACAGACATCGATCACGTCGTCATCTTCCTGCAAGAGAATCGCTCGTTCGATCATTACTTCGGCAGTTATCGGGGCGCGCGCGGATTTGCCGATCAAAGCAGCGCTTTCAATCAGCCCGATCCCAACAACACCGCCAACGCGCCCGCCGGCGTGCTTTTGCCCTTTCATCTCGACACCACCAAGACCAATGCAGCCTGCACCCACGACATCACCCATGATTGGATCCCGCAGCATCAAAGTTGGAACAACGGTGCCATGGACGGCTTCGTTACTTCGCGCCTCCCGATCAATGCCAATGACGCGCTGCTTACCATGGGCTATTACACGCGTGCCGATCTGCCCTACTACTACGGATTGGCCGATGCGTTTACGCTCTGCGACAACTACTGCTGCTCTGTGATTGGACCCACCGATCCCAACCGCCTCTACTCCATGGCGGCTTCGATCGATCCCGATGGAAAAAACGGTGGCCCGCTTCTGCAAACGCTCGTGTCCAACCGCGCATCGATGCTCGGCAAGCTCACCTACACCACCATGCCCGAGCAGTTGCAGGCGCGCGGCATCTCATGGAAAATCTACTCCTCGCCCGACGCAAGCTCCTTAGGCGCTCTTGAAACCGACAACGTCCTGCCCTACTTCGCCAATTTTCAAGACCCCACATCCGCGCTCTACAAGCAGGCCTTCGGGCCGCAGTTCCCCACCGATTTCCTGGCCGACGCAGTGGCGGGCAATCTTCCGCAGGTCTCGTGGATCATCGGTTCCGTCGTCACTTCCGACCATCCGCCTTCCCCGTCCCTGTTCGGTGAAAACACGCTCTCCGCCATCGTTACCGCGCTGATGGCCAATCCCGTAGCTTGGGCCAAGACGGTGCTATTTTCGACCTACGATGAAAACGGCGGCTTCTTCGATCACGTTCCGCCCGTTACCGCGCCTCCGGGAACCCCCGGCGAGTATGTTACCGCTCCCAGCGTGCCCGACCCCACAGTCGCGGGCGGCATCGCTGGCCCCATCGGCCTCGGCTTCCGCGTGCCGATGACCATTGTCTCCCCGTTCAGCCGCGGCGGATTCATATCGTCGGCCTTGTTCGATCACACCTCGATCTTGCGCTTCCTCGAAACGCGCTTCGGCGCCGAAGTGCCCAACCTTTCCGCTTGGCGGCGTGCCACCGTAGGCGATATGACCAGCGCCTTCAACTTCACCAAACCCGACAACTCGATCCCGAACTTGCCCTCCACCGTTCCTGCATTGTCTGACGCGATTACTTCCTGCGCGGCAGATCTCGCCGGATTCACGGCCTACACCCCACCTACACCGCAAACCATGCCGACTCAAGAAGCCGGCACCGCAGTCCGCCCCAGCGGAGCCTGCTAAGCCTCGCTAGACGAAGGGCGCAAAGCTTCTATGCCCTTCGTTTAGCCGACGCCCTCAGCCCTCTCCCGCCCCCACCCTCTGCTATGCTGAATTTCTTAAGCGGGTCAAAAAAAGGCGGAGCAAAATGCCCGAACACAGAGCGCGGAAGCATCATCAGGACCGTGTTGCGGAAACGCTCCGGTTAGAGATCGGCTCCATGATCGAGGGAGAGCTGGTCGACCCGCGCATCGCTTTCTGCTACGTGACCGAGGTGCTGCTCGGCCCCGGCGGCAAATCGGCGCGCGTCTATGTCGCCGTCGATAACGCGGTTCCTGACATCGTTCAAGCCGAAGTAGACACCGTGGCCGGTCTCGAAGCTGCTAAGGGATTTATCCGCTACGAGTTGAAAGAACGAATGGGCGTTCGCTACGTCCCTGAGCTCAGCTTCCTTGCCGACCGCTCCGGCCGCTTCCAGGCCCGCATCACCGAGTTGATGGATCGCTCCCGCAAGCGCCAGAAAGCTCCGGTCGAGTAGCCCCCCGGGCCTTGCCCCGCTAGTGCGTTGAATCTGTTAGCCTGATACCTGTCGAAACGCTGGACGACATGCGCGTTTCCTTGACATTTTTTAGGCGTGGGTCAGGGCTTGGCTAGAGGAATTCCCCATAATCCTCCAAGTCGGGCTGATGGTTGTAGTGCGCATTTAGGCACTGACAACCTGAAGGAATCGCTGGACGTGGAGACTCAACCCGAGGCAACTGCTCCGAACCTGCCTGAAAGCCTGCGCAAACGTCTGCCCACCTGGCCTACGGTTTGCGAAGCCGCAGTTTTCCTGATTTTTGCCGCGTTCTTTATCATTTACGGGCAAACCCCGCTGCTGGGCGGCGATGGGCTGGGCCTGGTCGGCGCCGATGAACCACGTTACGCGCAGATCGCCCATGAAATGCTGAGCCAGTTCGACTCTGCCCACACCCTTCGCGGCAAACTGGCCGCTTGCATTACTCCCTACCTGTACGGGCACCCTTGGCTAGAGAAGCCGGCGCTCTACTATTGGCGGGCCATGTTCGTCTTCCAGGAATTCGGCGTTCATGATTGGAGCGCGCGCCTGCCCTCGGCCAGCTTCGCCTTCATCATGGCGGCACTCATCTACTTGCATATGCGGCGCTTCCGCCCCGGCGGACACCTCGACGCGGCCCTGATCACCGTAGCCTGCGCCGGCATCATCGGCTTCTCGCGCGGCGCATCGACCGACATGCAGATGGCCGCGCCTCTCTCGATCGGCCTGCTCGGCTGGTATGCGTGGTATGAAACCGACTCCAAGTTCTGGCTCTTCGACATCTACTTCTTCACTGGAATAGCGACGCTGGCCAAGGGACCGGTAGCTCCGCTGATTGCCATCATCATCGTCGCGGCCTTCGCCTTCCTGCGCAAGGAGTGGTCCATCCTCAAGCGGTCCCTCTGGTGGCCGGGCGTCGCTCTCTACTTCGCCATCACGCTGCCGTGGTTCATCGCCGTGCAGCACGAAAATCCGACCTTCTTTCGCGAATTCTTCCTTGAACACAACCTGCAGCGATTCGCCACCAACCGCTACCAGCACGAACAACCCTTCTGGTATTACCTGGTCGTCGTAATTCTCGCGGTTATGCCGTGGACGGTCATAGCGATGCGCGCCCTGGTCGATGGCATTCAGACCTCGGTGGCGGAGTGGCGGCTGCGCCGCTCCAGTCCCAACAAGCCCGCTCCTAACCGCCCCGGCGACGCTTTTCCTGAGTTCCTGGTGCTTTGGGCGCTCATTCCCATCGTGTTCTTTTCCTTTTCCCGGTCCAAACTTCCCGGCTACATCCTGCCCTCGATTCCGCCCATTACTATCCTTACCGGCGACTACCTCTTTCGCCAGCGCCAACCGGGCCTCAACCGCTGGGTGCTTATCGGCCATGCGGCGCTGTGCGCCGTAATGACCATGTTCGCGATGCTGCTGCCGTGGTTTGTCAGTCACGTTCGTGAAATGCCTCCTGCCCGCCCCCTGGCAGTGGCGCTCATGGCGTCCATTGGCGCGGCTCTGCTGATCCTCGTAGTGGTCAAGGGCTTTGGCGTTGCCCGCTTGCGTCTGGCCACGTTCGGCGTACTTACCGTGCTGGTGTTCTTTCTTTACGGGGTAGGCCCGTTCTTCGGAATACCTGCCGTCGGCGCTACCAAGCGGGTAATTCATTTACTCGACCGTTCTTACTCTGCCCGCCCCCTTGCCAATAAGCTCGCTACTTTGGCCCCTGCCAATGAAACCGTGGCCGTCTTTCGCGTGCGGCGCGACATCGAATACGGCCTCGCCTTCTATCGCAACCACGAGGTTGCCAATTATGAAGAGACCGGAGTGCCCGACGAGCAACATCTGCTGGTGGCCCGCGTCAGCGGTCGCGGCGGTGTCGACCTGCATACCCCCGCCGCGCTTGGGGAATACCTCGAAGGCCGTCACTATGAACAGATTCTCAGTTGGCCCGAGCAGGGCCTTGAAGTCTACCTCGTAGGCAGTCGATAGACCCAGGCTTGTTGAATAACCCGGTTTGAAACCGGAATAGCTTCTTACTCGTGGCCCTATAGTCACTCGAATGAGCAGGCCTTTACACGCCGCCGAAAAATCCCATCGGTGGCGCTTTGCCACAGGGCATGACTTCACAGGCTAAGGAGAAACCCTGTCTTCAGCGCTTTGTAACAGGGCACGACCTCACAGGCTAAGGAAAAACCCAGCCTTAAGGCTTTGTAACAGGACACGACTTCACAGGCTAAGGAGAAACCCTGTCTTCAGCGCTTTGTAACAGGGCATGACTTGAGTCATGCCAATAAAACTAATAGCATCAATGGGGGCTTTAGCCCCTGAAGGTACGCCATTCAGACCAATCAACTCTGGCTCATGCCTCATTCCGCAGCTTGTTCAGTCGTGCCGATATGCCAATAAAAATCAATGAGCTTTAAGCGGCCAAGGGAATGTTTCAGCTCGTACGACCAGGTCGTTTTTTTGCGATATGTTGATAGGTAACTTGCCCATTCCCTAAAATCGTGACAAAGTGAGCGGAAGGCGCTCAGCGCCGCACATTCCGATCTCGTCAAACAGAGTAAGTTGACTCTGCGGCAAGCTCGCCGCATCCGCTTAGGAGAAAATGGCCGCTGGCGTAACCATCGATATCCTCGACTTGCGGCATTTTGCGGCACCGGTGTTGCGCCCCGTGCTCGAAGCCGAAGGTGAGCTCTGGAGCCAGCGCCTCCATTGGGACTACCGCGCCTCTGCCCGGCTGCTGATGCAGTATCTTGATAATCACCTGTTGCCTGGTTACGCAGCGCTCGAGGCAGGGCAGGTGACCGGGTACGCCTTTTGTGTGTATGAAGAAACCAAGGCTGTCATCGGCGACGTGTTTGCCCTACCCGGCCGCAATCCCGAATCGGGCGTGGATTACGACGCTGGCACTGGTCCCAGTCCTGGTCCGGCCCGCGAGATTGAAGAAGCCCTGCTCCGCCATCTTTTCGAGACCCTGCTCAATTCGCCGCAAGTAGACCGCATCGAGTCGCAGTTGCTGCTTCACCCGTCGGGCACGCACGCTGAAATCTTTCGCAAGGCGGGCTTCGAAATCTTTCGCCGCTACTTCATGGTGCAGCCCCTCGAGGGCCATTGGAGCCGTCCCCGCATCGACCTGCCGCGCGACCTCGAAATTCGTCCTTGGCGCGATGAAGACCTCAGCGCCGCCGCGCGTCTCATCTCCATCGCCTACAACGGTCATCCCGACAGTCTCATCAATGACCAGTACCGCTCCGTGCACGGTTCGCTGCGATTTCTGCACAACATCGTGCGCTACGCCGGGTGCGGCGTCTTTTCGCCGAACGTCTCACACGTAGTGGTTGAGCGCAACAGCCGCGAATTGGCCGGCCTCGTGCTCGGCTCCCGCGTGAGCCCGCAGAGTGGACACATCACCCAACTCTGCGTTCATCCCAATTTCCGGCGCAAAGGATTGGCGCGCATGCTGATGTCCATAGCGGCCGCGCAATTCATGCGCCAGGGCGTCAGCGAAATCTCCCTCACCGTGACCGAAGCCAACACCCAGGCCATTCAGCTCTACGAGGCAGAGGGCTACACCTGCGTCCACACATTCGACGCCGCCGTCTGGCTCCGTGACAACACCTCGTAAAAGCAAAAATTAACGGCAGTTAAGGGGTTCACCCCAAGACCATCCAACCCCATTGCAGATAATTTTCCTCCTCAGGCGCACAATCCTCATATGGCCCTCTCCCGTTCAAATTCTTCACTACCAAACTAACTTCGTTAACCCCTTTAGAATCAGATTTCTGCGAATAACTTCAATAAAATCAAATTTTTAGCGTGAACCATCCTAAGCAAACGCAAGAAAGCAAACCACTTCCATCCAGAAATAGGGGGGGAGGGGAGGACCCGTAAATATATGCAATGGCGCACGTCATGCCCCAATGGGCTCAAGTGACGAGCCACCGGCAGTTCTCCCGCGGCGTTGCAGTTCAGCTATCTTGCATTCGGTACGCGGCGACCCTACAG
>JANXYB010000108.1 GCA_025350325.1 Acidobacteriaceae bacterium
CCACAATGCCGCGCTGTACGCACAGCGTTGACCCTAGCCAATCCACATCGGCCCAACGGAGTGCAAGAGCCTCACTGATGCGAAGCCCCAAGCAAACGCAAAGTAGGGCCATCGTAGCGAATGGTTCGTGTAGCTCTTTCAGCAGAGCGTGGAACTGCTCCGCCGTGAGGCTATGCGCCTTGCGTACCTTCCGCGTTGCTCCGACATTCTGGACTAGAGAGATTGGATTGCGGCTGATGTCCAAGAGGCCGGACCACATCGCAAACTCCACAAGCCGTGCATGAGAGAGCGCACGTGCGTCTTGGACTTTGGCGATAAGGGCAGCTCACGAAGCCACAATTCAACGGGCCGGGGCTGTACGTCCTGAATCCGCGTATCGGCCCACTTGGGCAAGACGTGGTTATTCAGGAAAGAGCGATACACCCGCGCCGCCGATTGACGTGAGGGCATCCGCTCCGCTTCATACCGCGTGGTCACGCTACGCACCGTGTCCCCCGCCGTTTCGCTCTGTGTTTTCGGTTGGATTTCAAGGCTCTCGACTTCTTTCGATGCGGCTGCCTTGGTTGGAAATTCTTGCTTGGTTCCAATTCGCTTTGACCGGCGAGTTGGGCCATCATACCAGAGATAATTCCAAGTCTTGCGCCGTTTGTCATAGCGCACTGACCCGCTTGTGTGTCGCTGGACCCTCATTGCTGCCTCCCATCGGCAGGGTCAGCGGATGACGAGCACAGAATAGCATCCAACTCATGCTTGCGGAATCTCCAGACGCAGCGCCGCACGCCAGAGAGCCGATGTGCGGGAATCTTTCTCTCGCGTGCCCACTGGAGCAGCGTGCGCGGTTTGACCTTCAGGTATTGAGCGGCCTCATTTGAGGTGAGCCATTCGGTTTCCATTTCGACCCCATTCTGTGACCTCCCAAAGTGTTTCAACTGAGCAGAAAGTGTGGTAGATAAGCCACACTATTTCGGATTTATTCTTGTTTGTGGTTGGAAAAGACTACTGGTGTGCTCTCCTTGGGCACCCCTTTAAGATTCAGGGTACCCCCACCCTTGCACAGTGGCCCGCGAGACGCACGCGCTAGCAGTCAGGGCAGTTCGTCACGCGTCTTGTTAACCCAATTCGTTCCGCGATATATGCCGTGCTCACACAACACCTGGACAATTCGCGTTGCCGTCTCTTGCCGATGCGCCACTACCAATTCCATTGCCCGTAGCTCATCCCGGCACTTGTCCTCCGTTGCGGCGTAAGGTGCCAAGACCACGCGCATAGGCTCACCGGCAGTCATGCCGCGCACATAGTAGCCGCGTGTCACTGGCTCACTCAAAATCCTTGCCGCGTCTTCCGCTGAAGTAGCTATCGGGATGTAAATCACTATTACCGGGCTGTCCATCGGTCTCCCTTCCGTTTTTCGCCGTGGCCGTCGCAATGACCATAGCGTCGTTTCTCACTGTTTTTGTCCGTTAATTAAAAGCCAAACCCTACCCGGTCCGAAGGAGCGTGTCGCAGACCTTTAGAGCGACGGCGGACGGGGGATGGGGAATGTTGTCGTTGTCGCCGTCGTCGCAATCACAATCAATGGCGCGTCATCAGACAGCGACGGTCTATTCATCCGTACCCAATCCTTGCCGCGAACGATTCCGTGTTCCTTGAGAATGTGTGACAAGTCCCGGAGTGACAGTCTCGGATTCGCGGCCATGATGGCAAGCGCCTTTGCGTCCTTGCCGTCCTCATTCGTTCTCAATCGCGGCTCACCGTTGAATAGCCATCTCCGGCGCTGAACCCAATTCACGGTTCGGCCCACACCTTTGTGACGGAGATAGTCCACGACCTTCGAGAACGACAGATGCGGGTTAGCCGCGATGACAAGTAAGGCATATCCGGGCTTGCCTAGAAAATCCTTAATATCAATGGTCAGATTGATGACACGCTCTTCCCGCTTTCCCCGCCAATTCGTCCAAGAAAGCGTGTCTGTCTTCCCGGACTCACCCACGCGTTGCTGCTATCTGTTCAAGCCTGTCCATCGCTTCCTCTTTCTTCGGGGTCCTTAGTTTCTGAAGCCGTCAAGATCAAACTCGTTCTGAGCAACCCGCGTTAGCTCGGAAAGCAAAGAATCGGTCTGTTTTGTTACAAGGAATGGCCGCGTGCCCACGAGAATTTTCTCGCCGTCAGCTATCCCGAATATCAAGCCCAGTGCGATGTTTCCGGCGAGTGCCCGCTCGATTCTTGCCTCGTCTTGGGGTGAAAACTCCGGTGAGTACCCGATGAGTAGCGGCGTGTTCCCTATCACGCTGAGGTCCGGCGATACATAGCCAACGGCTACCGCAAAACTCTCAGGCTTCAGGCCGGTTCCATGGGTTTCGTCCGCTATCCGCGTCTCGATTTTGCGGCACAACGTTTTCGCTGCAATCAGTGCCCCGGTGGGCGTCTTCAATTCGCTTTCGGGCGGCCTTCCCCCTGTCAAATCCCGGCGGATTCTCTCTGCCCCGGTCATTGCCGCCACCCCGGCCCGCCTACGCGCTTTACCTTCTTCATCTGTTAAAGCCATTTATTACCCCTCCAACACTTATAACTTTTGCATACTCTTATTAGTTTGTCAAATTGGGCTAGTGAGTGCCTACGTGGATGCGCTAGATGTACGCCTTAGATGTACGTGCTAAATGTACTTATAACCAATGACTTGCGCAAGATTTCCGGCGGGCGTATAGTCGCCTCAAATCGCCCAAACCACATACACGGAAAAGGACTCATGCTACTAATGCGCTTGATCCACTAGGCAATCGCGCCTTCGCTGTCTCGGGAACGACCGGGCACATAGCGGAGGTTACCGTGGGCCGCTCTCACTGTGCCGTCACCCTAAGCAAGGGCCGCACAATCACCCCGGAAGAGCGGACGGCCATGGGCGTCTTCATGCAAGAGGCGTGCCCCAATGGCCGGAAGTGCGGGAGGTGCCCGGATGACTCCGTGGGCTTCCTGGAGCGGCTGTATCGCCTGGAGGACCCACGGGATTGACTGTCTCTCACGCAAATGGACGTAAGCCACGCAGTTTCAAGCAACTACCCCGCCGAGCTGCATTAGTGTAGGGAGGAAAAAGGTGTATAAGGACCTTCAAGCGCGGCAAGATGCGATAAAACCGAGGCAGCTCGGGAGAGTCACTCCACTCACACTGCGCTTCGTGGGTTGGACCCGGCAGGTTGTGTGCGATGATTCATCCGCCCCGTGCCCCCCCGTGGACTACTCCCGGCGGGTTGTGTACGGCCCCGTCCCCGGAGTCACGCTATTCTCGCCGGAATACCTCCCGGAACGGCGTCCCCACATCAGCGGCGTCTACATGCTCACAGAGGCGGGGCGTTTCTACATCGGACAGAGCGGGGATGTGTTCGCACGTCTCTTGGGGCATCTGTCCAAACCCGCGTGTTGCCGCTTCACGGCCCCGCACGGCGTTTTAATGGCCTCCGTCCCGCTCCGGGATGACTGGACACTGGACAAGAACACACACACGCGGCTGATTGCGGAGGCCCGCTTCCTTGCGGCAGCTTTGAGCCTGGATGTGCCACTGACAAACAAGCTGAGCAACTACAAGCGCGGGAAACTGCTCAGCCTCTTTCCCGATCTTGCAACCGAACGGGAGATTATCGCGGGGTGCCTCAGCCATGGAATCTAGGCTCTTGTACGACCGCAAGGAAGCCGCCCGCCAGCTCTCCATCTCCGTCCGGTCCCTTGACTACATCATTGCGGCCAAGGGCCTGGACACGCGGCGTATCGGGCGCAAGGTCTTAATGACCCGCGCCTCACTGATGCGGTATGCTTCCGGCAATCACTTCAACGCCGTTAAAGAATCGACGGCGGCCCTCAACGAAGTGTCATCCAAGTGCGCGTAACGGGCCGTCATGCTGATTGTCTTGTGCCCGGCAAGGGTCTGTATGACTTTCAAGTTGACACCGCGCATAGCCAATCGTGAGCAAAACGTGTGCCGGTTATCGTGCCAACGGTAGTGAACAACTCCAGACTTGATGATTGCTTCATCCCACCACTTGCGGGGATAGTCAGCGAGCACTTTGTCACTCCGTTTGGTGGTTGCCGCTCTCGATTTGATTTCCTTGAAAGCGGCCTCAACCCTATCGTTCATGGGAATTGATCGACCACTAAAGTTCTTGGTCTTGCTCAGCCTCACTTCATGGCGCACAAAGTCAACTTGGTCCCACGTTAGCTCAAACTGCTCTGACAGTCGCATCCCCGTCCCAAGGGCAATGTCCAGCTCCGGCAAGTGTGCCGGGGCAATTGCGGCGCGTAGGGCTTTCTCTTCCTCATCCGTGAGCCAACGAATCACGCCGTTCTCTTCGTGCTTTTGCCGCACCAACCGGGCCGGGTTGCTTGTGACCTTGCCGTTGCGGAGAGCCTCCCGGAAGATGAGCGAGAACAAGGCCCGGTATCGGTTGCTTGTTGCGGGCGTCTTTGTGTTTCGCGTCAACCACTGGTCAATGTCTTCGGGCTTGATACTGTCAGCTTGGCGCTCTTCAAAGTCCGGTCTAATCCTCGTGAGCCGTCCAAGGATATTCCTTTGGTCCCTGTGGTGGGCCTCAGAGAACACTTGGATGTCATCGCAGAGAGCGCCGAACTTGACGCCCACGGCCCGGAGATTCTCCGGGAGTTTGACCCCAACTCTCCGCTCTTCAGTGCGCTTTCTGAAAAGGTCAATCGCGTCACTCTTGCGCCCGGCCTTCTCCCGTCTCAGCTTGCCGTCAGCATCCCGGAACCTCACCCAATACACACCGCTTCCGGGTATCCGTTCCCAGACTCCCCGCACCTTGGCGTCTTCTTTTGCTTGCTTTGTCCGTGCCATACATCCCCCGGACTCCAAGTATCACCCTAAGTATCACGGGGGTCAAGTTTAGGTTTTAATTCTGAACGGCTATTTCATCGTAAGTCTCTTGTTTTCTCTGGTGCCCGGAGGGGGACTTGAACCCCCACAGCCTTGCGGCCTGCGGATTTTAAGTCCGCTGCGTCTGCCAATTTCGCCATCCGGGCTCGGAACGATGGGCCATTAGCATTATGTTACTTGAGCGAGTCCGCCAAACGCGTGAATCAGACAGCAACCCATCGCCCTGACAGAGGCTCAACCAGGCCTGGAACCCATTGATAGAGCGTCCGCCAACGCGATCGGCCGGACGCCGTCTCTCGCATCTTCTTAATTCGTATTCTCAAAATTATTGCGCGATGCTGAGCCAATACTTTCGCCCGCCGGCTGCTATTACGCTGGACGACACCACACGCGACCTCTAATTTATTGCGGGCTGCGGTAGCAAATATTTTCGCCCTCAAGCCGATACTCGGCTGAACACCCTTCGCCTCCGCAAATCATCGTTTCCTGCGCGAGGAGTTGCCGTCGCGTGATCAGTCCCATGGTGCCGCATCGCGGACAGGACATCACCGCAACAAACGGATTCTGCGCATGACCCAGCTTCGCCTGGTTTTCCAGGACGAATACTGTGCCGGGGTCCATTTTTTCGGGTATCCATTCTTCGAGAAACTGCAAGTCGCTTGTCATCCTGCCCTCCGGGGGGTCGAGGTTGCGGAGCAGCGTCTTAAACCTTAGGCGCGGCACCGTTGAACAACAACAGCAGGCTGCGAATGGTTCCCGGAGACTGTTTGTCCCCGGTTGCTGTGGATTGTTTCTTAGACGCTGCGGCGCGTCAATTGGAATCCCGGCTTGGCAGTTGGCGACTGGGGTTCCCTTCCTCAGGTTTTATTTGCCCGTCGCGCCTGCCTTGCTCTCAGGAACCGCAGCGCTCGCGTCGATCGCCTTGTAAATTTCAACATTGCGCAGAATGGCCTGAACATAATCGCGGGTCTGCGCGAAAGGTATCGACTCGACAAATTCGTCCATACCCGAGTATGGCCCCGAAGCTTGCCAATCGATGACACGTGAGTCTCCCGCGTTATACGCAGCCAGGGCATACTCCGTGACTCCCCCGAACTTGTCGAGTGTGTGCCTCAGGTAGCGCGTCCCCAACCGGATGTTGGTCTCTGGATCGAGCAGCTGAAATGTTTCGAAATGATTCGAGCCTTCTTCACGCGCCAGCGCCTTGCCAGAAGAGGGCAACAATTGCATCAATCCATACGCGTTGGCGTAGGAAATCACTGAAGGATTAAATTCCGATTCCTGCCGAATCAGCGATGCGACCAGGTAAGGATCGAGATTGTTTTTCGCTGACTCTGCTTTGATCGTGGACCAGTAAGGCTCAGGGAACAGAATTCGCCAATACGCCAGCGGTATGGACTTGATCGAGGCCGTTACGGTCGCCGGCAAAGCTTTTTTCAAGGAACGCATGGCACGATACACTTCACCGTACGAAGCATAAATTTGCGCCTCAGCCAGCGCGCTCCAACTGCTCGAATCAGGGTCAGCCGCAATCTCGCGCGGAATATAGTCATTCAGCCCCGCATTCGCCAGCAGGCGCGCCTTGGCGAGATGAGGGCTGTCCTCAGGAAAGCTCTCCGCCAGCACTGGCACTTCAGGTGCCTGCAAACGATCCAACTCAGGCGTAGCAACCGGCTCCATGCTGCCCAGGCCAGCCAATCGTTGCTTCGCCATCTGCGCATAAAAGAAGTGTTGATAGACGCGAACAATGGTTCGATAATTCGCCGCAGCCTGTGCCGGCTTGTGATCCTGACTCTCGTAGAGCCTGCCTCTCCAGTACAAGGCCGCAACCGTCTCCGACGTCCCTGGGAAGAGACGAATCTGCTCGTCAAACAGGCGCGCTGCATCGCTGTACAAGCCCTGCCGGTAACTAAGCCAGCTGGCTCGCCAATGCGCCGCCGAAGCATTTTTGTGTTCTGGAAAATGGGCCGCAAGGTAGCTGTAGTAATCCACGGCTCGCGGATAATCCTTGCGCAGCATATACATGTTGCCGCTAGAGAAGAGCGCTTCGGCCAGCCACTGACTTTTGGGGAAATCAGTCTCCATACGGGTCACGATGCGCTGCTGTTCATCGAGGTCATTGCGATTGCGTGCCAATTCCATCAGCAGGTACAGTCTTCGTGCCCCATTGTCATCGGGAGTGTCGGGCAATGCCTCAATCTGCGCGGCAGTAAGGTGTTTCAACTTCCAATCGCACGCCGCTGCAGCCACGGCAAACCCGTTGCGCGCCTCTGTATCCAGGCTGAACTTCAATGCCAGCGCGCGATACTGCTCGCCCGCCTCCTGATAGTGGCCCGCTTTGAAATAAGCATCTGCAAGACTGCGCAATTCGGCAGTCGTGAGCGAAGTTTCTGCGCCCAACGCAGTCAGCTTTGCGCGCGCGATCGCTGCCTCTGTCGTCACTGGAGATGCCAGCAGCAACGCTTTGAATATGCGCACCGCACCCTGCGTCTGACCCAACGCTAGTGCAACCTGGCCGCTGGCAAGCTGATATCCTACCCGCCCCGCAGCAGGATCGTTCGCAGCCGCCTTGAGCACTCGATCGGCACCAGCGAGGTCGTGCAATTCCAGCAGTACGTTGGCTTCGAGTTCCGGAGCCTCATCGGCAAAAATGCTGTCCGGATAGAGCTGCGTAAATCCCTTTAGCAACGCCTCGGCCGCCGCCCCCTGTCCAGCCTCATGATTTGCCAGGGCAGCCAAAAAGTCTGCATAATCGGCCATCACATCGCCGGCCTGTCGCGCTTGCCGCAAACTCGTCAGTGCATCCGCGTACCGCTTGTCGACCAGATAGGCGTGACCAAGCGCAAGGTAAGCTGCGGCTGCTCCTTCGCCGGGATGCTGCCGCGCAAACGCGCTTACGCCTGCATAGGCGGCGGGAGTGCGCATCGTCGCCAGTTGCTGTGCCATGGGCCGCAACTCCGTCGAAGCCACAAAAGCCAGTTTGATACGATGCGCGCGTGCCGCCCGGATGCGCCGTGCCGCAGGGCTTAACACCTTGCTCTTCCGCCGCGAAGCCCTGCCCGCCTTGGGGGAATTCTTGCCCGTCCTGGCCCTGGTCGTGGTTGTAGTTGTGGCCTTGCCCGCCCTGCTCGCCCTGCCCGCGCTACCACTGGCTTTAGCTGCCCTACTTGAAGGCGTGTGTTTTGTAGAGGAAGCCTTGGCCTTCCGGCTCGTAGCTTTGATCGCCGTGCCCTGCGCAGCAGGCTTGTCTGCGCTTTGACTGGCAACCGGCATTGCCATCATCAAGGCGCAGATAATTACTGCCAGCAAGCCGGTCGGCGCAGCTACAGGACGGTGCCACTGAACACTCATAGATTTACTCTAAGCTGCTTGGGCTAACTGAACTAGCCGCGAACCAGTGATGGTACGTACCGATAGTGTTGCCATCGCAACGTAAGCCCGCCACCCGGTCTAATATTGTATTTTCGCTGTGGCCCTTCTCCGTTACACTGAGACTGGCTCTCAAGCGAAAAGCGCTTAGACCCTATATTTTCGCAACCAACCACCATGTCAACCATCCAACCTATTACAGATGAACTCGAGCCCCATCCCGACGTAGCCCTGGTTGAAAGGGTGCGCGCCGGAGACGTCTCGGCCTACGACGAGCTGGTCCGTAAATATGACCGGCAGCTTTTTCGGATTGCGCAGCATATTACGCAAAACCGCGAAGACGCCGAGGACGTAATGCAGGACGCGTTCCTCAAGGCTTACGAAAAGATCGATCAGTTCCAGGGGAATTCGAAATTTTACACATGGTTGGTCAGAATTGCAGTCAACGAGAGCCTGATGCGCCTGCGCAAGCGACGCACCGGCAGAATGGTGTCGATCGACGAAGACATCGAGACCGAAGAAGGCAGCGTTCCGCGCGACCTGGCAGATTGGGCTCCCGACCCCGAGCAGAACTACACCCAGTCGGAACTTGCCGAGATTTTGCGCAAGACCATTCAGGGCCTGCCGCCGGGGTTTCGAACCGTCTTTGCTCTACGCGATGTAGAAGGACTTTCGACCGAGGAGACAGCGGAAACGCTTGGATTGAGCATTCCGGCCGTCAAATCGCGACTGCTACGCGCCCGTCTGCAATTGCGCGAACGCCTGAGCCGCTACTTCCGCAAGAATAAGGGTTCGAGAGAATTGGGAGTTGAAAATTGACTTGCACTGAATTTCTCGCCCTGCTCGACGACCTCATTGACGACACGGTGACGCCTGCAATGCGTGCCCAACTCCAGGAACATCTGCGCGGCTGCGAGCATTGCGAAGTGACCCTGAGCACCACTCGGAAGACCATCCAGATCTACCGTTCTCACGAAATCTACGACATGCCCGCCGGCCTCCGCGAACGCCTCCACGCGGCCATCATGGCTCGCTGCAAAAAAGGCTGCTAAGCGGTCGCAGCCTACGGATATTTTCCGATTTTCAGCGGCACGACTCGACAACTTGGTGCAAAGTCCGTTTACCCCTGCCCATCACTCACAAAATCATCCATCCGAAACCACTGTCAACCACCCGCGATAACTCATCGTAATAACCCCTTCATATCGACCTGTTCACCCCACCTGATATTTGCAGACTATTTCCCGACAATAAGTATCTTTGGTTGTGAGGACGTCATGAGAAGCATGAACTGTAAGGACAGTATGAGGAGCAGCGATTGTAAGAACGTTATTAGGAGCAGGGATTGTGAGGAGGTTCTTGAGGCACCGGCAGCCGGCCACTTCTTGATACATGACACCGATTGTCGCGTCTTTGTGCAAACTTGACTAAAAGCGCCGCTAAGTTCCTTATTCAGAGGACTCTGCGGCTAACTCTTTTGCTTAGAGGACTTTGAAGCGTGACCCTATGCGCAATTTTATGAAAGTAAAAGAGTTCCATCCAGAGTAGGGGTGGGGGTGGGGGGGCGCGCGAAAGACGCACCTGTGCTCTCCGATTTGTATTCGCGTGCCACAACTTACCACTCAAAACAGCGTCTTTCCAAGTAGATACCTGCGCCAACTCGGTCACCCGGCGCCAACTAGTCAGAGGATCTACAAATGCAGCGTCTGCAGGCAACACTGACCACCGTGTTATGTCTCAATCTTCTCAGCCCAGGCGCGCCGATTGCAGCCCAAGATTTTGTAGCCTCTAACACGCGTCATACCCACAACAAGTCAGCCCATTCCGTCAGGCAATTGCAAGGAGATGCGCGTATTGAACACGCTCTGAATCGATTCACTTTCGGACTCCGCCCCGACGATCTTTCTGCGGTGAAAACGATTGGTCTCGACAAGTGGTTTCAAGAGCAGCTGCATCCTGAAACTATCGATCAATCCAATCTTGTTGCGCGAATAGCCCAATTCCCTGCCATGCAATGGAGCGCTGAAAACCTGCTCTATCGCGTGCCCAGCAATGCCATCATCCGCCAAGTGCTCGCCGGAAAACTTTCTATCCCCGAGCAAGGCGCGTTGCACTCGGTATACGAAAATCAGGTTTACCGAACGCAATCCAAAATACAACAGCAGGATGGAAAGAAATCCTCCAATCTGCAAGACCAGCAGCAAGCATCGGCCGTCTTCCCTATCGCGAAGATGGGCGCGGACGCGATGAAAACCATTCCGGCAATGGACACCGGACTTTTACCGATGCATGCAAAGTTAGAACACACAGCGCCCGCCACAGACGTCGATCAATGCAACCCAGCTTCTTCAACCACCGCGCAACCGCCCGTCGATGCAGCGCAAATCCGCAGCATTCTCGATCTTGCTCCGCAGCAGCGCATCGCTCGACTCACCGCAATGCCTCCGCCGGAGTTCGACAATTTCATCAAGTCGCTTAAGGCCCCGCAGCGCGCCGCACTGGTGACCGGCCTCACGCCCGATCTCAAAGAAATCGCGCTCGACCTTGAAAACCCGCAGGGCCTCGTCAATGAAGAACTCATCGCGCAGCGCCTCACGCGCGACATCTATTCCGCCGCGCAACTTCAAGAGGTGATGACCGATTTCTGGTTCAATCACTTCAACATCTTCCTGCACAAGAACGACGAGATGCCGTACTACCTTGTGAGCTACGAGCGCGACGTAATTCGTCCGCATGCGCTGGGGAAATTTGAAGACCTGCTCGAGGCCACCGCGCACAGCCCCGCCATGCTGCTGTACCTTGACAATGCAGGCAGTGTCGGCCCCGATTCGGTTGCCGCGCAGCGAGCGGGCCAACGCCCCGAAAACAAAAAGAAAGCGCATGAGGGCCTGAACGAAAACTATGCGCGAGAGCTGATGGAATTGCACACCCTCGGCGTGAATGGTGGATACACCCAGGCCGACGTCACACAAGTGGCGCGCGTGCTTACCGCATGGACCGTTGATCGCCCACAACGCGGCGGCGCCTTCAAGTTCGAACCGAATCGGCATGAGCCTGGAACCAAAATTGTGCTCGGCAAAAAAATCAAGGAACACGGTGAAGAAGAAGGTCGCGAGTTACTCCACATCCTCGCCACCCGCCCCGCTACTGCCCAATTCATAGCGCGAAAACTGGCTGTTCGCTTCGTCAGTGACGATCCTCCGCAAGCCGTCGTTGATCGTATGGCAAAAACATTTCTCTCCAGCAAAGGAGACATCGCGGCAGTACTGAACACGCTGTTTCACGCAACTGAATTCTGGGATGCCAACGTCTATCGCGCTAAGGTCAAGACGCCTGTCGAGTTCGTCGTCTCCGCAGTCCGCGCGAGCAATGCAAACGTCGACAACCTGCAACCCCTTGCCAACGCGATCCGCGAAATGGGCATGCCCCTCTACGGATGCGTCACTCCGAATGGATACAATTGGCGATCGTCAACATGGGTCAGCACCAATGCTCTGGTCAACCGCATGAATTTCGCGCTCTCACTCGCCACCAATCGATTGCCCGGCGTCACCGTTCATTGGAATCGCGATTCGCCGCCGCCCAATAGCCTCATGCCCGATCCAAGAGCAGAAGAGGCACGCTTGGAATCGTTTCTCGTCCCTGGCGATGTCAGCGAATCGACGCGATCCGCAGTGATGCAACAGTTCTTAGAGCAGAGCGTTCCTGATGTTCTCGCCCACGCCAAAGCGCGGCCTGTTGGCGTGGTAGCACGAGGCGCTTTAAAGAACTCAGCTACATCCGCATTTGAAAAGCAAGACCAGCTATTGGCGGGACTGTTGCTAGGCTCCCCGGAATTTCAACGGCGCTAAAAAGGAGATACGCAATGCAACTCAACCGCCGCTTCTTCCTGCATAAAGGCGCACTTGCCTTGGCCGGTACGACTACGATTCCCAATTTCCTGGTGCGGTCGATTCTCGCTGAGACCGCGACTTCTCCCCATCACCGCATCGTCATCGTGTTCCAGCGCGGCGCTGCCGACGGCCTCAACATCGTGGTTCCCTATCGCGAAAACAATTATTATGCTTTGCGCCCCAGCATCGCGATTTCCCAAAACCAGGTCGTCGACCTCGATGGATTCTTCGGTCTCCATCCATCCCTCGTTACATTTAAGGCGCTCTACGATGCCGGCCATCTCGCCATCGTTCACGCCGTCGGCTCCCCTGACCTGTCGCGTTCTCATTTCGACGCGCAAGACTTTATGGAATCGGGTACGCCTGGCGTAAAAAGCACTACAGATGGCTGGCTCAATCGCGCTCTTCAAGCTGAAGATATTCGCCGACCCGATCTCCGCTCCGCGTTTCGCGCTGTCTCTCTTGGCGCGGAGATTCCGCGCACCCTCGCCGGTAAAATCCCAGCCATCGCTCTGCACAATTTGAATAACTTTGCAGTAGCCGGTCGCGGTCCCGCCCCGTCTCCAGCAGCCAACGCGTTTCAAGCCATGTACGCCGATAGCGGCGATCACATTTTTCATGCTGCCGGTGAAGAAACATTCGAGGCCATCAAAATGCTTCGCGACGCTAATCCTGCGCGATACAAGCCTGGCACCGGCGTCGAATACCCAAGCTCCGAATTCGGCAATAGTATGAAACAGATTGCGCAGCTTCTCAAATCCAACCTTGGAGTTGAAGCGGCATTCACAGATGTCGGTGGTTGGGACACGCATCAGAATCAGGGCGGCGTCGCCGGCCAACTCTCCAATCGTCTCCGCGACTTCTCTTCTAGCATCGCAGCATTCTGGCGCGACCTTGGCGACGACGTGGCCAACGTCACGCTCGTAACCATGTCTGAATTCGGTCGCACAGCTCGCGAAAACGGCACCGGCGGCACCGACCACGGACACGCCAATGCTATGTTTGTGCTCGGCGGCCAGGTTAAAGGTGGAAAGGTATTTGGACGGTGGCCCGGCCTGCAAAGCCATCAGCTTAATCAAGACCGCGACCTCGCTCTAACTACCGACTATCGTCAAGTCTTGGGCGAGGTACTGGGTCGCAGTTTAGGTACATCAAACCTCAATAAAGTTTTTCCCGGCGCCCACATCGCACCAGCGAACTTCCTTGGCCTCGTTTAACTTACTTCGCGATTTTTGTAATTTAGTTCACTCCGTGGCGCGAACAAATGACCGTCGTTCGCGCCACGTGCTAAGCGGACGAACACTACCTAGATGTGAACTTTGCCGTAAGTCCCAACATCCACGCTTCCCTTTGTCGCGGCCGCAGCAAGGTACTTGATGCCGCGCACCAATTTGCTGTCGGAAGCCTCCCAATATTCGGCCTCGGTCACATCCACACGCAGCACTCTGATCTGCGGATCATCCTCACCGCCTGGAAACCATGCTTTGTACAGCGGGTTCCAAAGCTCGTGGATTTTCGCTTTGTCATGGCTCACCTGCGCCATACCTTTAACCGCTACATATTTCGCATTCGACGGGTCTGCGTACACCAGCGAGACGTGCGCATCGTTCGCTATCTCACTTACCTTATTTGAATCATTTGCAGTGAGAAACCATAACGTTCCATCGAAATCCTTCTTCTGCGTCGCCATGGGGCGGCTGTCAAACGAGCCATCCTGCGCCGCTGTGGTGAGCATGGCAAAACGGATATCCTCGATCAGACGGCCAATTTTTTCCATGCCTTCCTTGCCGCTCAATTCTTTTGACTCACCCATAAATCCTCCTCGCTGCTTGGCACCCTCGTTTTTGTACGTCGAACGACCCCTTCGCAGCAGTTGATGGGATGCGACAAATACAATTCGAGACGCAAGCTGTTGCGCATTTCCAGACTACCCTGAGAAAAATTGCGATACAGCAAAAAAAAGGAGCATCCGCGGATAGCAAAGATGCCCCCCATTTGTTCAGCTGAAGAACACTTTTATTGCACGAAAGCGTAGACGTTGGCTGTGCCGACTTCAAACCCGCCCTTGAACGCGCTCACTTTGAAGACAGCGTTAAGATCGGCGGCTGCCGCGGCATCAAGCCACACACCAACATTCTTCAGTGCCAATTCGCTATCCATCGCCTTGAGCGGCAGCGTGATGCCGCTCGGCAACTGCAAATCAAAGAGCCTCACTCGGCCGAGCAGCTTTCCATCTACCGTCACCAGCCCCGTGATCACGGGTGCGCTACCAGTGGTGTCTATGATGAAGCTTGTCAGCCACACCTTCGTCGACCCCGCAGACAGTGTCAGTCCGCCAGTGTGAAGGATTTGCAACTTCGCGGTGTCCAGATCGACCACGCCGCCCGAAATAGTGAAGTAGACTTTCCCGTTTGCCACTCCCGATGGGTTGACGACGCCCGGTGTTACATGTAAATCGCCAAGTGCCGTGACGAAACCGTGAGAAAGCGTAACGCTGGTGCGGCCTCCACGCACGACCTGTGCATCCTGCGCAAAAGCGCCTACCGCTGCAAAAAACATTGAAGCCGCCACGATTGGAGCGGCCATTGAAACTTTACTTAGCCAACGCTGCATCTTTAACTCCTCTTGAAATGGATAAATTACGCTTCGGTCTAGAACGTCAAAGAGTCGTCCAAATCATCGCGCACATGCTTGGATACGAGCACCGCCTTGAAGGTATCTTTGCTCAAGGCGCAATCCGGACGAAGCTTTGATCAGGTCAAAGAAGCTGTGCGGTCTGTTCATTCCTTCGAAATTTGCGCCGCGCCGTCGCAATGGCGTCTGCTTGCCAAGCTCAGCTTGCGTGTCAACTCCATAAGATGGATGTATGGTAGAACCATTCGTGCTCCGCGATGAGATCGTGGTGCATGCGCCGATTGACCGATGCTTTTTTCTCTCCACCAGCGTCGCGATCGTTGAGCTCGAACTCAAAATGCATCCGGTGCGCGGCCGCACCACCGGCCACGTTACCGGAGGCGACACTGTGCTTTGGCGCGGCTGGAAGTTCGGCCTGCCGCAGTTTCATGAAAGTCTGATAGATGGATTCGAGCCACCCGTGTTTTTCCGGGATCGCATGATTGACGGCCGATTCGCCACCTTCGAGCACGATCATCATTTCGTTCAGCGGTCTGATGGAAATGTGCTTCTGAGCGACGAACTCCGCTTCATCATGCCGTGGGGAATTCTAGGCTCGACTGTCGGTGCGATGCTGCTTGTGCCCGATATTCGCCGTCTGCTTCAGAGGAGATTCGCGCTGCTCAAGCACATCGCCGAAACCGATCTATGGCAGAAGTACCTGCCTGATTCGCAAGTCTAAACCTGAGCTTGGGATATCACTCTGCCCGCAATGCCTCAGTCGGGTTGATAGAAGCCGCACGATGAGCCGGTAAAAAGCTTGCCGCCAACGACGCTGTTCCCAATACCAACGCTACCCCCAGCAATGTAGGCACGTTCCAAACTGCCACTCCAAACAAAACCTTGCGCATCAGAAGCGATGTTCCGACTGAACTAATCAGCCCGATCCCTACACCCGTCGCAGTCAGCCAGCAAGCCTCACCCATCACCATCTTGTATACCGAACTGCGTTGCGCCCCGAGCGCCATGCGCACGCCAATCTCGCGCGTTCGCTGACTCACGGAGTAGGCGATCACGCCATACAGACCGACGACGCCCAGCACCAGCGCTATCACCGCAAACCCACCCACGAGCCATGTTGAGAGACTATGAAGAACTGCGGACTGCGAGGCGTTCATCTGATCCGTCATCGTGATTTCGCCGTACACCCCAAGGTTGGGATCGATCTGGCGAATCGTGCTCACCACGATCGGCAGCACCGTTTTTTCATCCTGCGCGGTACGCACTGCAACAGAAAACTGATTGTCCGTACCGAAGTAGATTGCCTGATATTCCGTCGGCCAGACCGCGTCGTCCAGTGCGCCTTCGCGCACATCCGCTACCACGCCAATCACCTCCCGCATCGATTTGGGATCAAGACTTAAATCGGCTACCTTCTTTCCGATCGGATCTTCTCCGGGATAAAACTTGCGCGCCAAAGTCTCGTTGATCACAATCGCTTGTGGCTTCGAGGCATCCTCATCTTCGCGAAACATCCGTCCGCGCACCAGGCGCGCTTTCAAAGTATTCATGTAGCCAGGGCTGATGTCGCGCTCGTCCACCTCGTTGTGTTCGCCATGGAACGGCTTTCCCACAAAGCGGATCCAATCCGTGTTGCAATTGCAATTGATCGGCAACACACTCGCCAGGCCCACAGATTGCACGCCCGGCAAGCTTCCCAACCGTCTTTGAATCTCGCGATACAGTGCGATCTTCTGGGGATCCTTGGTGTAAAGGTTGTCGGGAGCCATCACCTGCACAGTCGCGAGATGGGTCGTATCGAAACCTGTCTCGACATGCAGCAGCTTGTAAAAGCTCTGCCCCAGCAAGCCCGCGCCGACCAGCAGCACCACTGCAACTGCCAGTTCCACCACCACGAGATTCGCGCCCATGCGCCGCCACAGCCTGCCCGCGGCAGCACGCCCGCCCTCGCCCAACCCATCTTGAATGTCTTGAAACGAAAGCCGCAGCACCGGAGTAGCCGCGAGCACAACCGCCGCAAGCAACGCGATCATGGCTGCGAAAGCAGCAGTGTGCCCATTGATTCCGACCTGCGCAAGAAACGGAACCCGAGGCGCAACGTCTTTAGGCACCATGCGTGTCATCAGCATCATGAGCCACTTAGCCACAGCAAAGCCGCCCGCGCATCCAGCACTCGCTAACAGTAGACCTTCAGTGACAAACTGCCGCGACAATCTGGCCCGTGTCGCACCCAGTGCGCCGCGCACCGCGATCTCGCGTCTGCGACTCTCTGACCGCACCAGCAGCAGGCTCGCAACATTCACGCAGGCGATCACCAACAACAATCCTGCGCCAACCAGCAACGTCAAAAGGATGGGCCGTACATCCCCTACAATAATTTCCGATAGCGGCAGCAGGCTCACTCCCTGCCCCTGGTTTGAACCAGGATATTGACGCTCAAGTTGCGCCGCGATGGCCTTCAAATCCTGCATCGCCGCCTGAGCAGAAACTCCGTCGCGCAGGCGTCCGATGCCATCAAGGTTATGGCAGCTTCGCCGTTGCTCACAGCCGTTCTTGTCTAAAAGAGGGGCCCAAAACTCCGCATTGCCTCGCGGCGCGAACGAGAACTCACGGGGCAGCACACCCACAATCGTGTATGCATCGCCGCTCAGGTTCACCGACTGGCCAATCACATTGGCTCGCGCACCAAATCTTTTGACCCATGTGCCGTAACTGAGCAAAACGATCTTCGCTCCGCCGGGCTTGTCCTCACCGGCAAGGAACACACGCCCCAGAAAGGGCTTCACTCCGAGCGTTGTAAAAAAACCATCGCTCACACGAGCTGCTGGAACGGGCTCTGTAGACGCCGCACCGCGCAATAGGTATCCCGTCCCTGTGTAAACTTCGATAGAACTGAACGATCGATTCAGCCGCTTCCAATCGTCGTAGTCCTCACGCGACAAGTTCGATCGCGGAAACACCGCGGCGCTCTCATTCACGCTCATCAACCTGCTCGGATTGGCATAGGGCAGAGGCTGAAGTAGGGCCGAATCCACAAATCCAAAAATCGCAACGCTGACGCCCATGCCCAGTGCCAAAATCAGCGTCGCCGTTATTGCAAAAGCCGGCCTCTTCCGCATTTGCCGCATACCAAAGCGAATATCCTGCAGCACCGTCTCCGCGCGAAACGAAACAATTCCGTGGCTCTGCTCCCGCAGCAGCGTTGAGTTTCCAAATTGTTGCAGTACCTTATAGCGGGCTGCCTCCGGCGACAACCCGCCGGCAATGAATTCCCTTTCCGCTTGGGCGCGATGAAAGGCCATCTCTTCGTCGAGTTCGCTACCGAAATTTTTACGATTAAAAAGCATCGCAACCTTGTGTGCAAAAGAAGTAAGAGGATTCATCTAGGCCTCCACTGCGTCTTCGAGCACGCGCCCGATTGCCACCATCATCTGCTCAAACTGTGAGATCTCGATGCCTAACTGCTTGCGTCCCGCGGCGGTCAGCGTGTAAAAGCGAGCACGACGATTGGTCTCCGTCATCTTCCACTCCGCCTTCACCCATCCCTGTAGCAGCAGGCGCTGCAGCGCCGGATAAAGGGAGCCTTCCTCTACGGTCAGCACATCGTCAGAAAGCCGCTTGATCGAAAGCGCAATACCGTAGCCATGCAACGGCGAGCGGGTCAGTGTTTTTAGAATGAGCATGTCGAGTGTGCCCGGCAGCAAGTCAGGTTTCTTTGCCATGCGCCTATGTATAGTTTATCTATGGATAGAAAGTCAACGGTAGAGTGACGAGCTGGGCCTTCAAAAGAAAAGCTCCAATGCCGATTTCTGACGCTGGAGCTTGACTCGATTCCCTGGTCCCTAAGTCCTGGTCGTTGGCCCCTGTTTTTTAGTGCTTTCCGTACATATCCTTCACATCATTGCGCAACGCCGTCCGACTCTCCGGACGGGTATAAAACATGTGCCCTCCCGGATACTCATGCACCGCAACCCGCGTGGCGTCGCCCATTACCGGCATCTGGTCCACGGTAAGAATCGATCCCATAAACGGGCAGGAGAGATCGTTCCAGCCGTGCACGATCAGCACGCGCAATTTCGGATCGGCCGCCACTGCCTCGCGCAACTGCGGCACCGATCCCTTGCGCAGCTCATCGCTGTTGCGATCCCACAAACGATTCACATCGTACGAGAGCGCGTTGTAGCGCGCGTCTACTTTCCATCCGACGGTGCGCGTGACAAAGTCCACCATCGCGGTCGTCAGCGGAGCCACGATACTCGCAAGGATAGGATCGTTGGCACGCTGTTCCGGAGCAAACGGAAACGGGTCGAACGAGGTCACGTTTGAGTCATACACCGATCCCAGCTTCCCTTCCTCACGAAAGACTTCGCGAAGATAAGCGCCTGTTTTCAAACGCCCACCAGAGAACTTCACAAACGTTGCATCGAGCCCAGTCAACTCCGTCACGTGCTCAATCATTTTCTTTTCGCCCGCCGCGTCAGACCGTCCTTTAAGCAGCGTGGTCGCGTAATCGCCACGTGTATAGGCAATCACGTCTGCCATCGCTTCCGGCGTCAGCTTCTTTTCGCGCTCAAGGTGCGCGGCGGTGATTGAGGGCAGCGTCATCATCCACGGCAAAGGCGAGAGGTCGCCGTCTTCCTCAACCGTCGGATTCAAATAGGGTGAAACCAGCACCACTCCATTCAGCGCCACGCCAAGTTGCGATTGCAGGTAGTGCGTTACACGCGGACCGCGAAAGCCCCCATAGCTCTCGCCGATTAGGTACTTCTTCGATCCCAGCCGATCGTTCTTGACCAGCCAGTCATAGATAATGCGCGAGAGATATTGAATGTCAGCATCTGTGCTGTAGAAATCTTTCTTGGCGTCTGCCTCAGAGACCTTTGCCCTGCTGAACCCCGTGCCCACGGGATCGATAAACACCAGGTCGGTAAAGTCGAGCCACGTCCCCGGATTGTCGGTCAACACTGCCGGGTCCGACGGGCTATCGCCTTCATTCCCCGCTCGCAGATGCTTCGGTCCGATCGCTCCAAGATTTAAATACACCGAGGACGCACCGGGCCCGCCATTCATGGCAAAGGTTACGGGCCGGTTTTCTCCATCAATGGTGTAAGCCGTCAACACCACCTCGCCGGTAATCTTTCCATCCGCGTCGCGCACCGGTAGCGAACTCACCGCAGCCGTATAGTGCAGCGCCTTCCCGTCAAACTGCATCGACTGCGCTACGTGAGCATCCGCCGGCAGCGGCAACAGCGTGGACTTTTCGCTCGCACCCGTTTTGTCTTGAACTTTTTCCGAAGCTTTATCCGCTTGCGCCTCAACGCTGCCACTCGCACTTAGCAGGAACCAAAATCCCATCACTGCGGCAACCAGTCGCCCTGCATCCATTCGCGTACCCAAAACTCTCATAGGTTTAAGATACATGGCGTAGAACTCGCGCTGGCACTCTCTCGGCTGCATGGTTTACCCTCGAACACGGCATGAAACTTCAACACACGCTCGTCGCCCCAGTCTTTGCTGCGCTCCTCGCCGCTGCAGGGTTTGCCCAGCAGACCACCCCGCCGGCAACTGAACCGCTACCCGACGCGCCTCAGGCCACGCCTTCCGCGATGGCTCACCCCAACGGCCCCACCGCTGTTTTGGATACGTCGATGGGCCGCATAACCTGTCAGTTTTTTCAGCAGCAGGCACCCAAGGCGGTGGCTAACTTCATAGCTCTCGCGCAGGGCACAAAGGACTGGACCGATCCCACCAGCAATAAAAAGCAGCACCACAAGCCGCTCTACGATGGCACCACGTTTCATCGCGTCATTCCAGATTTCATGATTCAGGGCGGCGATCCTGCAGGCACCGGCGCGGGGGATCCGGGCTTCAGCTTTGAAGATGAGTTCGATCCCAATCTCAACTTCGACGTGCCCGGCCGACTCGCCATGGCCAACTCTGGACCCAACACCAACGGCAGCCAATTCTTCATCGCCGATGGCACGCCCGAACACCTCAATCAGCACCACACCATCTTCGGCCAGTGCGATGAATCGAGCATTCTCGTAGTCAAAACCATCGCCCGCGTCGAGCGCGATCCAAACGATAAGCCCGTTACCCCCGTGATTCTCAAGAAGGTAACGATCGTCCCCGAAGGTCAACCGTTGCCTGCAGCGCCGCCACAATCCCCTGCCCCGCCTGCGAACGCTGGAAGCCCGCCTCAACCTTGAGCAAGCACCCAGCGCGGTGACTCAAGATTCGGGCCATTGCGAAAGGGTAAATCAAGTGCATTCCATCCGCTGTATCGGCTGTTTTGATATTCAGCTATCCACAAAACTTCAGGAGTAATCATGGCACTCGAACCAGGAACTTACGCCGTCTTCAACACCAGTGAAGGCAAGATCACCGCCCGCCTCTTTGAATCCGATGCGCCTGTCACCGTAAAGAATTTCATCGACCTGGCCGAAGGCAAAAAGGAGTGGACACATCCCACCACCCGCGCTAAATCTTCCGACAAGCTGTTCGACGGGACCATTTTCCATCGCGTCATTCCCGACTTCATGATTCAAGGTGGAGATCCCGCCGGTAACGGCATGGGCGGCCCCGGCTACCGCTTCGAAGACGAAACCAAAGGCTCGAAACACAAGTTTGATAAGCCCGGCAAACTCGCCATGGCGAACTCTGGACCCAACACCAATGGCTGCCAGTTTTTCATCACCACTGCCAACACCGATTGGCTCACCGGCAAGCACACCATCTTCGGTGAAGTCGTCGAAGGCTATGACATCGCGCACAAAATCTCCAAGGTGCCGCGCAGCGGTCAGGACAAGCCAAACAAGCCCGTCGTGCTCGAGTCCGTCACCATCGAGCGCGTCGCCTAGAGCAGTTTTCGGATTACACGTAGACTTTTTGGTATTCATGAAGACGGCTTTTTCTTGATAAAAAAGCCGCTGGAGTGCATGCTCGGTCTACACCAATTCCGAAACTGCTTTGATCGAGATCAAACCAATTAAACATAAGCCCCCGGATTCGTTCGGGGGCTTTGCTTGATAAATAACCGCAATAATTTCGAAATAACACCGTTTTATGTCCTGATGAATGAACCCTGGCTTTGAAGGGGCGTGGCTTCAGCCACGCCAGATAGTCATTCAAATCGATGCGGCTTTAGCCGCTGAGGGAATGCTTCAGCCGACGAATAAGTTTGCCAGCAGTCTAAGCCCCCGGATTCGTTCGGGGGCTTGTTTTTACACGCATAGTCTTTACTCACCGACCAAGCACAGCTTCAAAATGGCCGCGCCAAATTTCTCCACCTTCGCTGGCCCCAGCCCATCAATCTCCAACAACTGCCGCGGATTTCCCGGCCGCCTCTGCGCCACCGCATTCAAGGTGCGATCGTGCATCACTAAAAACGCTGGTACTTTGAGCCGCTTCGCTTCCAACGCACGCCACTCGCGGAGCCGCACTGCCAACGCCTCTCCATCTACCGACAACTCAATCGCATCTTTGCCAGCCCCGCCTCCGCGCGCGTTTTCAACTCCAGCTTTGGCCCTGCCTTTTTCTGCTTTCGATTTACGCGGGGGCTGCGATCCCTGCCCGCCAAACTCTTCGACCATTCCGTCGCTGATAAGTAAACTCAACGACATCGACGGCCGGTGTTCCAATTCCGTTTCAGTCAGTCGTACTTTGCGATAGCGCCGGACCTCGCCATCCTTCTCGTATTCCGCATCTTCGATTGCAACCAATCCGGCGCGCACCAACGCATCCAACAAACCATCAAACGCGTCCCGACTTGTACGGCCCGATGCATCGACGCCTCGCTGCAACGTTCCCGCAGCTTTATAATCGACTGCGCGCAGATCGTTCAATATCGCCAACGCCATCGCGCTCTCCGCTGCGGAGGCGCGTCGAAACAGCCGCAGCACCGCGCCCGCCGGATCGCATACATCGCATACCCCGCACGGCTTCGTCGCATCCCCCACATCTCCGAAGTGCCTCACCAGCGCGGCCATCCTGCATTCGCTTGAAGTTGTAAACCGCAGCACCTTTTCAATCTGCTCGGCGCGATATTGCGCCTGCACCGCATAAGTCTTCTTCCATCCGTGCGCGCCTGCGATCACGCGACCGCCAAAGTCAACGCGTGCGCCCCCGTGAATCTCGAGCTTCTCCAGCGCCTTGTCAAACTCCTCCGCACTCAACTTCGTTCCCGCCCGCAAATCCTCGACCGGCCGCATCGCATCACGCAAGGTTTTGAAAACCTGTTCGAGGTGATCGACAGGCGGATAATCGCGACTTAAAAAAAAGTCATGCGTCCTCTGGTCCGCATATGAATGCATCAGGTATGTCCGGCTCGCCGCCCCATCCCGCCCCGCGCGCCCGATCTCCTGGTAGTAGCCTTCGAGCGTCGCCGGCAGTCCCGCATGAATCACCGTGCGAATATCAGCCTTATCGATGCCCATGCCAAACGCGATCGTCGCCACCACGACTTCCAGTTCGCCGGCTTGAAACGCCCGCTGCACCCGCTCGCGCGTCTCCGCAGTCAATCCCGCGTGATAAGCAGCAGCAGGAATCGAGCTCGGAAAATTCTCGGCCAACTGCTCCGCCTGTTTGCGTGAAGTCGCATACACAATCGCGGGACGCCGCGCCTTCTCCTCCAGCAAGTTGCAGATCGCCGCTGGCCGCTCCGGCATCGAAACCTCAACGACTTCAATAGCAAGATTGTCGCGTCTGAAACCATGAATGAAGCGCGCCGGATTGCTGATTCCCAGTTGCGCAACAATGTCGGCCTGCACCGCCGGAGTGGCCGTAGCCGTCAGCGCCAGCACCGGCACTGTCGCGCCCTCACGCAGCGCGGGAAGATATTGCCCCAGCATGCGATAGTCGGGCCTGAAGTCATGCCCCCACTGTGAAATGCAGTGCGCTTCATCGATCGCAATCAATGCCGGCTTCCTCTTGGCCAGCATCTCCGGAAATCCCGGGACCCGCAGCCGCTCCGGCGCAATGAAAAGAAACTCCAGCGCGCCCCGCAAGTAGTCGGCGCAAGCCTGCCGCGCAATCGCTCGTTCCAGCCCCGAATGGATCCGGCCTACCCGCAAGCCGAGCGCCGTCAGCTTTGCCGCCTGGTCTTCCATGAGTGCGATCAGCGGCGAAATTACCAGCGCCGTGCCCCCGAGCGCAATCGCAGGCAACTGATAGCACAGCGACTTTCCCGCCCCGGTGGGCATCACCAGAAGTAGATCGCGCCCGTCGATCGCAGCGCGACATACTGCCTCCTGGTTGGCCCTGAAGCCCGCAAACCCAAACACCTTTAGCAGGAGCGCAGCAAGCTCTTTCGGATTGGAAGAAGTTGTCAGCAGAGAGCGCCCGGCGCATTAAAGAATCTCGGAGACGCTGAGAATCTCTTACTCCAACTTTACAGGAATGACGCACCGGATCATTGCGGCTGACAGGGAGGAGGAATTGATTTGAGCAATATTCACAGACTGTCCGCGATGTCCTCAAACTCTATCAGGCCCGAAGAGCCCCGCACGGCGCGCAAATTCGTTTCTCAGCAGCATTTGCAAATAGAGTTAGATTCGCGAACCTGCAAGATTTGGCCGACCCCGCCCACCGCCTTTTCATAGCTTGAGCAGCACCGTTCGTCACGTTTGCATCAGCGGCGCTGAACTTCCTCCAACTCCACAGCTTAGGAGTATTTTGGAGGAAGCATCCGTGAAGAAAGCGCTCGTGTCATTGGTTTCGTGCTCAACTCTCTCGGCATTGCTCGTTGTCGCAGTTCCTCACTGCCTCGCGCAATCGAATCACGACAGTCAGGTTCAATTAGAAGGCTACAAGGTTTTTGTATCCCAGGCAGGTGCAGGCATGCCGGTTGTTGTTTTTGAGTCGGGTATGGGTGAGGACCTCTCGACTTGGCAGAAGGTGCAACCTGCAGTTGCGAAGTTTTCCGGCACATTTGCCTATGACCGTGCCGGCCTCGACAAATCAGAACCGTCGCCAAACCCCAAGTCGGTCGAGGCTATGACTTCTGAACTGCACGCTCTTCTGCGCGCCGCGAAAATCGAGCCTCCCTATATCCTCGTGGGGCACTCTCTCGGCGGCGCAATCATCCAGCTTTACGCCCATACCTATCCCGCTGAAATCGCCGGCTTGGTCTTTGTCGATCCCGAAGACGGCAGACTGCTTGACAAACTCAAGGCTCAGTTACCCGCCGAGCAATGGAACGCGCGCCAGAAAACACTCGATGCGATGATGCCCAAATTTTCCGACGCGCAAAAAGCTGAGCTTGAAGGATCTAAAGCGAGCGGGAGCGCGCTCAGTGCCGCATTGCCGCTCCCGGACGTTCCCGTTGTGCTGTTGACTGGGACGCTCAAAGATCCCGATTTTCCCGGCAACCCTGTGAGCAGGACTTGAAACTCGCTCTTCAAAATGAGTTCCTGGCAAACCTTCCGCACGCCCGCCATGTCCTTGTGCCACAATCGCGTCACTACATTCAAGATGACGCACCCGACCTCGTCATCGACGCCATTCACGATGTGCTGACCCAGCTACAGAAATCCGCGCCTCATTGAACGCTTCCCTGGCTCAATGAACCGCAACATCTGGGCACACTTCGTCACAAAGCCCCGCCATCGAATCGAGGTGCGGTATACAATTCCGCGATGATCAGAATGCTTGCCGTCACCGCGATCCTGTTGGGTGCCTCGACGCCATCATCGCCGACCGCGGGCGAGCAGCTAGCCACTCTTCGCCAGCAGGCGCACGCAGCACGAGAGTCCGGCGACAAGGCTGCACGGCTTCAGGCTGTGCTCAAAATTCAGCGCCTGCTCAATGACTCTCCGCCTGCCCTCGAAAGCTCGGCTCATGCATACTCAGACGCAGGGGATGCACCCCACGCACTCGCTCGCTGGAGCAGTTCGCACAGGCAGGCCAGATCGACGATGACCTGATGAACGGCAGCGACAAAACATTTGCCAAACTCGAGACCACGCCGCAATACAGATCCCTAATGCAAAAGTTGCGAAGCAACAAGGCCGCCATCTCAAAAGCGGAGCCCGTATTCACGCTTGCCGATTCAGGTCTCGTAGCTTAAGACATCGCATATGATGCGCAGTCGAAATCATTCCTGATCACAAGCGTGCTCGAGCATAAGATCATTCGCGTCGCCATGAACGGCGCAGCCACCGACTTCGCGCAATCGCCGAGTCATTGGCCAATGTTTGCCATCAAAGTCGACGGCACGCGCAACCTTGTTTGGGCAACAGAGGCCGCACTCAAAGATTTCAATCCCGCTCCAAAATCAGATTGGGATCGCTCTGCCATTCTCTGCTTCGATCTGCACACCGGCAGGTTGCTACATCGTATCGAGGGTCCACCGCATACGGCGCTCGCCGATTTGGCTCTCGCAAAAAACGGCGATTCCATCGTCAGCGATGGTTTCGGCGGGGGTGTCTACCGGGTAGTCGACGGCAAGATCGTGCTCATTAATGGCACCGACTTCATATCACCGCAGACTGCCAATGTGCTCGCGGATGGCGAGCGAGCGCTGGTTCCCGATTATCTGCGCGGAATTGCCGTTCTCAACCTGCACACTGGTCATGCAGTCTGGCTGAATTCCAAAAATCTCAAAGGTGAAATGACCGCCCTCAACGGCATCGATGGTTTGTATCTCAATGGCAGTTCATTGATTCTTACGCAGAACGGCACTTCCCCGGAACGTGTCGTTAGCCTTGACCTCGATCAAACCCTCACGCAGATAAAGTCCGAACAAATAATCGAGCGAGGTACGCCCACACTCGGAGACCCGACCCACGGCGTCATCGTGGGCAAATACTTCTACTACATCGCCAACTCCGGCTGGTCGGAACTGGACGATCACGGGGATATCAAGCCGGGATCAAGACTCACCAGTGCGCGCCTGATGCGCTTCGCTATGAACTGATCAGCATGGGTCAACGGCATTAGTAGCCACTTACCATTCTCGGGTCACAGTTCCCCGCTCCCACGTCGCGGCGTTACCATTCTCAAGTGAATTCGCATCAGTCGCGCGCATTCCTGATTTTGCGAAACCATGCGCCGGAGGCAGTACAAAGTGAAAGTGCCCTTCATACGCTTTACGTTATGCATTCTTGCCCTCGTGGTTACCGCCCACGCCTTCGGTGCCCCCAAAAAGGCTTTCCTGTCCCGCTACAAAGGAACGCCATTCCGCGACGACCACTACTCCGCCGGCCAACAGAAGATTCCCGGTAAGGTCCTTTGCGCCTACTACGACCTTGGCGGGGAGGGGGTGGCCTACCACGACAGCGACGCCAAAAATAACGGCAGCGGCGCCCTCAACCCTGCAAACGGCACCTACCTCAACGAATTCCGCATGCACGAGGGGGTCGACACTTCCTACACCAAGTTCAAGCTCGACCCCAAGATCGACGACAACCCCTATGACAAGGTCATCCCTCCCGCAGACCTTCTATACGTCGGTTGGACTGAGCCCGGCGAATGGTTCAACCTCACGGTGAACGTGGCCGAGGCCGGCGAGTACTCCGCCGACCTGCTCTACACCTCAAACCGGGGCGGCACCATTTCTCTCGACGTCAACGGTGAACCAGCCACCGGCCCCCTGACCATCGTTTCAACCCAGGACGCCGCCGATCCGGTTGCCTGGCGTCAGTGGCACCACTGGAACATGGCTCAGGGAATCGCCCAGATCAACTTGCCCGCCGGCAAGACCGTCCTCACCGTGCACGTCCTCACCGAAGGCCAGATGAACCTGGCAATCTTCGAGTTTAAGAAGGCCAACTAACCGGGATCATCGCGCCCTAGCCGTCTATAAGCGGCGAGGGCAACGGAAGCTGCAACTACGGCACTGGCTGTCGACCACTCAGCCGCCGGATTGGGCTCGTAAAAGCCAGTCGGCCAGACTCGACAAATCGTCCCCGCACCCAACGATTTCCCCTGTGGATAACTTGTCTAAAACTCCCAGAAAACCCGAAGTTACCGGCAATTTACCCGAGAATTTCAGAGAAGTGACATTCCGGCCCCTATTATCCACAAAAACACCCCCTCACCACGTTGACCATGGCTTTCGGGCTCCTTACAGTCTCTAATTAAGGACAATCTTTCCAGGCGGCTCGAGTGAACGCGCAACACGACCCAGCCGACCGGATTCGATTTCCCCGAGCCCAGTTGTCCGGAGTAAACATGCTGAAACTGAAAAAAATCCACATCCTCGGCTTCAAAAGCTTTTGTGACCGAACGGAACTCACCGTTCCGGGAACAGGCATCGCCGTGGTGGTGGGACCAAACGGGTGCGGCAAGTCCAACATCCTTGACGGCGTGAGCTGGGTTTTAGGCGAGCAAAGCGCCAAGAGCCTGCGCGGCTCCAATATGCAAGACGTCATCTTCGCCGGAACCCGCGAGCGCAAGGCCCTTGGGATGGCCGAAGTGACGATCACCATGGTCGATCCCGAGGCGTACGAAGGGCCCATTCCCGTCGAGCCCGAAGTTTCGGTGCAGCATGAGGGCCCGATCGACTGGGATGAGAATGAATTTCGCCGCCAGAGCGCAGCCGAGGCCGAAGAAATCATCTCCTACGAGCAGCCCGGTCAGGTCATAGAAGAAGACACGCCAGAGCAGCAGCAATTCTCCGCGACCGCAGAGGGCCCGCAAGCCGTCGTGCTCAAGATTCGCCGCCGAAAGTTCCATCGCACACCGCAAAAAGGCGAAATCGTTATCACCCGCCGCCTCTTCCGCACCGGCGAGAGTGAATACCTGCTCAACGGCAAGCTCTGCCGCCTGCGCGACATTCAAGACATCTTCATGGGCACCGGACTCGGGCCCGAAAGCTATGCCATCATCGGTCAGGAGCGCATTGGCCAGCTGCTCAGTTCTAAACCGCATGACCGACGTTCCATCATTGAAGAAGACGCCGGCATCACCCGCTTTAAAAATCGCAAACGCCTCGCCGAGTTGCGCCTAGAGAGTGCCAAGCAAAACCTGGCGCGCGTCGACGACATTTTCGAAGAAGTCACACGCCAGATGAATTCGCTCAAGCGCCAGGCTTCCAAGGCTGAACGTTTCGCCGCCGTGCGCGACGAGCTTCGCAGCCGCCTGCGCGTGGTGCTCGCCAGCCGCATGGCGATGATGGATGCAGACCAATCCCGCCTCGTTCAGGAGATTGCCACCCTCACCACAAACATCGCCGGCGGCGCGAGCGCAATCGAGACCCTCGACACCAGCCAGCACACCCTCACCGAACGCGGATACGCGCTCGACCACGAGGGGCAGGAGGCGCAGAACCGCGCCAACAGCGCCGCGGTGGAGTTGGAGCGAGCCGCAGCCCGGGAGCGTGGCAACGCCGAGCGCATCAGCGAACTTGGGGCGCGCCTCTCCGCCGCCGGCGCTGAGCTTGAACAGACTCGCACTCAACTGGGCAACATCGCTGAAGAACGCACCCAGCAGCACGCGTTTCTTGAGTCCGCTGCCAGCGAGGCGCGCGCCTT
>JANXYB010000012.1 GCA_025350325.1 Acidobacteriaceae bacterium
GTTGTGGCATCAGAAGCGCTATTCGGCGTAAGGGCCGGCGACTGGAGTCACAGGAGATGTCGCAATCTAGTTCGTGGCCCATCCGACGTGTGTATTGGGCCGGATCGCAATTACGACCACCCCCTCCCCCCCTATTTCTGGATGGAAGTAGTTTATTTTCTGAAGCTTGCGAGTGCCTGCGCGCGCTAAAATTCTGATTCCATTGAAGTTACTCGCAGAAATTTGATAATAAGGGGGTTACGGGTAGCATTGGAAGATACCTTGGTTCTTCAACTGGAATACGCTCACAACGATTGTGCTCCATGATTAGATAATTTTCTGTAAAGGGATGAAGTGTGTCGGCCGGACACGTAATGCAGGGTAGAACGCGGACTTATTTCGGAGTTGACGGCGCGGCTGAAGCCGCACCCCTGCAAACGTCGTGTTCAGATCCCGTGCTTCCCACCCTTGGTCCCATCTCGTAGTGTTCAGGTCCGTGCTTTACCACCCATAGTGCGTCATGGCTGGGGGCACGCTGCAGGATTCCCTCGGGGGCTGAAGCCCGGACCTTATTTGTGGCGTTGACGGCGCGGCTGAAGCCGCGCCCCTTCAAACGTCGTGTTTAGGTCCGTCCTTTCCCACCTTTGGTCCCATCTCGTAGTGTTCAGGTTCGTGCTTTACCACCCATAGTGCGTCATGGCTGGGGGCACGCTGCAGGATTTCCCTCGGGGGCTGAAGCCCGGCCTTATTTGTGGCGTTGACGGCGCGGCTGAAGCCGCGTGCCTTCAAAACGTCGTATTAGGTCCGTCCTTTCCCACCCTTGAGGCACCCGGCAACGGCTGAATTGCGCCCTCTCAGAGCCGAGTCGATGCGAGTCGTGTTTAGGTCCGTGCTTTCCCACCCTTGGTCCCATCTCGTAGTGTTCAGGTTCGTGCTTTCCAAGCCCCTGAGGCACGCCCGGTCTCACTGCGGGGTCCCCACGGACAGGTCTTCGCCCGTGGGGTGGGACTCGCGCCTGTTCTCTTGAATGCGGATAACTGTAATTATTTCTCATTCGTGGGTTGCAGCAGGCCGGGTTGGCGGCATCCAAACGCGGGGAGGTATCGAAACGTGGGATTTTTAGATTCAATCGAAAACGCGGCCGGCCAAGGTGGCGGCGCGAATGCAAAGGTTGCTGGCGGCCTGATGCAGGCGCTCGATGAACATCCGGGCGGGCTCGCTGGCGTGATGCAGCACTTTCGCGAAAACGGCATGCAAAACGAGGTTCAGAACTGGTCCAGCGGTCAGGAAACTTCGGCTTCTCCTGAGCAGGTGCAGCAAGGGCTCGGCAATACTGGCTTCATCGATCGTGTCGCCGGTAAGGCGGGCGTTTCGCCTGAAGTGGCCAAGATTGCTATGGCAACCGTACTGCCGCTGGTGATGTCGCATTTCACCGCTGGTGGGCAGCAGGCTCCGCCTCAATCCGGGTTCGGCGGAATGGCGTCGCAGATCCTGGGCAAATTGTTCTAACCCTAAATAATGTTCTACATGCGACCTGTATTCGGTTAGTCTTATGACCGCGCTGAAAGCTTGCGTTCAATTAAACGTCGTTCACTCACCAACTAAGGAGAAAATATGATCAATAGGATACTTGCAGTCGGCTTGACGGCTTTTGTGTTCAGCCCTTTCCTCAGTCTCGCCCAGGCCCCCGCAGCAGTTACGGGGCAATGTAACGACGGAACTTACACCACGGCTCCTTCAAAATCCGGAGCCTGCAGCGGCCATAAAGGCGTGAAGATGTGGAACGGCAAACCGACGGCGGCAACGAAGACCAAATCCGCTGCCATGAAGACCGAGGATGCCACCAAGACAGCAGCCATGAAGACCGGGGATGCGACCAAGACTGCAGCGGTGAAGACCGGGGATGCGACCAAGACCGCAGCGACAAAGACCGGCGATGCCACCATGAATGCAGCAGATAAAACCGGGGACGCTACCAAGTCGGCGGGAATGAAGACGAAGAACAGAGCAGGAGCTGCAATGACTACCGAGGCTCCAGGCGGAGGCCCCGGGATGGTATGGGTCAACACTTCGTCAAAGGTTTATCACTGCTCAGGAAGCACCTATTACGGGAAGACAAAAGAGGGCAAGTATATGACGGAGTCCGACGCGATGAAGATGGGCGCGAAGGCAGACCGCGGCAAGCCCTGCATGAAGTAACTCAGGCCGGGCGGCGCGGGGTGGCTGCGGCGCAGGGGACTCGTAGGGATGCATATCTGCTCATGGCGATTTTGGCTCCTTATCCGCGCGCTGCCGGATTGGATTCAGTGAAGTTGTTAGTACGCGTGTGACTCGCCCGACCAAGTCAGGCGAGTCACTAACCTTTTAGGCCAGCGTTATTCAAAGAACGCGCTGCGTTGTCGTGAAGGTCGAACGTCTCGCTGCGGCCTGACATGTTTCCAGCCTTTTATTACAAATTTTGGATGAGCCGCCCAACCGCTTGCTTCCCCCGGAAGCCATACGAAAGCGACGGCGAGTGTAGTACATCTAACCAAGTAGCGAGCGATGCCGGGCGACATTGCAGGCATTGCAAGAGCAACCAGGAGGCTGAGGTGGGTGCAGAAGATTTTGTGGTTGAGCATTCTGAAGTCTATTCAACGAAGCACGTGAACGAGACAGTGTATCTAGGCCGCGACGAAGCCAAGAAGTGGTGGCTGCTACGCGGCAAGAGCGGCACTCCGATTGAGATCGAAGGCGACATTGCGGAGGAGGCGCAGGCGGCCGCTCACCAGTTGATCGATGGCGAGAATGCCTGCGTGCTGCAGATAGAGTGGAAGCTGATTCCAAAGGTTGAGACGACCAATGTGTAAATTGCGGCGGTCGCGCCTGCGTTGATCTTTGTGGCTTGTATCTCAAGATGAACTGAAGTGGCTGGCGAGGTTGCAATGGCAATTTCCGACTTACAGATGCAACACGTAAAAGAGTCGATGCGCGCCACGTGGATGTCTGGCGATTTCGGCGTGGTGGCCAAAACAATTGCCAGCGATGCGGAGGCTTTTGCCAGGCGGCTTGCGATTCCCAATGGAGCGCGAGTGCTCGACGTAGCGACCGGCACCGGCAACTTAGCCATACCACTGGCCCGCAGTGGCGCGATCATCACGGGGGTAGACATCGCTCCCAACCTTGTTGCGCAGGCGCGTGAGCGCGCAGCGGCCGAAAACCTTACCGTCTCCTTTGATGAAGGCGATGCGGAGGAACTACCGTACGCCGATGGCGCTTTCGATGCCGTTGTGAGCATGTTTGGCGCAATGTTTGCACCGCGTCCGGCATTGGTGGTGGCGGAGTTTGCCCGGGTGCTCAGGCCGGGCGGATTGCTCGCAATGGCCAATTGGAATCCCGCCAGTTTTTCCGGCCAGATGTTCGCGGTCAGTGCGCGCCATGCTCCACCTGCGCCCGGAATCGAGCCTCCTGTGCTGTGGGGAGACGCCAAGACGGTGACGGAGCGCCTCCGCAATCAATTCACTAAAATCGAAACGCGAATTATTCCAATCGTGTTTGATCTGCCGGCCAGTGCTGCCGGGGTGGTAGCGTTTTTCCGCAAATACTTTGGGCCAACTCAGGCTGCGTTTAATCGTCTCGATGCGCAAGGTCAAGCGAGGCTGACCGCGGACCTTGAGGGTCTGTGGTCGAATGCCAATGTAGCGGCAGATCCCGCCGAGCACGTATTGATTCACAACGAATATTTGCAGGTCACGGCTATTCGGGTGTAAACCGGCTGCGGAGAGAGGCTGGGCTTCAGAGGGACTGGTTCAAAATGGAAGCCCGCAGGGGCTAAAGCCCCATCGATTTACGGGCTTTATCGGCACGACTAAAGTCATGCCCTGTTACAAAGCGCTCAATTATCGGTACGACTAAATTCATGCCCTGTGACACGGCGGTCAATTATCGGCACGACTAAAAGTCATGCCTGTTACAAAGCGCTGAACTGTTTGTAATTGTGGCGCGATGCGCTGGATTTGGGGATAAGGCAGAGGCGCAGCTTTTTGGAATAACGGTGCTAGCGGGAGGGGGCGCCAAACGTCGAGAAGCTGCGATTTTGTCCGGTGATTTCGGTTCGCAATTCAAGCCATAACTCATTGGGGATCTTCAAGTAACTCTCGACTACGGCGGGATCGAACTGGGTCCCCGAACAGCGCACAATCTCTTCTCGGGCTGCATCGAAGGTGCGCGATACGCGATACGGACGGTCGCTGGTAATTGCATCGAGTGCATCCGCCACCGCGAAGATGCGCGCGCCGACGGGAATGCTGCTCCCCCTCAATCCGCTGGGATAGCCGCTGCCGTCGAAATGCTCCTGATGGGTGAATACGATCTCGGCAGCTTCGCTGAGGAAAGGAATTTTGCGCAGCATCTGATAGCCGCGGGTGCAATGCTCGCGCATCACGTCTTGCTCTTGATGGGTGAGCTTGCCGGGTTTGCGGAGGATTTCGTCAGGAATGGCCATCTTGCCGATGTCGTGCAGGAAAGCGCCGCGCGCAATGATTTTGATTTCGGCGGGTGAGACGCCGATGGCCCGGGCCAAGGCAATCGTATAAGCCGTTACGCGCTTGGAGTGGCCCTCGGTTTCGGAATCTTTAAGATCGAGCGCGTCGCCCAGAGCCTCGAGAGTGACATCATAGGAGTGTTCGAGGTCTTCCATTGCCTGGCGAAGCATTTCGGTGCGGGCGCGGACGACCTGTTCCAAGTTTTGCTGGTAAGTGTGATTCTCTTGCAGTGCGTGGCGGTGATCGAGGGCACGCTGAACTGTAGCGATGAGGTGCTCGCGTTCGAACGGCTTCAGCAGGTAGTCGTAAGCTCCACGACGCATCGAGTCGATGGCCACACTGATGTCGTGGATGGCAGTGACCATGATGACGGGAAGATTGGGATGCTCGGAATGGATTCTCTCAAGCAGCGCGAGCCCATTGCCTTCCTGCATGACGATGTCGGTCAGGATAAGCTCGAAGGAAAACTGGTCGAGCGCTTCCATAGCTTCACGGCCGCATGACGCCAAATGGACCTCATAGCCCTGTCGCTCGAGAGTAGCGCCAATCATCGATCGAACGTGTGCCTCATCGTCGACAACCAGCACACGGGTGGACTTGCGCAACTTCGCGGCTGCGCGAGGATCTTCCTTCAAAACTTGGGGCGGCGGTGGATTCGGTGATCCCAGGATTGCCACTTTCGATGCCAAGCCCTTACCTCTCGCGGTTCCCGTTCACGTAGATGCTCGGAGCCGGCATCATCGATTTGGTCTTCTTGCACAGCAATTCACTGCTTGGCGGCGAAGGGACCAATGTTACATACAGAATAAGTCTCGCCCGAGCCATATGTGCGGGTTAAGTCTCATTTCTTAGTCAGCCAAGTTTGACTATGCTTAGAGTTCGGCGCACATTCGTATCTAACCGTGTGTCACTTGAGTCGCTGACTTAGATCATAACGTAAGGACAAGTTACGCTTACTCAAAGACCTACGCAAGACCTTCCTGATCGCGAACCAAAGTACTAAAGTCTTACATCGCGCTTAGGAATTCGTGTTTCCTCTTTATAGCGCTAGTACCGCTATCTGACGTGGTATCTACTTAGAAGTCGGCGAGCGTCATTGGGACTTAGTCTCTGCTGCCTTGCGCGCGCGGCGTGCACTGGCCCAACCCTCTTTGGTGATCTGGTGGGCGCGACCTACAGCGAGTGCGCCGGCGGGCACGTTGTGGGTGATACAGGAGCCCGCCCCGATATACGCGCCATCCTCGATCGAGATCGGCGCAACCAGGGTGGAGTCGCTGCCGACAAACACTCCCTGACCGATACGGGTGACGTGTTTATTTACTCCATCGTAGTTGCAGGTGATGACGCCCGCGCCGATATTCGTGCCTGCTCCGACCTCAGCATCGCCCAGGTATGTGAGATGGTTGGCTTTGGCGCCTTTACCGAGGCGCGTTTTTTTGGTTTCGACGAAGTTGCCGATGTGGGCGTCTTCGCCAATTTCGCTGCCCGGACGCAAGTGGGCGAAGGGGCCTATTTTCGCACCATCGGCTACCCTGCTGTCGGCAAGTATGCAGCTTTGGCGCAGCAGCACGCGGTTGCCAAGCGTGCAATTCTCGACCACGGAATAAGAACGAATATGGCATTCGGTACCGATGCGGGTGCGGCCGAGCAATTGCACAAAAGGCTCGATGACGGTATCGGGAGCGACCTCGACCTCGGCGTCGATGACGCATGTGTCGGGCCGGAAGATGGTAACTCCGGTGGCCATGAGGCGGGTGGCAGTGGCGGCGCGCAAACTGGTATCGAGTGCGACCAACTCGGCTATGGTGTTGGCGCCAAGGACTTCTGCCGCCTGGTCGATTTTGAGGGCGACCACTCGCTCGCGGGCGGCGCGCAGCAAGCCGGCCATGTCAGTCAAGTAGAGTTCACCCTGAACGTTGTTGGCGGTGAGCTGGGCGATGTGCGCGAGCAAGGGCGCAGATTTGAAAGCATAGATGCCGGAGTTGATTTCGCCGATGGAAAGCTGATCCGGGGCGAGGGCCTTTTGCTCGACGATGGCTGCAACTTCGGGAGATGAGGGGGCTGCGCGCACCACGCGGCCGTAGCCGGTTGGATCGTCCGGCACAGCGGAGAGGATAGTCATCGCGGCCTGCTGCGCCTGGTGAAACTGAATCAGGTGTCGAAGGGTTTCGGTGCGGATCAGAGGAACGTCGCCGGACAGCACCAGCACATTCTGATAGCCCGCAATGGCGGCGCGCGCACATTGAATGGCGTGGCCAGTGCCACGCTGTTCCGGCTGATCGACGAATTTGATTCCGGTTGAGGCCATTGCTTCGCGGACGCGTTCTGCCTGGTGGCCCACCACCGCGTAAATGTGGGCCGGATCTACCAGGCGGCTGGCCGCGGCGACTACATGGGCGAGCAGCGGCCGTCCACCGACCTCATGCAGCACCTTGGGCCGTCTGGACTTGAGTCGCGTTCCTTTGCCGGCCGCCATGATAACGATCGCAAGTGAGTCTGGTTGAGTGCTATTTGGTATTTCACTCATTGCGGTTTCTCGGCGGGAGCTGACTTGCCAGGCTGGGGACCAGATGGCGCGCCGGGCTGCGGAATGGTGATATCGATGGAGTGAATTGGACCCAGCTTGAGTTCGTCGAGCCCGGGCTTAATCTCCGACTCATTGCCGACGACCAGCACGGCAAGCTTGTCGGGATGAATGTATTTTTTGGCGGCCGCGGTGAGTTCTGTCATGCTTACTTTTTCAAGCGCAGCCTTGTAGGTTTCAAGGTAATCGGGCGGATAGCCGAAGAACTCAAGGCGTACGCGCTCGGCGAGTACCTTGTCTTTGGTGTCATAGCGGAAGAGGAATGAATTAAGGAAATTGTCCTTGGCGCGCTTGAGTTCTTCGTCGGTAAAGGGCTTAGACGCCAGGCCCTCGATTTCAGCCAGGGCAGCCTTGGTGGCGTCAACCGTCGATAAGCTTTTGGTCAGGACAACAATGCGAATTGGGGCAGGATGGTCCCAACCCGACCCAACCCCGCCGCCCACTTCATAGGCGAGGCCGAGTTCGGTGCGGACCTTCTGAAACAGTCTGCTGGTAAATCCGCCGCCCAAGATGTCATTCATCACGCCAAGTGTGGGAACGTCAGGATTGTGCCGGTCGGTACCAAGGCCAACGATCTCGACATCGGACTGATTCACATCTTCCTTGTTGATGAAGTAGAGGCCGGGCTTGGGTCCGGTGAAGACATCGTGGCGCGCCGGCAGGGGTTTAGCAGTTGGCAAGCCTTCGAAAGTGGCGCGCAGTTTGGCTTCCATCGCGGCCGCGTCGAAGTCGCCGCTCATGCTGACGATCAGCTTATTGCCGATGGTGCGGTCATGCCAGGCTTGCAGGTCAGCGACCGAAACCTTGCCGATCGTGGCCAGTTCCGGTTGGCGGGAATACGGGCTGTCGGGGCCGTACACCAGCTTGGTCGCTTCGCGACTCGCGACTCCGCTTTCATCGTCGTTGCGGCGAACGATGCCGGTAGCTTCCTGCTGTTGCGCAAGCCGTAGTTTTTCAGGATCGAACTTGGGGTGGAAGAGCAGGTCCATCGCGAGTGCGAATACCTGGTCTGTATTCCCCTTCAGCGAATCCCACGAGACCGCCGTCGAATCTACATCGCCGCCCGTCTCGATGTGAGCTGCCTTTGATTCGAGCAGGTCGTCCATGGCGTCGCCGTTCTGCTTCGCCGTTCCACTGGTGCGCCACGTTTGTCCGTAGAGGGAGACGAGGCCTGTCTTTGCCGCATCTTCATCGCGCGCGCCACCCGGAATCAGCACCGAACCGGAGACGAATGGGAGTTCATGATCTTCCTGCAGAAAAAGCACGATGCCGTTTTTGAGCGCGATGCGCTTAGGCTGTTGCGGCTTGAAGTCATGGAGCTTGGGAATGGGAATCTTGTCCCACGGTTTGGCTTGTTGAGCGCCGCCGCTTGCGGGAAGCAAGACAGCGGAGATGATTGTGCTGGCGATAATAAATCTTGAAATCGAAAGGCCGCTCATTCTGCGCCTCCATCTTTCTTAGGTGTGGCGGAGGGAGCCGCGGTTTCAATCCATGCTTCGGTGCGATTGGACGGTAAGAAGACTTGATTGGCGACACGTCGGATATCGGCCTTGGTCACCTTATCTACGCGATCGAGTTGCTTGAATAGTTCGCGCCAATCGCCGTAGCGGGTTTGGTACTCCGCCAGCGCGTTGGCTAGACCCTGGTTGTCGGCCAGGCTGCGCAGCAGGTCGGCGCGGGTGCGGGTCTTGTACATCGCAATTTCGGCGTCGGTTACGTCGGCGGTCTTAAACTTTTCGATTTCCTTATGAATGGCGTCGCGCATCTCGGTTGGCGCATGCCCGGGCAGGGGGAAGGCCAGAAAGACAAACAGGCTCGGATACTTGGTGCCGGGGTAGGGGCTGACGCCCTCAGCCACTGCGGCAATCTGCTGATCGCGCACCAGGCCGCGGTAAAGCCGTGAGACGCGGCCATTGGAAAGGATGTCGCTGATGGCGTCATACACAGCATCGTCAGGATCGCGATAGCTGGGCCGATGGTAGCCCTCAATGTATACGGGCTGACTGGAGTCGCGGATGGTGACAATTTTTTCGGCGAACTGTTTCGGCTCTACAGTGGTCATGTCTTCCGGCTTGGGCCCGGCTGGAACGCGGCTGAAGTATTTCTCTAATATTGGAAGTGCTTCAGAAGCTTTAACATCGCCGACAATGACCTCAACGATGTTTGAGCCTACGTAATATTTTTTATGGAAGTCCATGGCTTCGGTGGCGGTGATCTGGCTCAATTCACTCGGCCAGCCGATATTGCTGCGACCGTAATTGTGGGCGACGTAAGCAGTGGCATCGAATTGCTCGAAGAGGCGGCGCATGGGGTTGGAGTCGATGCTCATGCGGCGCTCTTCCATCACCACGTCGCGTTCCTTGTAGAACTCGCGCGGCACAACGTCTGAGAGCCGGCCACTTTCGAGCCATGCCCACAGTTCCAGCCTGTTCTCGGGCATAGACCAGAAGTACGTGGTTTCGTCGAGCCCGGTCTGGGCATTGAGCCCGGCCGCGCCGTTGCGCTCCGCGACCTCGGTGAACTGGTTGGGAACTACGAATTTGTGGGCTTCGGTTTCGGCGTCCAACACTGCTTTCTTGAGGTCGGCAATTTTTTGCTTGTCAGGCCCCGCAGGCTTCAGGTTTTCAGCTTCAAAGGCGTCATTGGCTGCCTCAACCTTGGCGAGCGCGAGTTTTTCTTTGGCGTAGTCGGTAGTGCCGATTTCACTGGTGCCCTTGAAGGCGAGATGTTCGAACATGTGGGCGAGGCCGCTTTGTCCCGAAGGGTCGTTCACGTCTCCGGCATCTATAAAGGTGGTGTAGCTAAACACCGGGGCTTCGGGCCGTTGGCAGATCACCAGCGTAAGCCCATTGGGCAGCACCTTGGTGGTGATGCGCTGCTCAAAGCTTTTCAAATCCTGGGCCAGTGCGCCTTGGCAAGCTAAGGCCGAGGCCATGAGAAGTACAGCTTCAATGCGAACCCTTGGGAAAAATTTGCTCTGCATCCTGCTCCTCTGCGCGGACCGCGACGCGGGACTCCGCACTCTACAAAGCTATTGTGCCGGGCTGGGGCCGTCAAACCGGGCCGTCGCAGCACCGATTTATCACTGGGTGCGTATTCTTGTGCACAGGTAAATAACGTCATGCGCAGATGGGCCTATCGTCTCTTATTTCTCTTGTTGGCGCTACTGTTGATGGGCTGCATTGCGATTTGGGTGGTGGAGTTCTATCCCCGCCGTGTCGCGCACCCGGTACAGACGCGTGCGAGGGGCATTCTGGCCATCGAACACGCCCGCATCTACACATCGCCCACCGAGCCCCTTACTGAGGACGGCACGGTGCTGATTCGCGATGGATTGATTGCCGCCGTCGGTCCTCACGTTGAGGTCCCCGCGAGCGCGACGGTTGTGCCTTGCGACCATTGCGTGGTCACGGCCGGCTTTTGGAATGCGCATGTCCACTTCACCGAGCCGAAGTGGCTGATGGCGGAATGGAAGCACGCTGACGTGCTCAACGCCCAACTGGCAGACATGTTTCTGAGCCGCGGATTTACAACGGTGATCGATCTCGGATCGAATCCTGCGGACACGCTTTCAATACGGCGGCGTGTGGAGAGCGGGGAATTGGCGGGGCCGTTCATCTACACCGCGGGCACTGCGCTATATCCGCCGCATGGTGCGCCATTTTACTTGCGAGAAACGATGCCTGCGTGGATGGTCGCCTTGTTGCCGCAGCCTGCAACTACAGACGCGGCACAGGGCGTCGTTCGCCGCAATTTAAGCTCCGGCGCAGATCTGACGAAGTTATTCACCGGATCCTGGGTAGCGCGCGGACACGTGCTGCCGATGCCTTTGGACATTGCCAAAGCGGCCGTGACTACCACCCATATGAATGGCAAGCTGGTCTTCGCGCATCCGTCCAATCTGGCCGGTGTGCGGGTGGCTATCGACAGCGGCGTCGACGTGTTGGCTCATGCGGCCGATGACACGAACGGCGTAGACCAAGCGTTGCTCAGTACTGCCATCAGCCACAATATGGCGATGATTCCGACGCTCAAGATGTTCACTACCACCGTCACCAAAGACCCGCACTACATGGATCCGATTTGTGCCGAGGTGAATCAGTTTCACCAACTTGGCGGGCAGTTGATCTTCGGCACCGACGTTGGGTACATGGAGGACTACTCAACCGAGGGCGAATTTGTTGAATTGGGTCGCAGCGGCCTGAATTGGAAGGACGTGTTGGCTATGCTGACCACCAATCCGGCGGCACGCATGGGCGTTTCCGATAGTAAAGGTACCGTCAGCGCGGGAAAGCTTGCCGACCTCACAGTCCTCGACGCCGACCCGGCAGATGGACTGACTAATTTCTCAAAGGTGCGTGCGGTGGTGCGGTCAGGCAGGGTGGTTTGGCAGCGATAATGGCCGAAGGGCCTCACGGCAATGCGCCGGGTACGATGGCCTATACTTGAGTCTGCGTCTTGAACGATTTCCGGCCCGCCGGACGTCCTGTTTCCGGAGGTTTTGCGTTGCATTCGAGCAAGAATCATATGGCACCAAAACGCGCGCGAATTCGCTCAACCACCGTGATCTGCATACGCCGTAACGGCTTGGTAGTGATGGCTGCGGACGGGCAGGTCACGCTCGGAGATCATGTGCTGAAGCATTCAGCGAAAAAGATCAGGCGACTTTACCAGGAAAAGATTCTGGCTGGATTTGCCGGTTCAACGGCCGACGCATTTTCTCTGTTCGCGCGTTTTGAAACCAAGCTGGAGCAATATGCCGGCAATCTCAATCGGGCGGCGGTGGAGCTTGCCAAAGACTGGCGCACCGACAAGATGCTGCGCAACCTTGAAGCCTTGCTGGTGGTGGCCGATAAGGGACAGACATTTCTAATTTCCGGATCAGGGGACGTGATCGATCCCGACGAGCCGATTGCGGCAATCGGGTCGGGAGGAAGTTACGCGACGGCGGCGGCTCGCGCTCTGATGGAAAATACCGATCTTGGCGCGCGCGAGATTGCCGAGAAGGCGATGAAAATTGCTGGAGACATCTGCATCTACACCAACGACCGCGTCACCATTGAGGAGTTGAAAAGCTAGCGAGCGTTTTTCGCCGGCCCATCGCATTCATGGCTATTTATCTTCCCGCTTCCGCTGAAGAACAAGACCTCGCGCTCGATGAGTTGACTCCGCGCGAGATTGTCGCCGAGCTTGACAAGCATGTCGTCGGGCAGCGCCCCGCAAAGCGAGCGGTCGCGATCGCCCTGCGCAATCGCCAGCGCCGGCAAAAGCTGCCGCCCGACATTGCCGACGACATCATGCCCAAAAACATCATCATGATCGGGCCGACGGGCGTGGGCAAAACCGAAATTGCGCGCAGGCTCGCCAAGCTTACCAATTCACCGTTTCTCAAGGTTGAAGCGTCGAAATTCACTGAAGTGGGCTACGTTGGTCGCGACGTGGAATCGATGATCCGCGATCTGGTTGAGATTGCCATCGACATGGTGCGCGAGGAGCGCCTTGAGGAAGTTGAAGACAAGGCGGAGATGAATGCAGAGGAACGGTTGCTCGACGTGCTGCTGCCGCCACCGCCTGTGACCGCTCCGACCACCCAGGACGGCCCACCCACGCTGCCCGGTTCAGACAGCCATCAGCGTTCGCGCGAAAAGCTGCGCCAGCAATTCCGCGAGGGCAAACTCGACGATCGCCAGGTGGAATTGGATGTGCGCGACCGCGGGACGCCACAGTTCGGCATCATTTCAAATCAGAACCTTGAGGACATGGAGATGAACCTCAAGGACATGCTGCCCAATATTTTTGGCGGCACGTCAAAGAAGCGCAAGATGAAAGTGGGCGACGCATTCGACTACCTGGTGCAGGAAGAAGAAGGCCGGCTTATCGACATGGACGCGGTTAATCGTGCGGCCACCGAGCGCGTCGAATCGAGCGGCATTATTTTCCTCGACGAGATCGATAAGATCGCAGGCCGTGAGGGCGGCCACGGCCCCGATGTTTCACGCGAGGGCGTACAGCGTGACATATTGCCCATCGTTGAAGGCACGACCGTAAACACCCGCTATGGCATGGTGCGGACGGATCATATTCTCTTTATCGCCGCCGGCGCGTTTCATGTTTCAAAACCGAGCGATCTGATTCCAGAATTGCAGGGCCGCTTTCCTATTCGCGTTGAACTTAAGTCGCTTACGGTCGAGGACTTCCTGCGTATTCTCACCGAGCCCAAGTCGTCGCTGACCAAGCAATACATGTCGCTGCTCGAGACTGAAGGCGTGCGCCTGGAGTTTGAGCCCGACGCGTTGCGCGAGATGGCTGAATTTGCCTTCAAGGTCAACGAGACGACTGAAAACATCGGTGCGCGACGCCTGCACACGATCATGGAGCGCGTGCTTGAGGATGTTAGTTTTCTGGCGCCCGATGTTGCCCGTCGCCCTCCCGACGAGGAACAGGCCGCAGCGCTGAATGCCGTGATCAAAAGCGAGTCGACAACGCCTCTGCCGTACCAGGAACGGATAACCGCTTCTGGCCCCGAAAAGGTATTTACCATCACCGCGGAATACGTAAAACAGATGGTCGCTTCAATCGTCCGCGACCACGACCTGAGCCGCTACATACTTTAAAAAGACAGGATTATAGCCTCCATACGATCTGCGCAGGGAGTTTGGTTACTTGAACGGCGCGTCCCCGCCCCGCTGCGTAGCAAATGCTAGAGTGACCTTACCTCCGGGACATCTTTAAAAACGGCCATCCGTGTATCCGTGGCTGCAAATCGACACATCTAGAGACAAAGTAATTACATCGCGCTGACAACAGACTTCCGTTGGCGGGTCTACGCTCGGTTTGGCTTTGAGTGCATTTCCCCGCGTGCACAAAAATTCAACCGTCGAGCCCGACCCAAGTGGGCCGAAGCGGAAAACGCGTCCGGCGGGGCCTAACATCTGGAGGTCAGTCAATGAAGAAATTTCTTTCTTTCCCTGTTGCAGCATCCATCGCCCTTTCGGTCGCGTCGTTGGCCAACGCGCAACACTATGCCGAGGTCAAGCTCGTATCCAACCGGACCGGCATGGCCCAATCTACCGACAAGTTCCTCGTCAATCCGTGGGGTCTTTCGCGAGCCTCCGGCAGCCCATGGTGGGTCTCAGACAACGGCAGCGGATTCAGCACCCTCTATAGCGGCGCTGGAAACGTTATTCCACTCGATGTCTCGATTCCCCGATCCAACCCTCTTAATAAGGCTTTCGCGGCCGGAACGCCGACTGGTACCATCGCCAACTCCAACCCGACGGATTTTCTGATCGCTCCGGGCGCGCCTGCCGCGTTTCTCTTTTCCACGATCGATGGCACGATTTCCGGGTGGAACCCGACGATCGGCATTCCCGCAGGCGGTTCACCTCCTTCTAAGCACTCCGTGATCATGGTCAAGACCACAGACGGTTCGGTCTTCACCGGACTGACCAGCGCGACGGTGAATGGCAAGCGCCTGCTGTATGCTGCCAATTTTTCAAAAGGCACCGTGGATGTGTGGGACAACGCCTTCCACAAAGTCACTTTGCCAACGCTTCAGGAGTCCGGTGGCAATGGGGACGGCGACAACGACCGCGACATGCCCTTCACCGACCGCAATTTGCCCGCCAACTACGTTCCGTTTAACGTGCAAGCCGTCGGCAACGACATTGTTGTGACCTATGTGCTGCACCAACCCGGAAGCCAGTTTGAAAGCGATGGCCCCGGCCTTGGGCGCGTCGACATTTTCTCGTCGAACGGTCTGCTGCTGCGCAGCCTCGAACAAGGGCCTTGGTTCAACGCGCCCTGGGGCGTCGCGCTGGCACCGCTTGATTTTGGCGTTTTCAGCCACGACCTGCTTATCGGGCAATTTGCCGGCGGCGGTTCATCTGAAAATAGCGGAACGATTGCTGCCTTTGACCTTGCTACCGGTAAGTTCATCGGGCAGATGAAAGATGTGGGAGGAAAGACATTGGCCATCAATGGGCTGTGGGGGATCAGCCCCGGTAATGGAGCGTCCGCCAATAACTACGACACCATCGGTGCGCCCGCGTCTGAACTTTACTTCACCGCCGGCCCCAATCATGGCGCTGATGGGTTGTTTGGATTCCTAGGACCGGTCGCCGGTGAGTTGACCGAGGGCAACGATCAGTAGGATATTTCACAAACACAAAACGCGAAGGCCCGGACTTCATTGCGAAATCCGGGCCTTGTTTTTTGGTGGCTATGCCTTTAGCAGCCCGTGAAGGAGAAAAAGTTCCCCAGCGGCGTGGTTGCGTACCTCGCGAGTCCGCGCCGACTACCGAACCAGCGGGCTCTACCTGCACTCTCCTGCTTCTGAGGGAATGTGGATGGAGGCGCATCAGAAGCACACCGGGAAAGGTGTGCATGCGCCCTGAGTCGCCACGCCTTCCCTCGACATTCGGCATCCCAACGCAGAGGAGAGAATCATGAGCCAACCGGCACAGCACCACGGCATCAATTACATCGAATTCACCACCTCCGACATCGCTCTGACGAAGAGCTTCTATGAAAAAGTATTTTCCTGGAACTTTCAGGACTATGGTCCGGAATACATCAGCTTCGACCCGGCCAGCGCAGGCGTTGCCGGCGGATTTGCAAAAGGCGACCCGCGCAAGGTGCCGCACGCTACCGAGCCGCTGGTTGTAATTTATTCGCAGGACTTGAAGGCTACCGAGAGCGCGGTTGTTGCCGCAGGTGGCACAATCACCGTGCCAACATTCGACTTTCCTGGCGGAAGGCGATTCCATTTTTCTGACGGCCAGGGAAACGTACTCGCCGTGTGGTCAGAATAAAGAACGATAGTTCGCGCGGCCTCATCGATTGCTTAACAGGCAAAATCGGCGAGGCCGCACGTCGGAGCGCATTCAGAGATCAATTTATCATTGGCGGTGGCAGAGATTTCCGGCTCTTCAATTCTTCGCGCACCAACGAGAGACCGAGTACGCATCGTTCGAAGGCGTCTGACAGACGCGCAAACAATGGCGCCTCCTGTTCGTATTCGAAGACGTTGAACTGGCTGACGATAAAGTAGCTTTCCTTACCGGCGCGAATCAACTCGCTCAGGCTTGGATGCGGCCCGCGGCGCCGTCCACCCTGCGCATTGGCTTCGGGATACATGCCGCCAACGAAGAGGGCGTAATCGCCAATGTATTTGCGCATGGCTCGCTCTGCATCAAAAGATGGCGCTGTGCCATGCACCGGATCGGCAGCCTGAAACATGGCTTCGAGCTCTTCGACAGGGCGACCCATCGCATCGCGCATCTTGTACAGCTTGTCTGTATTGGAGAACTCACAAAGCAAATGCGCCACATATCCGGTGACGTCCGGATCGTGCAGTCCCAGCTTGCCTTCATAGCTGTTGCGGACTGCCTGGTGGAAGAAGGGCTCGAGCGGATGAACCTCGTCGTGCATACGGCCTCCTTGATGCCAAGTGCGCGTACGTTCCCTGCGGAAAGCAATGGCCGGATGCTTGCTGCGTGCCGTAAGCACCAGCCACGAGCGTGATTACATAGTGTAGACACCAAGATGAACTGAAATGTTGTATCGATGTGCAAGGAGGGATCAAGTTAGTTGGCAGACAGACGTTTCGATCGCAAACAGACCGGCTGGGCGTCCATTCAGCGGCAAAGGCGAGGTCGTGGCATCCCTGCTGTTTTGCTGAGAGATGCCAACCGGGCTGCAAGAGGCAGCAGGTCACACTTTACGATTGAGTCGCAGGGTTGACCGTTCGCCAAAACTCTCGTCGAGCTAGTGCGAGACCCAGTACGGCCCGCTCAAACATGTCTGAGAGACGACCAAATAGATGGGCCTCGTGCTCGTATTCAAATACATTGAATTGGCTGACGACGTAGTAGCTTTCCTTGCCGATCTTGATCAGCTCTGCGAGCGTTGGCCGGCAAGACTTACTCTTTGTTTCGAGCTCGACCGCTTCAGGACACATCCCTGCAAGAAAGAGCGTGTAGTCCCCGATATATTTGCGGACCGCTCGCTCGGCGATAAACGAAGGCGCCGTTCCATAGATGGGATCGGCAGCACGCACCATTGCGGACAAAGCTTCGATGGGCTGACCGTTGCCGTCGCGAAGCCTGAACAGGTTTCCTGCTTCTGAAAAATCGCAAAGCATGCGCGCCACGTAGGATGTGATTTCAGAGTCGAGCCCTAGCCTGCCCTCGTAGCTGCTGCGGACTGCGTCATGAAAGTAGGGTTCGAGTGGATGCGTTTCGGTCTGCATAATATCCTCGAGTGATCGCGCGCGCAGCCCTGACAAAAGACATGTCCGGTTGCAACGTGCGCAGCCCGAAGCTCATGCCCGGCCACCGCTGAATTCTCTTGCTATGGAAAGAAGACTAGTAGGAATATAACATTTGGGATGTGAGCTAGATCACTTCGCAAGGGGAAACCCGCCGAAGGTAACCACATCGTAAACACAAAAAAGGCAGCCGTTTTCGGCTGCCCTTTGGCGATGCGAATGTGTGTTTGTTTTTAAACCGCTGCCGGAGCGCGAGATTCCAATTCAGCGAGGCGCTTGGCTAGCAGCTTTTCAAGGTTCACGAGGGCCGCAGAGAAGCCATCGATGCCTTCCTTGAGTTTGTCGGTCGCCATGCGATCCTCTGCGTGCATGCGCTTGAATGCCGCTTTGTCAACAACGATGCGCTCGATGGGAAGACTCTTCGCGGCTGCCGGGTCAAGCTTGCGCGGCAGATCGCCCTCGGTGGATTCAAGCTTGCCGAGCAACTCCGGTGAAATGGTCAGCAGATCGCAGCCAGCTAGTTCAGTGATCTCGCCAATGTTGCGGAAGCTGGCTCCCATTACCTGCGTCTTGTACTCGAATTTCTTGTAGTAGTTATAGATTTTCGTGACAGATTGCACGCCCGGATCGTCGGCTCCCTCGTAATTCTTACCAGTATCCTTTTTGTACCAGTCGAGAATGCGTCCGACGAAAGGCGAGACCAGCGTCACTCCCGCATCGGCTGCCGCCACAGCCTGATGAAGACCGAACAGCAAAGTCAGGTTGCAGTGGATCCCTTCTTTCTCGAGCACGTCGGCGGCGCGAATGCCTTCCCACGTCGATGCAATCTTGACCAGCACATGGTCGCGGCCCACGTTAGCTTTATCGTATTGCGCGATAATACTGCGCGCCTGGGCGATGGTGGCTTCGGTGTCAAAAGAGAGGCGGGCATCGACTTCAGTTGAGACGCGCCCGGGAACAATGGCCAGAATCTTTTTGCCGAAAGCCACGGCCAGACCCTGGAACGCGAGGTTGGCGACATCCTTATCGCTGGCGCTGTCCCCTAATTCTTTCTTGGCATCCATGATGACGCCGTCTACCAGCGACTGATACGCCGGCATCTGCGCGGCCGTGGTGATCAAAGATGGATTGGTGGTCGCGTCGGTAGGACGAAATTTCTCGATCGTCCCGAAATCACCGGTGTCAGCGACAACGATTGTGTACGTACGCAATTGTTCCAATAAAGTCTTGGGCATTGTTCCTCCTGGGAAAAGGGCCGTGCGGGCCATAGGCTGGGAGCGTCCGGCTCCAGTGTACCCCTCAATTTGATTCATAACAGCAGTTCAGGTTGCATGTCTGTCGGGGGCCGGACGTCGCCCGTCAAGCGCCTTGCGCCGCAAACGTATTCATTAGCACACCCAGACCAGAGATTTCAACGTCGACGCGATCGCCCGAGGCGACGGGACCAACGCCTGCGGGCGTGCCGGTCAGTAAAAGATCACCCGGCTCAAGCGTAATAGCTGCCGTGATATAGGTCAGCAACTGGGGAATTGAAAAGATAAAATCTTTAGTCGAGCCATGCTGGCGCAATTCGCCGTTGACTCGCGTTTCGACCGTCAAACCGGCGCCCACATCCACCTCGTCGCTGATATAAGGGCCGACCGGACAAAACGTGTCAAAGCCTTTGGCTCGCGTCCACTGACCATCTTTTTTTTGCAGATCGCGCGCAGTGATGTCGTTAGCGATGGTGTAGCCGCGGATATAGCTGCGCCAATCCGCGTCGGGCAAAAGCTTGCTTGCGCGGCGGCCAATCACCAGAGCAAGTTCGCCCTCGAAGTCAACGCGCGCCGAGACTTGCGGCATGATCACAATACCGCCGGGCGCAAGTAGCGAAGAGGGGGGCTTGAAAAAAAGTAGCGGCTCGGTTGGAACTTCGTTGCCCAATTCTTTGGCGTGATCGCGATAGTTGCGCCCCACACAAATGATCTTCGATGGGGTGACCGGTGGCAGCAGTTCCGCCGCACGCAAAGGCACCGGTTCAAAATCGAAACTCCACGAAGTCGCCTGGGGGTGGGCTAATTTGTGGGCCTGATCTTCATCAGGGGCTGCGGCAAGGTCCACGATCCAAGGCTCGCCGTCGCGCTCTGCAACGAAGCCATAGACGACCTGGTTTTCAAATCTGAAGCGGCATGTTTTCAATCGACTTCTCCTTGCGCGCCAGCCATTATTGATTGGGAACGGTTTCATCGGCGGGGGCCGAGCGAGCGCTTTCATGTTCGCCCTGGTCGACAGCGCTTACTGCGTAGTGGTAATTGTGTCCTGGTTGTACCTGTGCATCGTGAAAAGCGGGCGCAACGACAAGCGGCTGAGGCGATATGCGCTGCCAGTTGCCGTCGGCCTCGCGGCGATAGACGATATAGCCAGCGAGATCTGCCTCCGTATTCGGCTGCCAGCTCAAATCGATCGACGCGCCGCCATTCTCGATGCTCGCAACGGCCCCCAGCCCCACCGGCACAGCGGGTGGAAAGACGTCTGTGGCTTCGACGTGCACCGCTGCGGAAAGAGCGCCTGCCAACTCAAGAGTGCCGCCATTAGTCGTCACGCGGCGGATGCGCTGGGCGCGATACTCATAAGTTTGTCCGAAGCGGATGTTCTTATCGATCGCGCGACCCGGCTCAGTCTTCGCATCAACGAGAAGAGTCTCTTCAAGCGGCTCCGCAGCCGCCGCCAAAAGCTCATGGGGCGATTTTGTGGCTGGAGGCGTAAGCAATTTACGATGCAGACGAAGCAGTTCATTCCCGTTGCCCGGCATCCAGTGCAGAACGATACCGTCTTTGCGAACTTCCGCTCCGAGATCGGTGATGGGCGCGGGCGCTTCGCCGGCCAGCACGATCGCGGCGTTCGACAGACCGGCGGACCGACCGATGCGATTTTTCAGTTCAACATAATAGGTGAGCGCGCGCGTAGAACCGTCGGCGAGCGATTGAGGAAGCGTCTCTAGAAACATGCCCTTCGCAGCGGGCGCGAGATTGAGCGATCCGGCGGCATCGCAAGCGCCAGAGCCAACGCGACGGCATATGCGCACTTCGACATCAGCCTTGAGGAGCAATTTGTCGGTATTCTTTTTTGGCATCGTCCATGTGAGGGCGACTTCGCTTCCGGCGCGCGTCGCGGAGAGATCTGTAACCGCATCAGGCAGATTGAGCGACGGCGGTTGTGGCGCTCCAGGCGTACCACACCCTGAAAATGTAAAGGTGAATGCGATTGCCAAAGCGGCCAAGCGGTTTGGTTGCAACTTGCTCACTGCTCTGAGTCTACCGGAGATTCAGGGGCCCGATTGGCGGGTCGAATTTAAGCGCGATGTTGCGCCTTGAAGCGTCTGGCTTTCATTCGATTACCGCAGAGCCGCATGTCGCACCAGCGTCGCGTGTGATTTTTGCTAGTGTCGAGAAACAGCCAGCGGCATTCAGGATTGCCGCAGGCACGGACTAATTCAATGTCTTCTGAAGTCATGAGGCGGGCAGTGTTTAGCGATAGCAGCCACAACGGCATTTCAGGCGAAGCGTCTGTTTCTGCCCAGTCCCACACCATCCGTCCGTGACACCAGATCAGCCTCTGGTGGTCGCGCGCGGCCTGAAAAAGTCTGTCCAGCGCTTTGGTGGCTGCGGTAGCAGGTGATGCGTCATCGAGCATGGAATAAAACACGCTTGCGGCTGCCTCCCGCAATTCTTTTACAGATGCTAGCACTCGGCGAGAGGCGGCTTCATCGGCTGCCCGCAGCAAGCGCCGAAGCTGCCCAGACGGAATCAATTGCGATTGCCCGGCGAAGTCGAGAAGATCTTTATAGGTTGCGAGAAATTCCTCTGAACCTGCCGCGCGAAAACGCCAATCGAGTGTATTTACAAGATCTAGGGTTGGATGGCCGCCGATGAGCTCGAAAATTCGGGCTTGCCGGGCTGAGCCCCGCAAACCGCCGCTCGCTGTCGCAGTGCTGACCACCTTTGTTAACCCCTCAAATGATATTGACAGGTTACCTCAAAGATGTAAACCTAGTAACTGTCTATGGTGAATAGAATGGTTACCGCATTCGAACTGCAAACTGTAACTAAATCTTTCAAAGTGCGCATGGCGCTGGCTTTTTTTGCGATCTATGTGCTCTGGGGCACGACGTTCCTCGCGATCCGCATCGCGGTCGAAGAACTGCCGCCGCTTTTTGCCGCTGGCACGCGATTCTTCATCGCGGGAGTAGTGCTTTACGCATTCATGAGGTTCAGGGGCGAAGCGAAGCCGACCGCGATCCAGTGGCGCAGCTTAGCCATCATGGGCCTGCTCATGTTTGTCGCTGAGTATGGCCCGCTCTTTTGGGCGGAGAAATTTGTGCCGTCCGGCGTGGTCTCGGTGCTGGCTGCCACGCTGCCGATTATCACGATGGTGTTGGAAATGCTGGTGCTGCGACAACAGCGCATGCGCCCGATGCTGATGGCGGCGACGCTGCTCGGGTTTGCTGGAGTAGGCGTGTTGCTCCTCCCTAATGGCAGCCAGCATTTCGGCTTGGTTCCGTGCCTGGCGGTTCTCGCCGGCGCGACGGCGTGGTCGCTTGGATCGGTGCTAACCCGCTCAATGCCGCTGCCAAAGTCGCGGCCACTCACCGCCGGTGCGGCGATGATGCTGGGCGGCGGCATGCTGCTGGCGCTATCGGCAGCGTTTGGCGAGATGCATCCTCTGCCTCACGTTTCAATGCGCGCCGGTTTGGCCCTGCTCTACCTGATTGTGTGCGGATCGCTTCTCGCATTCACGGCATTCGTTTGGCTGCTGGGGCACATGCCGGCCACGCGCGTGGCCAGCCATGCCTACGTCAATCCCATTGTGGCGGTGGCGCTGGGATACTTTGCCGCCGGCGAAGCCGTAACGTCGCGCATGCTCGCCGGTACCGCGTTGGTGCTGATCAGTGTGTTTCTAATTCTGCGCAAAGAAAGCGCAAGGAAGTAACAGCAGTGTCGCCACGCTGCTCAATTTTTCTGAGTGGTTGGCCTCATGCCTTATTCTTGCCTTCGGTGACGCAATAGACTCAAGGCCGAACGGCGAGGGCGGGACAGGATGACGCTGGTGAAGGTGCGGCTGGCCGCGATGATGTTCCTGGAGTACTTCATCTGGGGCGCGTGGTACGTGACGGTAGGAACGTGGCTGGGCCAAACGCAGCATTTCTCGGGAACACAAATTGGGTTGGTCGCGGGCACGACCGCGGTCGGAGCCATTGTTTCCCCCTTCCTGGCGGGGTGGGTTGCGGACCGATTCTTCGCCACGCAGTACGTCCTGGCAGCGCTGCACGGCGTCGGCGCTGTGCTGCTCTATATGGCTTCGCAGCGCTCATCGTTCACCGCGATTTATTGGCTGGTGCTGGCGTATGCGTGCGCGTATATGCCGACTTTGGCGCTCACCAACTCGCTGGCGTTTCGCCAGATGCGCGACCCCAAGAGTGAGTTCGGGCCGATTCGCGTGCTGGGCACCGCAGGTTGGATAGTCGCAGGGCTGATCGTTGGCGGCCTCAAGTTGGAGGCGACCGCAATTCCACTGCAACTGGCCGCGGCCTGCTCATTGGTCCTCGCCCTCTACGCGCTGACGCTGCCGCACACTCCGCCGATCCGGGAGGCAGGCAAGTTTGAGATTTCAAAACTGCTGCCGACTGAAGCAGTGGGCCTGCTGCGCGAGCGATCCTTCGCGGTCTTTGTGTTGGCGTCGTTTCTCATTTGCATTCCGCTGCAGTTCTACTATGCATTTACGAATCTGTTTTTGAATGAAATCGGAATTCACAACGCTGCCGGAAAGATGACGGGCGGGCAGATGTCAGAACTGTTCTGCATGCTCCTCATCCCCTGGTTCTTTCGCCGCCTCGGCGTGAAGTACATGCTTATCGCCGGGATGGCGGCGTGGGCTTTGCGGTACGTATTGTTCGCCTATGGTAATGGCGGCGCAGCACTGTGGATGCTTTACGGCGGAATTCTTTTGCACGGCATCTGCTACGACTTCTTCTTCGTCACCGGGCAAATCTATGTGGATCGAAAAGCCCCCCTGGCATCACGAGCCGCCGCGCAAGGCATGTTGACGCTGATCACTTATGGCGCGGGCATGCTGCTTGGCTCGTGGCTCTCGGGCCAGGTAGTTGACCATTATGCGACGTATGCTGCGGACGGCTCGTCGACCCACGCATGGAAGCCAATCTGGCTAATCTCAGCGGGCCTGTCTGCAACCATATTGTTGTTCTTCTTCTTTGCATTTTCTGATCGCGAGACTTTAGAGACTGAAAGGCACTTATGACGGCAGGCACTTTTCCCGATGCGACATTGCCCACCAGCGATCGAGCGCGCAGTTCCTACAATTCATTCTTGTTGCTTGTAGCAGGCCTTGGCGGGCTACTTTATGGAATTGATGTAGGCATCATCGGCGGAGCACTGCCTTACCTCGAAGCCACTTCAGGTTTGAATGCTGCGCAGCTTTCTGTGATCGTTGCCGCAGTGCTGCTGGGTAGCGTCTTCTCTACCCTTTTCGCGGGGCTACTGGCTGACTGGTTGGGACGCAAGCCTCTTATGGTGCTTAGCGGGCTCACGTTCATCGTCAGCATCCCCGTGATTGCGCTCTCGCATGGATATGCGCCGTTGTTCTTTGGAAGGCTCTTGCAGGGAATCAGCGGGGGTCTGATCGGCGTGGTGGTTCCGCTCTACCTGGCCGAGTGCCTCTCCGCCTCAACCCGGGGCAAGGGAACAGGTATTTTTCAGTGGCTGTTAACGCTGGGTATCGTGGCCGCAGCGCTGGTGGGAATGTACTTCAGTTACCGCGTCGAGGCGGTGGCGAAGATCGGGAACGCAGCAGCACTGCTCGCTTTCAAAGACCAGGCGTGGAGGCGGATCTTCTGGGTTTCGCTGCCGCCGGGACTTTTGTTCGTGATCGGCAGCTTGATGGTGAGCGAGTCGCCGCGCTGGCTGTTCCGTCGCGGAAAAGTCGATCAGGCTCAGAAAGCCCTGTTGCGCTCGCGCACTTCGGAACAAGCAACCATTGAGTTGCGTGAAATGGAACAGACGGCCCACGCAGCTTCTTCGCGCACGGCCGGTGAGAAAGTGAATGATTCGCTGCTGCGGCGGAAATACGTTGTCCCGTTCCTGCTGGCGTGCATTATTCTCTTTTGCAATACCGCTACTGGAGTCAATTCCATCATCGGTTACAACACGGGAATCCTGCTGCAGAGCGGACTCTCTGACCTGCATGCGCATTGGGGTTACGTGCTGTTTACCGTGGTGAATTTTGGAATGACAATGGTGGGCATGGCGTTGGTTGACCGCAAGGGGCGCAGATTTCTGCTGATCCTCGGCACCAGCGGCATCATCGTTTCAATGATCGGGGTGGGCGTGATGTTTCTCAGGACTGAGAAGCAGAGCATCGATGCGCGCGACCAGGTGCAGTCAAGAGTTGGGCCAGATCAAGAATTGACAGTGCATTTTGACCAGACCGAGGCGGCGCGTTTGCTTGCAATGAAGGGCAACGGAAACGGAATACACGCGGACCGCGCATCATTCGCCGTCATTTATTCATACGGCGATTTCACGGCCTCGACGAGTTATGTCCGCTCCGACGATCCGGCTGCCGCGCCATTGAAAATAACCCGTGCTAGTTGCGTGCCTACCAACAAAGTCGAGGCTTTCTTCAAGAATCCATTTGCAAATCTTGAAGCTGCGCAGACCGCTCCGCTCAAGATTGAGAAGGCCGTCGTCGGCGCCGTTCCCGATGCGAATCACGGATGGCGGGTGGCCCTTGGGCTCTATATTTTCATGGCGTTTTACGCGCTTGGTCCGGGTGTATGCGTGTGGCTGGCGCTTTCTGAATTGATGCCCACGCGCATTCGATCAAACGGTATGAGCATTGCGCTGGTGATCAATCAATTGGTATCGACTACCCTGGCCGGGATTTTCCTGCCGTTTGTCAGCAAATACGGCTACTCGTCGATGTTCTTTCTCTTCGCCGGCTTCACAGTCATCTACTTTTTAACTGCGGCATTCTTGTTGCCAGAGACAAAAGGAAAAACCCTCGAAGAAATCGAGGAGCACTTCGAGGCAAGAGGGCGGGCTCGTGCTTAAGCCTCGATAACTGCCTTGGACAAATTGCGCGGGCGGTCAACATCGACGCCATGCTCAAGCGCCATCGCGTAGCTGAAAAGCTGCAGCGGAATCACTTCGGAGATGGGCAACAGATGTTCGCTGGCGGGCTCAACGAAGACGCAGTCGGTGGTGAGTGCCTGCACGTCGCGGTCGCCGGTGTTGGCGATCGCGATGACGCGCGCCCCCTGCCGCTTCATGTCGTCGAGCAGTTGCAAAGTTTTTTCATAGCGCAAGACGGAATCGTCAAGCGAGCGGTCTACGGTGGCTATAGCCAAGAGCGGCACGTGTTCACCGACGAGCGCGTTGGGGCCATGTTTTAATTCGCCTGTCGGGTAGCCCTCGGCCTGCACGTAGGAAGACTCCTTCATCTTCAGTGCGCCCTCGCGCGCCACGGCGTAGTGCACTCCACGCCCGAGATAGAGAAAGCTGGCAGCATCGCGATACTTTGCCGCCAGGGCGATTGTCTGCGACTGCCACGCATGCAGTTGGCGGTCGATGACGGAAGGCAGTGCGCGCAGTTCTTTAATGCGCGTTTGAATGTGGACGCGGTCAAGCATCTTCAGCCGTTCAGCCTCATACAGCGCGAGCAGGTAGAGCGCGGTCAGCTGGCAAGTAAAACTCTTGGTGGCGGGAATGGCCAACTCCGGCCCCGCACCCAGCGGCATAGCAGCGGAGGCTTCGCGCAACATGGTGCTGCCGCCTACGTTAGCGATTGCCAGCGTTTGCTGTCCACTCTGGCGGGCAAATCTCAGCGCCGCGAGTGTGTCTGAGGTTTCACCTGATTGCGAAATCACGAGCACGGAAGGCTGGCGCGGATTGGGCGTCGCGCGACAGCCGTATTCGCTCGAGTATTCGACGTCGACAGCGAGCCCGCACAGGTCTTCAAAGATGATCTCAGCGGCGAGGCCCGCGTGCCGGCTCGATCCACTAGCGGCAATCAACACCTCGCCCCGCGAATTGAGCCAGTTAGCCAGCGGAGCGAAGGCGGCGGCATTCAATCCGTCGGCGTCGAGGTAGAGATCGAGGGTGCGCTCAATGGCGGCCGGCTGCTCATAAATTTCGCGCAGCATAGCGTGGGGGAACTGTGTCAATTTTTTGCTCTTTCTTTAGAGTCGTAACCAATCGGCGCAACCCCAACAATTTGATTTTATAGCTGTACAACGGCGTAAGTTGCCGATGTATCTATCGTCAACCTGCCTTGCGTCCGCGCGAGGCAATGGGCTTGCGGCAATGATGTTCGCGGCCCCAAGGATCAATATGCATGGATGCGTGATGTTTTCGCAAAGGCTCCGGTCCCTGTTGTCTCTTTTTACGTCGGCCCTGATTTTTGTCATTGCCGCTCATGCTCAAAATGGCGCCGTGAGTTTCGTTTCCTCCCAGCCAATTCCGCTGGCAAATGCCTGCCGCGGCGCACTCAGCGGCCACTTCCACCACAGTGCTAAATCGGATTTCATGACTGTGTGCTATCAAGGTGATCCCAGCCCGTCCACGGCGTTTTTGAACCAGGGGAACGGCGTATATACACCAGTGGTTGACGCGGCGCTCCAGTTCGAGGGGTGGCCTCTGCTTGCGGTGGACCTGAACGGGGATGGCATCGATGACCTGGTGATACAGCAGGCTTTCAATGACACAGCGTTTGGTGTGCAACTGGCAAATGGGGATGGCACATTTCAGAATCCGGTGTATTACAGCCCGACCGTGCCCAACCTCATGCCTTATTTTACGGCAGTTGCAGGCGGCTACTTCAACGGCGATGGAAAGATGGATGTCGCAGTGCTCACAACGCAGGTAGCGACCGTCAGCGGCGTGGAAAGTTTTGTAAGCGACTGACGATCTTTCTGAATACGGGATCAGGCAAACTTAAGCAGGCCGCCAATTATGCCTTGAACACTGTCCCGACCAATCAGCAAACGCCGCGGTTGGCCGCTGGAAATTTGAACGGCGATAATCTGACCGATCTCGTCGTGGAATACACCGCAAAGAGCGGCACGGTCACACCCTACTTCGCTACCGGCGGAGGCGCGTTCCGCAAAGGCGCGTCGCATAGCGCCGGCACCTCTCCTACAGCAGTCGCGATCGGCAAATTTAACAATGACGGTTTCGGAGATATCGCGGTCGCCACGCAGACTGGCGTCCAGATTTTGCTAGGAGACAGTGCCGGCACATTTACCACGGGCAGTTTCATTGCCTACCCCTACCCCTCGCCACAGAGTATCGGCTTTGGCTCGTTTTTCGGCACCGGCTTGGTCCTGGCGGATTTTGATAAGGACGGGAAACTGGACCTGGCCGTAACGACTAATCTGTTCGTCGACGTTTATTGGGGCACCGGAACAGGCAGCTTCAGCGGTGTGAACAGCTATGCGGTGCAGGCCAGTCCGGTTTCGATGCTTGTGGCGGATGTCAATGGAGACGGATATCCCGATTTGGCTGTACCCGACAACGGCGAAAAGTTGAACGTTCTGGTAAACCGAGCGAACAGAAAATTTGCCGGCGCGATCAACACCGCATCGCCACTGGCATTGGGAATCGTGACGGCGGACCTGAACCACGACGGCAAACAGGACGTTGCTGTATCAAACTTCGTCCAATGCAGCGCTCCTTGTAACGGAAAGGTGTCGGTACTCTATGGTTCGGGCAGCGGGTCCCTTGCGGCCCCCAAGACCTACACCATCGGCATGCATGGCGGCGCAATCGCCGCAGGCGATGTCAATGGAGACGGCGTCCTCGACCTGGTGGTGACAAATACCTATGCCGGCGATAACGCGGATACGAGTGTGCTGCTAGGAATCAAGGGCGGAGGCTTCCAGGCAGCGCGCAATTACACGCTCGGGGCTCTCAGCAACAATGCGTATCTCGTCGACATGAATAAAGACGGCAAGCTCGATCTAGTCGAGACAGGCGGTGTTGCGCTGGGAAATGGTGATGGCACATTCGGCCCTCTAAAACCGTACCCACAGAGCGTTCCGTTTGAGCAGAACACGTATGCTCGATTCACCGCTTATATTGGCGTTGGCGACTTTAATGGAGATGGCATTCACGATGTTGCCGCAGCGTTTTTTGCGAACAATGCATGGGAGGTCTGGGCACTCATTGGGGATGGCAAAGGCGGATTTACCGGGCACCAGCTTCAGGACGTGAACAGTCAGATTTCAACGGTTGTGGGCCTCACCGTGGGCAAGCTCATCGTCGGCGGGCCGGACGATATCGTACTGGCAAACAATACGGTCGACCAGTTCGCCAGCATCGTCAATGGCCAGCCAGTGATTTTCATTGGCAAGGGAACGGGGGCATTCCAAGAAGCCGCCCTGCAACCGCCACTTACAGATGGCGCATTCGAAGGAACCGTAAAGATTGCGGACTTCAATCACGACGGTATTCCAGACATAGGCATGTCGAGTGGCGATCAATTTGTCGTGGATTTGGGACAGGGTAAGGGCACGTTCGTCGCTGGTCCATCGTTCCCAGTCGCTCCCGCATTTCAGACCGACAACATCGCGGTGGCAGATCTGAACGGGGATGGTTGGCCAGACGTCCTGTTTCCCGACGTCAATGGAATTGAGCGGCTGATCAATGTGCCGGTTCCAACAGTGTCGCCCGCCCGCCTGAGCTATACGGCGAATGGCACAAAAACCGTAACGGTGCGCAATACTTTGAGCACTACGCAAAGCGTAACCGCTGCATTGGCCGATCCTGCAATGTCAGCCTTCAAAATCACGGCGAAGACATGCAACGGCGCGCTTGCTCCTGGAGCAACCTGCACCATTAGTGTCGGGTTGATTGGGCGAGCAGCAGCGTCTAACGACACGCTCTACGTAAGCGCGGCGGGAAGTGTCATTTCTCAGGGGGCGTTGCATGGAAACTGAGAAGCCAGATAGCGTCTAAGGCAAACTGATGTGCGCAGGGGCTACAGTTTGCGCAGGCGCGCGCAGGCTTCATCGAGATCGCGATCGGTTTTGGCAAAGCAGAAGCGGAGCAAATCTTCGCCGCGGCCGGGACGGAAAAACGCCGAACCGGCCACTGCGGCTACACCGGTAGCGGCGAGTAAGGCGCGTGCCTTTTGCGCGGCTGTCTCGCCGGGCAAATGGGCGGCGCGAGCCAGCACGTAGTAGGCCCCGGCGGGTACGCTCGGCTCCATGCCTGCATCACGCAAGGCCGACAGCATCCGTTCCCGTTTTGATTGATGGTCGGAGGCAAGTTTCGTGTAGAACTGCGGCGGCAATTGTTCAAGACCTGCGGCAGCGCCGTGTTGCAACGCTGAGGGAGCGCAAACATAGGTGAGGTCGTGGAAGTATCCAAGCGCGCCCATCCATTGAGCGGCGGCGGTCACATAGCCGAGTCGCCAGCCTGTCACGCTAAAAGTCTTGCTAAAGCCGGACATGACGATGGTGCGTTCGCGCATGCCCTCGAGCGTGGCGATTGCAATGTGCTCGGCGTCGTCGTAGACAAAGTATTCGTAAATCTCATCGGTGAAAACGAAAAGATCATGTTCGCGGGCAGCGTCGGCAATAGCTTCGAGTTCGGCGCGCGTGAATACTTTGCCGCTGGGGTTAGCCGGCGTATTCACCAGAATGGCGCGGGTACGGGGTGTGATCGCAGCCCGCAGAGCGTCGACATCAAGCATCCATTCGGGGGCAGCGAGCGGCACCGGCACCGGCTTGACCCGCATAGATTTCAACGTGCTGACGTGATAGCCATAGAAGGGCTCAAAGAGCAGCACTTCATCGCCCGGATTGAGCAGGGCCATCGCCGCGGCATGCAAGCCGCCCGTGGCGCCGCTCGCGACAAGCACTTCAGTCTCAGGGTCGTAACGCAGCCCGTAATCGCGCAACTGCTTTGCCGCGATGGCATTGCGCAGTCGTGTGATGCCGTCGAGGCGCGTGTAGATGTTGTGGCCGGCCTTGATGGCGGTAATTGCGGCGGCTTCGACGATCTCGGGCACAGGCGTATCGCAAACGCCTTGGGCGAGGTTAATGCCGCCAAGTCGCTCGCACTCCACGCTCATGGCGCGGATCTCGGATTGCATGGCGCCGGGAGCCAATTCGCTGAGCGCGAGGCGCGATGCCGTGGGCGAATGATGTGCCGGGCTGTGCGTCACGGGGGAACTCCAGTGTTCAGCAGTCATCTTACATTCTGATGCATGGGCTGCGACACGTCGGGCGGGGGCGTAGAATCGTGCTTTTATGCACGAACTTTCCATCGTTTCAAGCGTGGTCGATACGGTAATGGAAACTTTAGCTGCCTATCCCGGGGCCAAGGTGAAGGAAGTGCGGCTGCGCGTGGGGGCGCTGGCGGCGGTCGTCGAAGACTCGCTGCAGTTCTGCTACGGCATCGCCACCGAGGGTACAGATCTCGAAGGATCGAAACTGGTGGTGCACGTTGTGCCCGTGCTCATGCATTGCGTGCCCTGCGCCCAGGACGTGGAACTTGCAGGGTTGCAGAGTTTTCGCTGTCCCCGCTGCGGCGAGCCTGTTTTAGACCTGCGCCAAGGGCGGGAGCTTGAGGTCGAGTCGATCGAGATAGATGAGGTTGAAGAGAAAGCATGACGACGCGAATTGTGGAGTTGCGGCGCGGCATATTGAAGAAAAACGATGAGTTGGCCGCCGGCTTGCGCCAGCGCTATGCGTCCGCCGGGCTGTTGGTGCTGAATCTTGTTTCGAGCCCCGGCACCGGGAAGACGGCGTTTCTCGAGCGCACCCTGCGCGAGCTGCTGGCGAGTGGAGCGAAGGCCGCAGCGCTGGTGGGCGATCTCGAAACCGACAACGATGCGCGACGCCTCGCGGCCAGCGGCGCGCCCGTTCGCCAGATCAACACCCACGGCATCTGCCATCTCGAAGCGGAGATGGTTGGCAAACACCTTGAAGGCTGGGACTTGGCCGCGCTTGACTATTTGTTTATCGAAAATGTTGGCAACCTGGTTTGCCCGTCGAGCTATGATCTGGGCGAGAAGATTCGCGTAGCGCTGTTGAGCGTGACTGAAGGAGAAGACAAGCCTCTGAAGTATCCGACGCTGTTCAATTCCGCCGACGCAGCCGTAATCACCAAGATCGACATTGCCGAGGCGTGCGAGTTTGACAGGGACTTGGCGCTGAGAAACATCAACGAGATTCGACCCGGGATTCGCATTTTCGAAACGTCGTCTAAAACCGGCGCAGGGATGGTGGAGTGGTTGGCTTACCTGAACGAAGAGCGGGTCCGCCGGCAATAAATTAGTTGGGAGGGCAGCATGGAAAAGGTGAAGAAGCCTGATACTCCGGTCGATAAAGATGCGACCGGAAAAACGGATGGAGGGCTGCAAGCCGTTGAGGAGTATTTCGCCGCAGTTCCTGAGCCGGCACGCAGCACGCTCGACAAGATCCGCGCCACCATCCGGTCAGTCGTTCCCGCGGAGACGACCGAAGCCATCGGCTACGGCATTCCCACGTTTCGCTACAAGGGGGGCGGTCTGGTTGCTTACGCAGCATTCAAAAGCCACTGCAGCTTTTTCCCCATGAGCATGGCGGTGATCGCGGCAAACCAGGCTGAACTGCAAAAGTACGACTCGTCCAAGGGAACGATTCGCTTCACCGTAGAGAAGCCCTTGTCGGCGGTACTGCTCAGAAAGATGGTCAAAGCTCGTCTGGCCGAGAAGGACAAGAATCGTGCGATGTGAGGCGGCCGGATAGGAAGTGTAAGGGCCGTCGCGCAGGCTTGCAAACTCCTCCGAAGTGATCTAAATCACGTTTGACCGTCACTCTGGCAGGGTATAAGAAGGTTGCCATGTGTTTAGCGATTCCTGGAAAAGTCGAAGAGATCAGCACCGAAGGCGACCTTCGGATGGGCCGAGTGAACTTCGGCGGAGTAGTCAAGAGGGTCTGCCTAGATTACGTGCCTGAATTGGTGGTGGGGGACTATACCATTGTCCACGTTGGGTTTGCGCTCTCAAAGATCGACGAAGAGAGCGCCCAAGCTACCCTTGCCGTCTTTCGCGAAATGGGAATGCTTGACGAGGAATTGGCCACTGAGGAAGAGGCGTTTGCGCGCGCCGCGATGACGCCGCAAGCAGCCTGTCCTGACGGCAGTTGCGGTGATAAATGAAGTACTTGACCGAATTTCGCAATGGTGAAGTAGCGCAGCGTATTGCGCGTGAAATTCACCTGGTCGCCACGCGGCCATGGAAGATCATGGAAGTGTGCGGCGGGCAAACGCACTCCATCATCCGCAACGGAATCGACCAGATGCTGCCGGCAGGGATTGAAATGATTCATGGGCCCGGCTGCCCGGTCTGCGTCACTCCCTTGGAACTGATCGATAAGGCTCTGGCAATTGCGGCGCAGCCGGGAGTGATTTTCTGCTCGTTCGGCGACATGCTGCGGGTGCCCGGGACGGATAGGGACCTGTTTCAGGTCAAAGGGGCGGGAGGAGACGTGCGGGTCGTCTACTCGCCTCTCGATGCGGTCGAGTTGGCAGCCAAAAATCCTGAACGGCAGGTGGTTTTTTTCGGGGTAGGATTTGAAACCACTGCTCCCGCCAACGCCATGAGCGTGCACGTGGCCAAGCGCCGCGGGCTCAATAATTTTTCGCTGCTGGTATCGCACGTTCTGGTTCCCCCCGCGATCGAGGCCATCATGGCGTCGCCCGGCAACAAGGTGCAGGGATTTCTGCTGGCCGGGCACGTTTGCAGCGTGATGGGGTATTGGGAATATCCGCCTATAGCCGAGAAGTACAAAATTCCACTCGTCGTCACTGGATTTGAACCACTCGATCTGCTCGACGGCATTCGACGCTGCGTCATTCAACTTGAAGCCGGCAAGTACGAAGTCGAAAACGCCTATGCGCGCATTGTCACTCGCGAGGGTAACCTGGCCGCGCAAAAGCTGCTTGCCGAAGTATTCGACGTGACCGACCGAGCATGGCGCGGTATCGGCGTGATTCCTAAAAGCGGTTGGCGGTTGAGCGATGCGTATCGCGAATTTGACGCTGAAGAGCGCTTCCACATCACCGGCATTCATACCGAGGAGTCACCGCTGTGCCGCTCCGGCGACGTGTTGCGCGGCGCAATCAAGCCGGCAAAGTGTTCGGCCTTTGGCAAGGAGTGCACGCCGCGCCATCCGCTGGGCGCAACCATGGTTTCAAGTGAAGGTGCGTGCGCGGCCTATTTCAATTACGGGCGGTTTATATCGGCAGACGATCTTGCAACTGCCGGTGCTGGGCTAACCGAAAATCTGGCGGAAGTGGCGCATGGCTGAGAAAGACGCACCGGATTTTGCAAGCTGGTCGTGTCCGCTGCCCTTGGTCGGTTATCCGGCAATCGTGATGGGTCACGGCGGAGGCGGCAAGCTCGGCAACGAACTTGTCGAGCACTTGTTTTTGCCCGCCTTTCGTAATCCAGCGCTTGAGAATCTGGGCGACGCCGCGGTGCTCGATCTGCCCGCGGGCCGGTTGGCTATGAGCACCGATTCGTTTGTGGTGCAGCCGCTGTTCTTTCCTGGTGGCTCAATCGGCGAACTGGCTGTCAACGGAACCGTAAACGACCTTGCAGTCTCTGGAGCCGATCCGAAATTTCTGAGCGCGAGTTTCATTCTCGAAGAAGGTTTTCCGCTGGCGCAACTCGCGGCCATTGTTGAATCGATGGCAACGGCGGCGGCCACCGCGGGTGTGAAGATCGTTACCGGCGACACCAAGGTCGTCGAGCGCGGCCACGGCGACGGATGTTACATCAACACAGCGGGCGTCGGTACGCTGCGGCCGGGTATTACTGTCGGACCCCACCTGGCCAAGGCCGGCGATGTCATTCTGGTTTCAGGAATGATCGGCGACCACGGCATGGCCATTATGAGTGTGCGCGAAGGGTTGGAGTTTGAGAGCCAGATTCGTTCGGACTGCGCGGCGCTGAACGGCTTGATCGCGGACGTGCTCGATGCGGCGGGTGCAGACGTGCACGCCATGCGCGATCCAACGCGTGGCGGGCTGGCATCCACGTTGAATGAGATTGCGTTGGCATCGAATGTTGGCATCGAAATCGACGAGCCTAGTTTGCCGGTGCGCACCGAAGTGCAGTCAGCGTGCGAACTGCTCGGGCTCGACCCGGTCTATGTGGCCAACGAAGGCAAGGTAGTATTTTTCGTCGCTTCGAACGCCGCCGCGCGCGTGCTTGAAGTGTTGCTTGCACATCCCTTAGGCCGCGACGCCGCCCGTATCGGCCGCGTCACCGCGCAACATCCGCGTATGCTGGTGGCGCGCACAGCGATGGGCGCGAATCGCGTAATCCCGCAACAGATTGGCGAGCAATTGCCGCGCATCTGCTGATCTGAATTGGTGTGGCTTCTCGTACAGCGTTTATGAGTGCACCGAAGAAACTTCCAGGACTTCAACGGCCTTGCCTTCGGCAAACTTAAATGAGACGCCGCGCGCGAAGTCAGCGTTTGTGAAGATGCCGATGTCTTTGCTGGTCAACACGGAACGCACCTTGTATCGCGCGGCCGGGAGCAAGGGCAACTTTATGGTTGCATGTTCATCGACGGCCTGGTTGCGAAAGAGCGCGATGACGCCGTTGCCACTGCGCGCCATTCGCGCAAATCCGTCCCAAGCTGTCGAAGTCGTTTGCAACGAGCTGCCAAGAGGGAAAAAGCTTTCGCTGATTCTGGTGGTGCGGCGGACGTTTTTAAACCACGCAATTTTTTCGTGATACCACTCGCGTTCGGATGAGGTAAGTTTGCGCAGGTCGCCTAAAAACAAGGGCGCGGAGCCGATCGCCGTCGCAAAACGTTCCTCGATGGGCGTCCCTTCGGCATGAATATTGCCGATGAGCATGCACTCGGCAGGCATTGACGCAGCGCGCGAATAGAGTAGTTGACGCGCCTGCAAGGGGCCAGCTGAATGAGCGAAGTCGTCATCGACATTGCTTAACCAATCTAAGTCGCCAGCCGCCAGCAGTCCGGCATCGATGATGTGCTTTTGGCCCCAAAGTTCAAAGGTGAGATCGAGCAAGACATCGGGATGCTTCTCATAAACCTTGCCCGTCACATACGAGACACCCTCGTAAATCAGGTTGAGCGACTCGGCCCAGTTGCCGTGGTAATGGCCCTTGGCCCAGCAGCCGGGAGCCTCTCCGTACGCATTGAAAACGGTGGTGAGATCGAGCTTCACGTAGCCGAGTTTGAAGCGATCGATGGCGTCGATGATGCGCGCTGCGGCGGAGTCACGATATCCCGACGCCATGCACATCACGGCTTTTGGGCCGGCGGCAGTCCCAGTGATTTTGGGCTTGCCTTCTTGGTCGAGGGCAGCCCACTCGGGATGTTCGCGATACGCCGGCGTGGTGCTCCCGACGGAGGCAATCGGAATCCACAAGCCTAGCTTCATGCCCTTCGCCGTCAGCACATCGACAATTGGTTGCAGCCCTTTGGGGAACGACGTTAGGTTGACGATGTTGTCGCCGTACTCCTGCTGCCATCCGTCGTCGATGGTGAATATATCGATGCCCATAACTGAAGCAATTTCGATCAGCTCAAGCGCGAGGTTGTGATTTATGGTTCGCTGGAATGGCTCCCACGTGTTGTAGACCCAAGGTGCTCCCATGTGATCGACGCGCCGCATGAGCACCTGGGCGGTGTAGGAGGGCAAGGCCCAATGCGGATCGTTGAAGCCATCTCCATTGCGAAAAGCAATCAACGACACGGATGCACTTATGAATTTCTCACCCGTAGCAAGCGATCGCTCAAAGGGCATGATGTCGGTGTCATAGAGCACGCCGACTTTCACATGATCGGCATCGTCCCAGCCGGCAACTTCGGTGCGTTTCATGTAGCCGGGCACTTCGCTGACGATGGCCAGCCCGTTGCCGGTGTGGCCATTGGCGATGAGGAGCGCTGCATCTTCAGAGCGGCCGGTGTAGAAGATCTCGCGCGGAACCGCTCCGTATTGCGTGAGTAGCGTTATTTCGCTCGCCGGTCCGAGTGCAATGCCGAGAGCTTCTATATTGAGATGGGAAAAATGTAGCGAAGTCGCGCCAGTGTTGGTCAAAACGAGATGTTTGCGGATGGCCGGATGACCGGTGTAGACCGTGTAAACTACGTCAACTTCAAGGGGAAGCTGAACGTGGCGCAGGCGAATCGTGAGCGATTTTCCGTTGAGCAACGACGTCTCATCCGCCGCGACGAAGCTAAACGACGCATTGTTTCCAGTGCAGGTTTGTTCATTGCACCTAAAAACAAACTCCTGCGCGAAGCCTTGATGTAGATTTTGTGGCGAGATGAAATCCGCGTCCGTTGCAAGGCTCGAAAACTGAGAAGTGTAGAGGCCGGCGAAATGCGGATTGCCTGTCGTCGGCTGGTACGTGATGACTCTCTTGATGAGTTCATTGCCGATGGTCCAGCTCTGTGCTCCCTCGCCCGCATCGCCGCCGATCATTGCTTTGGCCAAAAGCGCTGGCGAACATGCGCAGCCCGACGCCATCAACATTCCACTGCTAATCAGTTTTCTTCTGCTCAACACTGCTGGACTGGAATTTCTCATCATCGTTCGCTCATTATGGTTCCACGCGCGGGAATGCTATCACAGCGTAGTCCATTGCACTTCAAGCGAGCCGATCAAACGATTGTCGGATGCGGTCGGGAATGACAGCGGGCGTGTCTGCGACGGTAGTGCCGATCTCGAGCACGCTGGCCGGATGGGAGGGCAGCGCTTTGAGCGCCTCTGTTGTTGCGACCCAATCAATCGTGCCTTCACCGGGCCACAAGTGTTCATCCTTGGTTCCATGATTGTCGTGCACATGCACCTCACCGATGCGATTGCCAAATATTCCGATTGCTTCCGCCACGCCGCTGCCCATGTGTGCATGGCCAAGATCGAGGCAGATGCCTACGCTGTCGAGATGTTCCAACTCGAGAATCGTTATCAAGTGCTCCGGAGTAGTGGCTTCGCTGGTAAGGTTCTCGATAAGCACGCGTACGCCCAGGGGCCGGGCAAATGCTCCCAGATGTTCGAGAGCAGTGGTCGCGTATTCGATGGTCCGCAGGGACCATCCGTCGTCTTTTTCGCCCAGATGCACAACGAGATTTTTGAACGGAATGCGCTCGGCAGATTCAAGTGCGCGCTTGATCTCGTCCATGGCGTCGATACGGCGGGACTTCTCTGGGTGCAGCAGGTTAACCGGATTGGCACCGGCGCGACCCATTTCGCGATCGGGAAAAAGCGGTGCATGCATCGAAAACGGCTCTACCGGATTGGAAGCGAACCATGCGGCAATTTCAGCGACGTGTTCGCGGCTGGTGTAATCAAAATGCTGCCGCGCGGCAAAGAGTTCCAGAGCCTGAACGCCAGATCGCGCCGCCAGATCTAGCAGCCCAGGGTGAAGGCGCTGCTTCAAAAACAAGTGGGTCGATAGTACTCGCAACATATTGACGGGCCCCTGCGCCCGGTGTTCCACGGGAAGTTTCGGAGGCGCAACCGTTATTGTCTCATCTTTCCAACGACTTACCGTTTACCCAATGGGCACTTCTCCCGCACTGCTCCTAAAGCGGCTGACCTAATGAGAGCGCGGATTACCGGTTGTTACTAGACACGACTCGAGATTTTCCCTATCCTACCCACACTGTAATCAATCGGCGCTGGTTTTAAGGGGAACCTGCTTTCGCAGGCGCAATCGCATTTTGCTATGGAACGCGAGACGTTTTGCACTGTGCGAAGACCCTGCGATGCTATGCGATTGGTGCAAATCCGGCGACTTCCAGGGAACGGGCATGGCGATTGAAGAGTCGAATTCTAAAACCATCGAGCAACTGCCGCGGGCGGTGCGCTTCGTGGTGGGCTGCGCCATGGCGGCGACCGCCGTCATCCTGACCTACACGATTCCTCCCTTACGCGCCTTTCCCCTGCTTCTTGCTTTCCCTACGGTAATATTTGTTGCCTGGTTTTTGGACATGGCGGGGGCGGCCGGCTGTGCCCTTACCGGCGCCATACTGGTCGATTGGCTTCTTACTCATGGCACCGGTGGCTTTGCGACTGGCGACGCAACGCAGCTTGTTTGGATGGCGATATTTATTGCTGTCTCTCTTTTGCTGGGGTGGGCGATGCGGTGGCTATCTGAGCAGCGCGCGCAACTGAGCAACAGCGCATTGCAGTTGCGGCTGAGCCTTGCTGAGAGCGAACGCCGCGTGGCCGAAGAACGTGCGCGTGCCACTGAAGTATTGCGTGATCGAGACGAGGTGCTGCAATTAGCGCTCAAAGCCAACGGGATGGGCCTGTGGGTGTGGAACCTCAAGGAGGGCACCATAAACCGGTCGGATGAGGTTTTTCGCATGGTGGGGTGCGAGCCGGATTCATTTGGCCCCGATCCTGACGAATGGCTGCAGTTCGTTGAGCCGGAAGATCGAGACTCGTTTCATGAAGCATTCCTCCACGCCCGCACCACCGGTGCCGATTATCGCCATCAATATCGGGTGCGATGGCCGGACGGGTCGCTGCATTGGCTTGAATCGCAGGGTAGATGTCAGCGAGGCAGCGATGGCCAGATGATACGCATCGCCGGAGTGACTGCGGATGTGACCAACCGCAAGCAGGCTGAAGAAGCAATGTTGCGCGCGGAGAAGCTGGCAGTTGCCGGTCGTCTGGCTGCCTCGGTGGCGCATGAGATCAACAATCCACTTGAAGCTGTCGCAAATATCCTCTATCTGATCACGCTCACAGACAATACGGAGAGTGCACACACCCACGCCACGCATGCTCTCGAAGAACTGATGCGCATCTCGCTCATCACGCAATCGACGTTGAAATTTCACCACCAGACAGGCACGCCCAAGATCACCATGCTCTCTGAAGTCCTGGACGGCGTGCTGGCGCTATTTCGCGGCAAGCTGCACAACATGGAGATCGAGGTCAAGGTGGAGACAGGTCTTGAGGTTCCCATCGCGTGCATGCCGAGCGAAACGCAACAGGTATTCGCAAACCTGGTATCGAACGCGATTGAAGCGATGCCACGCAGGGGGCGTTTGCTGATACGGTTGCGAGCCTCAAGCGATTGGCGCGGACCCAAGAGGCAGGGGATGCGCGTCACCATTTGCGACTCCGGCGCTGGAATCGATCAGGCTACGATGCGACGCATCTTCGAACCGTTTTACACTACCAAAACCGATACAGGGACTGGGCTCGGGTTGTGGGTGGTGGCGCAACTCATTGACCGACATCGGGGCAACGTCAAGGTCTATAGCTGGCGCCGGCCTAGTACGAGTGGAACTGCATTTTCAGTGTTCTTACCCGTGGGCGAAGTGCCCTCCAATTTTGATCGGGCTGAATTGGATCGGAGCCAACAGACGCAAGGCAGTGACCCTGAAAACACGCTTCCTGGCTTGTTTTCCGTCATCCATAAGTCCTGAATACAAATAGCGACAACTCTTGTAAGCGTAGTCGTTTCGAACCTAATCTTGCGCCACCGTTCGTCTATAATGGTTGAGAATCGCATCAGCGAGAATTGCGCTTTCGTCGGACGTAGCCTGAACTGGAATTCACCTTTCGGTGATCTGGGACAAGGCGTTCCGGGGTCGCGCGTAGAGAGTTGAAGGCTCAAACCCATCCATGATTCGTTTCCTGCAAAAAGACAATCGCGTCGTCAAGGCACTTTTCGTCGTCATCATCGCGGCTGCATCGGTTTCGATGGTGGTATACCTGATTCCCGGACTCACCGGGCAGGGCGCTGTATCGGCTGACACCTATGCCGTGGTTTACCCGCATTGGTACAGCAAGTTTCTTTCGAGCGGCGCGACTATCAGCCAGGAGAAAGTCACGCAGCAAGCGCGGCAGCAACTGCAGCAACGCAATCCGCAATACGCCTCGAATCCGATGATTGTCGGCCTGTTTGAGCAGCAGGTAGGCCAGCAGATGGTGCAGCAGCAGATACTGCTCGCCGAAGCTGAGAAGCTGGGTATCACCGCGAACAGCGACGATGTTTTGAACTACCTCCACACCGGGCAGGCTGGGCAGGTGCTCTTCCCCAACGGGCAATTCATCGGCAAGGATCAGTACGCGGCGCTTATTGCAAATCGCTTTGATATGTCGGTTGCTGACTTCGAGGAGAGCGTGAAGCATGACGTCGCGATCAGGCGCTTGGAATCGCTGATCACTGCGGGCGTGACCGTGGATGAGAAGGAAGCGAAGCAGCTTTACCTCAAGAACAACGTCAAAATCAAGTTCGATTATGCTGTGCTCACAGGCGATGACCTGCGCAAGCAGATCAACCCGACGGATGGGGAACTCGAGTCCTTTTTCAAGAAGAATGCTGCGCGCTATGCGAATGCGGTGCCGGAACAGCGCACCATTACCTATTTCGCATTTACACCGAATGATGTGCCGGGAGGTGTAACGCAGCCGGCCCAGCAGGAGATTCAGCAGTACTTTCGCGCGCACCAGTCTGAGTATTCGACGCCGGAGCAGTCGCGTGCGCGGCACATTCTGATCAAGGTCAATCAGGGTGCCGATGCCAAGACAGATGCGGCAGCCAAAGCAAAGGCAGAGGGCCTTCTAAAGCAGATCCAAGGTGGCTCTAATTTTGCCGACCTGGCAAAGAAGAATTCCGACGACCCTGGCAGCAAGGACACGGGCGGGGAACTTGGGTTTGCGCAACGCGGCCACATGGTGCCGGAATTCGATAACGCTATCTTCACGCAGAAGGTTGGAGACAGCAAGATTGTCAAGACGCAGTACGGCTACCATATTGTGCAAGTTGAAGAGCGGCAAGCGGCTCACTCCCAGCAACTGAGCGACGTGTTGCCTACGATTCAAGCTACGTTGATTCGCCAGAAGTCGGCCGCTTCGCAGGAAAATTACGCGCGTGCACTGACCTCTGAAGCGATCAAGAACGGACTGCAGAAGACGGCGGCGGCGCACCACCTGCAGCTGATGACCACACCTCCTATCAATGCGCAGGGCGTTATTCCGGCGCTGCCCGATGGTTCTACACTTATCGCTCACGCTTTTCAAACCAAGCCGACCGATCCTCCGCAGTCTGCGCCAACCGGGGAAGGCTTTGCGGTGTTTCAAGTCGCAGGAATCACAGCCGCACACGCGCCGAACTTTGCAGATTGGAAGAGCCATGTCGAGGACGATTATCGCAATGAGCAGATTCCGGCAATGTTGAGCCGTAAGACAAACGAGTTGGCGGCGAAGGCCAAGTCGATGAATGACCTTGCCAAGGCCGCCAAGGAAGTGGGCGCGACTGTCAAGACCAGCGACCTGGTCGGTCAGTCAGGACAGGTGCCCGAATTGGGTGCGGTGGGACAGGTGGCACCGCAGTTGTTTGACATGTCTCCAGGCGCGATCAGCGGTCCGATAAATGCCGGCCGTACCGGCGTTGTGGCTAAGCTACTCGATAAGCAGCAGCCGACGGCTGAAGAAACCGCCAAAAATCTGGATCAAACGCGCGAGCAGATTCTGCAACAGAAGCGGAACGAGGCTTTTGAAGTTTTCGCAAACGGCATTATCAGCGACTACAAAAAGCATAACCGCGTTCGCGTGAACGCCAAGCCGCAAGCACCGATCCCAGGCGCGTAGGCCGAGCACAAAGTACAGGGGAAGTTGCGAGGCCCGCTTCCATAAACAGGGAGCGGGCCTTTCTCGTTTGGAGTGCATCTAGACTGGAGTGCATCTGGTCTGGAATGCATCTCAGTTCGAGAGTCTCGCACAACACGGCTACGGAGATTATCAGGCCATGGAGTTTCAGCGTTCGTCGGGGATCTTGCTGCACATCAGTTCGTTGCCCTCTTATGGTGGTATCGGCGACCTCGGTCCAGCTGCGCACGAGTTTATTAAGTTTTTAGTAGCAGCCAAGCAGCACGTGTGGCAGGTTTTGCCCCTTTGCCCGACAGGATACGGCAATTCGCCGTATGCGGGCTCCTCGGCATTTGCTGGAAACCCCTATCTGATCAGTCTCGAGTATTTATCCGATTGGGGTTGGATCGATGGGGAACGTATTGCCGGCCTTACGGGTCACGCTGGCAACGTCGATTTTGGCGATGTAGATCAACGCAAGCTGCCGCTGCTCTACGAGGCAGCGGCTAATTTCATCGACCGCGGACCGCATGATCCGCAGTTCGCCGGACAGTGGGAGCAGTTTCAGGAGTTTTGCAGCAAAGAGGCAAGCTGGCTCACGGACTATGCACTTTACGCTGAGTTGCGGCGCCAATATGGCACCGGTGCGTGGACAATGTGGCCGGAGCCGATTCGCCGTCGTGAGCCGAAGGCCCTGGCCCAGGTGGCGTCGAAATATGGCGCGGAACTAACCCAGGAACAGGCATTGCAGTTTGCCTTTGCGCTGCAGTGGAATAACCTGCGCGCGGCGGCTTCGCTGCTTGGAATACGGATTCTCGGCGACGTAGCCATTTTTGTGAACATGGATTCGGCGGATGTGTGGGTGCATCCTGCCATTTTTGAATTGGACGAAAACCTGCAGCCGATACACGTTTCCGGGGTGCCACCCGATTATTTTTCACCTACCGGCCAGCGCTGGGGCAATCCCCTGTATCGCTGGGACGTGCTGGCCGAGCGAGATTTTGACTGGTGGGTCGACCGCATTCGCCGGTCTCTTGAACTTTACGATATTGTTCGCCTGGATCATTTTCGCGGCTTCGAAGCGTACTGGGCTATTCCAGCCGACGACGCGACGGCCATTAATGGCACGTGGATCGCGGCGCCAGGGTTGGATTTGTTTCAAACCCTTGAGGATATACTTGGTCCGCTGCCATTGGTCGCAGAAGATCTGGGCCTCATTACGCCAGAAGTGGAGGCGCTGCGGCTGCAGTTGCAAATGCCCGGCATGCGTGTGCTGCAGTTTGGATTTGGTAACAAGGGAGCGCACATGCACCTGCCTCATCAGTTCGCTCCCGGCACGGTGGCATATACCGGAACGCACGATAACGACACGACCCTGGGATGGTGGAGGACGGCGCCGGCAGAGGAGCGCAGCGCAGCGGAGGCCTACGTCGGTGCGCTGGGCGACCGGCCGGTGTGGGCGCTGATTCGAGCGGCTGCTGCCAGCGTGGCGCAGATGGCGATTGTTCCTGTACAGGATCTGCTTGAGCTTGGCTCAGAGGCGCGCATGAACAAGCCGGCAGTTGCAGGCGGCAATTGGAATTGGCGCGTACCTGAGGGAAGCTGGACCGCGGAATTAGCCGAGCGCCTTGCCGCACTAGTCGACGTTACAGATCGCGAACAGGACCCGCTTGCGCCGCGGAAGTCGACGCCAGAGACCGTCAGCCTTTAGGTTAGTCACCTGCGCCGCGAAGGCGGACGGGCCTCACAGCGAAGTCTCTCTGCTAATTGATCGTGCTTCTCATCATTTTGCTGCGTGGGTAAAGCTTGTTATCCTTGCGGCACATGGAAATGGCAGCGATTCAGACCTACGGACTCACTCGGCGCTTTGGCGCACTGACAGCCGTGGAGGACGTCACGCTCAGCGTGGCAACTGGACAATTCTTCGGTTTTTTAGGACCAAATGGAGCAGGGAAGTCGACCACCATCAAGATGCTCACCGGCCTGCTGGAGCCGAGCGCGGGAACAATCGAGATTCTGGGTCAACCGTTCTCTGCCGGTGCGCTCAATCTCAAGCGCCAGATTGGAGTTGTTCCGGAGGGCATGGCGCTTCTAGGCAGGCTTACAGCGCCCGAATATCTGCGCTTTGTGGGGCGCATGTACGGGCTTGATCGGGAGACGGTGAATCTACGCACTGAAGAATTGCTTGAGTTCATGCGGCTGGCCAACGAGCGGACAAAGCTGGTGACCGATTTTTCTCATGGCATGCAGAAGAAACTTGCATTAGCGGCTGCGGTTATTCACGGACCCAAAGTGCTTTTCCTCGACGAGCCTTTTGAGGGCGTCGATGCGATTGCGGCGGGCATGCTTAAAACGATGCTTAATGGGATGATCAATCGCGGCGCAACTGTCTTTTTAACTACGCACGTGCTTGAGATTGTGGAGCGGCTCTGTAGTCATGTGGGCATCATTCACCAGGGACGACTGGTGGCGAACGGCTCGCTTGAAGAACTGCGTGCCGGCGTGGCCAGCACGCTGCCCGGAGCCGAGGCCGAACAGCGGCTGACGATGGAAGAAATATTTCTATCGATTGTCGGAGCAAGCGGACAGGAAGTCGCGCCGGAGCTGTCATGGCTGGCATAGCCGCGCCGATCGACGGCTCGCTCGAAGGTACAAGCCTCTTCGGCCATCTCTCGCAATTACAATATCGCGCGTTGATGACGATGCGCTGGCGGCTACTTGTCAATAGCACTCGTTCCGCGCAAGGAGCCTTTGAACTAAGCGCGCGAGGGATCGCGTTTCTTGTTTATTCCATCATGGGGGTCGGCATTGGGGTGGGGCTTGGCATCGGCTCATATTCGATGGCAGCTCAGAATGCGTGGCAACTTATGCCGGCTCTTTTCTGGATCGTCTTTGTTGCGTGGCAGGTGCTGCCCGTGGCTCTTGCTTCGTTTCAAGAGCAATTCGATCTAAGCAGCCTGCTGCGCTTCCCGGTAAATTTCGGCTCGTTTTATTTGCTGCACCTGGTGTTTGGCCTGGTGGATATTCCGGCGCTGCTGGGGGGCCTGTGCTGCATCGGTATCGGATTGGGATTGGTGATTGCGAAGCCGAGTCTCATTGCATGGACGCTGCTCGTGATGCTGGTTTTTGCATTGTTTAACATTCTTCTCGCTCGGGCCGTCCTCGCATGGATTGATCGCTGGCTGGCGCAGCGGCGAACACGAGAAATTGTCAGTGCATTATTTTTGTTGCTGCTTCTGAGCATGCAGCTTCTCAATCCGGCATTGCACTCTCGCCGGCGCCACGTGCCGAGTGGATCGAACCGCAACGCATACCGGCATAGCAATGCGCCTGAGCTCAAGCCATGGATGAAGACCGGGGCGACTGTGCTTGCATGGCTGCCTCCGGGATTGGCCGCCTCCAGCCTCAATGAATCATCGGACCATAAGCCAGTGACTGCCGCCGGGTCTTTGAGCATCCTGGGTTTGTATGGACTAGTGGTTGGTGGGGTGCTCGCGTACCGGCTTCGCGCGGAGTTCCGCGGTGAAAATCTGGGTGAAGTGTCGGCTCAAAATAAAGTTGCTCATCGGCAACATGCGTGGCTGATCGATGGATCGGGCCCCATCGCCGCAATTATGGAAAAAGAGCTTCGCACGGTGCCGCGATCGATGCCATTGCTCTTCGCGATGGGCGGTCCACTATTGACTGTGTTGGTGATTGGTTCGCTGCTGCGCAATAGTGTTTACGCTTCGGGAGGCTCATTTCTACTGGGGTTTCCGCTCTGCGTATCTTATGCGCTGTTGGGTTTCACGCAAATGATTTACAACAATCTTGGCGCGGAAGGAACGGGAATTCAACTGCTGTTTCTGTCTCCTACGCCTTTCAGGACGGTTCTTCTGGCGAAGAATTTGTTTCATGCCATCATGTATAGCCTGGTTGCGGTGCTTGCCGGCATCTTTGCTGGGTTCCGCATGGGATTTCCTAGTGGCGCGGTTATCGTCGCTACCGCCGCCTGGCTCTTGTTTGCGTTGCCGGCGAACTTGGCTGCGGGCAACATTCTCTCGATTAAGATGCCTTATCGGGTGAGCCTCGGCCGCCTTTCGAGACAGCGGGGATCGCAAGCGAGCGCGCTGCTGAGCATGTTCATTCAAATGGCTGTGGTCGCGATGGGAGCAGGAGTTTTTGAGTTAAGTGCCTACCTTGGACAGATGTGGTTTGCCACGCCAATCTTTCTGCTGCTTGCTGGGATCATGATTGTTGTGTGGTTGCGCGTGCTAGGCAATGCCGAGGGCATGGCGACTCGCAATAAAGATGCGCTGCTGTTGGCGCTGGCCAAAACAGAGTAGGCAGCCCGGGTTGGGCGCTGTTTTATGGCCCGCTAGCTTATTTTGAGATTGGTGTGACTGACTAGAACTATGTGCCTTCAGGGGTGAACTTTGCACAATCCGAACAGGAATTGGATGCGATGGCCCGCGGGCATTCTTGGACCAGCCCCCGGACTGAAGGAAGTCAATCTGATTTGCTGGGGATTGTTTTTCTTGGTGATCGTCGCCCCTTTGAGCGTGCTCTTGTGGATGCAATTGCGGGCAGGGAAGGGATTCGATTTTGTTTACTTCTACGGCATTGGTCGCTTGGCCAATGACCATGCTGCTGCAAATCTTTATAACTACGATCAACAGGTAAAAGTATTCAATGAGTTATCGCCCTTACACGATGGGTTTTACGGGCCCAGTCCGTACCCGCCGTATGTAGCCCTCTTCTTCAGCCTGTTTGCTCGAATTCCTTTCAAGCTGGCTTACTTAGTTTGGATGGGCGCTTCGCTTACGCTCTATCTGATCGGAATTTCAGCAACGGTCGGGCAAGTTTTTCCAGAGGAACGTCTCAAGCGATCCTTGGTTTTGTGCTTGAGCCTGGCCTTTCCCCCGTTCCTTTGGACCACTCTCATCAACGGACAAATAGCATCGATTGCCGTATGTGGAGTTGGTTTCGCGACATTGCTTGAGCGGAGACATAAATCTTTCGCGAGCGGGTTTGCGCTGTCGATGCTGAGTTACAAACCAACACTGTTGCTGTTGCTTATTCCTATGCTGCTGCTCACCCGGAGATTCAAGACACTCTCAGGATTTGTCACCGGATTTGCGGGCTTGGTGGGTATAGCGACTTTGTTCGAGGGCATGCAGATCTGGCCTGCTTATTTCAGGTTCATACGATTCTTTTCGAGTGTGTCGCGGATCGGCAATCATACTCACCTGCACGATTGGCAATTCATCGACTTCAATTCGCACTCGTATGCAATTCCGGGCGGCAGATCCGCGGTAGGGATGGCGATCTTGATCAGCATCGGCGCTGTCGCCGCGATCTGGCTGACGACATTGCTATGGAGATCGGCGGGGGGCGAAGAGCCCGAGCAACTCCTCGCCTGGGCATGCACTTTAACGTGGACGTTGCTATTGAATATTTACGTGCCGATCTACGATTCAATACTCGTCACGATCGCAGTGGTGTTAACACTGGGGGCACTGAGAGAAATGAACTGGACGCGCGCTACAAATGTGGTGATACTGCTTGCAACTATGACATTCGTAGTGGCGTGGTTTACCGAGGCAGTCGCCAAAGTGTATGCATTTCAGCCTTTGACCATTGTGCTTTTGGCGCTCGGTATCGTGCAGTGTTCGCTACTGGATCGAGCGACTCGTCAAAGATTGGTGCGTCCGCAGGCTCAAGTTTCGACTTCGACTTTATCGATCAACTAGTAAAACCTTGAGTCCTTCAGTTGTAGCTTACGTCTGATTCAGCCGAAATTAATTTGCAGTTGCGCCCTGGCTCTGCACTCCAAACCGAAAATAATTTTAAATATGTACACCTGAGTCAAACTAGCTTCGCGCATCCAAGTGAATTGACAATTGTTGTGGCGGGTGACCCGGCGAATGACGAAGACAGCTTTGAGCGACTGGTTGTTAGCAGATCTGAAGCTGCCGAAAGGCGTGCACAGCAAGCCGGAACCTGAACATCCATGGTGGCGCGTCATGTGCCTCACAGGGGTGGATTACTTTTCGACGCTTGGCTATCAGCCTGGAATCGCGTTTCTCGCGGCCAATGTTCTTTCTCCTTTTGCCACGCTGGTGCTGGTGTTAGTCACTTTGTTTGCGGCGCTGCCACTCTATCAGCGCGTCGCCAAGGCCAGTCCCAACGGCCAGGGCAGCATCGCGATGCTTGAAAAGCTGTTTCCCGAGTGGGGCGGCAAGATTTTTGTTCTGGTGCTGCTCGGATTTGCGACCACCGATTTCATCATCACCATGACCCTGTCGGCGGCCGATGGGGCTGCCCATTTTATTCACAATCCATTTACTCCCAAATGGCTTTCGGGGCAAATGCTGGTCACCTTGCTGCTGCTCGGAATTCTGGGCGTCATTTTTCTCAAGGGATTCAAAGAGGCGATTGGAATTGCGGTTGTACTGGTCGGTTCTTATCTTGCTTTGAACGCAATCGTAACCGTCAGGTCAATCATTGAAGTGGTGCATCATCGCGAACTCATTGCTCACTGGAAGACAGCGTTATTTGCGCAGCACCCCAACTGGCTGGCGATGGTTGGGGTCTGTCTCCTTCTCTTTCCCAGGTTGGCGTTGGGGCTGTCGGGGTTTGAGACAGGGGTTGCGGTAATGCCTCTCATATCGGGTGCCAATCTGGACGCTCGCATTCGAAACACGCGCAAGCTCCTCGCAACCGCTGCAGCCATCATGAGTGTCTTTCTGATCGCGACCAGCTTCGTTACGACGATTCTTATTCCCGCTGCCGCATTCGCCGACAACGGGGAGGCAAACGGGCGCGCCATGGCTTACCTGGCGCATCAGTATTTTGGCAGCGCATTTGGATCGATCTACGACATTAGCACCATTCTTATTCTTGCTTTTGCCGGTGCTTCAGCGATGGCGGGATTGCTCAACCTTATTCCACGCTACCTGCCGCGCTTTGGCATGGCGCCGGAGTGGGCTCGTGCATCGCGGCCGTTGGTGCTGGTATTTATGGCGGTCGCATTCATCGTTACGCTCGCCTTCCACGCCAATGTGGACGCCCAAGGTGGCGCTTACGCAACGGGCGTGCTGGTACTCATCACATCAGGAGCGTGCGCGGTGACTCTTTCTGTCTGGAAGACCCGCAAGCGATGGATATACGGGATCATCACGCTGATTTTTGTTTACACCACGGGCATGAACATCTGGGAACGGCCTGAGGGTCTAAAGATTTCCTGCTTCTTCATCGCATCGATTCTGTTCGTTTCGTTCTTCTCCCGTGCGACACGTGCAACGGAGTTGCGGATTACGGGTGTAAATCTCTCCCCTGAAGCGGCCGACATTCTTACGAGCGTCAACGACCAAGCGGTTCGCTTCATACCAAAGAAACCTAAAACTGCGGACCCTAAAGATCTGGATCGTATCGACAAATTGGTGCGGGCCATGAATCACCTTCCGCCTGAAGCGAAGATCGTTTTTCTCGAAGTGGAACGCACCGACGCATCCGAATTCGATCAGCAGCTTTCGGTTGAGGGCGAGCGCATCGCCAATCATTGTGTCCTGCGCGCCAGCAGTCCTATTGTTGCCAACTCTATCGCAGCATTTCTGATTCATGTCGAACAGATCACAGGCCAAGTCCCACATATCTATTTCAAATGGAAGGAGGGCAACCCGGTGGCAAACATTTTTCGCTTTTTATTTCTTGGCGAGGGCGATGCCGCTCCACTGACGCACGAGGTGCTGCGCAAGGCCGTGCCCGACATCAGCCATCGGCCTATCGTTCATGTGAGTTGATTTGAAGTATGAGACCGCGCTGGCATGGACGGGTCCAAATGCTGGTCGCAGGTACATCTCAGAAAGGGATGTCGTCGTCGGAGATTTCGGCCGATTGCGCATAGTCTTCGTGGGCAGCGGCGGGACGCTGATCGAAGCTGGCAGTGCCGGTTGAAGGACTTGCTGCCTTGCTGTAGCCGCCGCCGGTGGAACTGCCTTCTTCGCGGCCCGAGAGCAGGGACAGATCATTGACTATGATCTCGGTGCGGTAGCGCTTGGCACCGGTCTCCTTGTCATCCCAACTGCGAGTCTGGATCTTGCCCTCAATGTAAAGCTTCGAACCCTTTTTGACGTAGTCGCGAACGATCTCGGCAAGACGCGTGAAGGCCACCATGTTGTGCCATTCGGTGCGTTCCTGCCAATTTCCTTGCGCGTCTTTTTGCCGGTCGCTGGTGGCGATGGTGAAGTTGGCGACCATGGTGCCCCCGGCGGTGGAGCGGATTTCAGGGTCTTTGCCTACGTTGCCGAGAAGGGTGACTTTATTGACAGATTTTGCCATTTTGGCGCTCTCCACTAAGGGGAAAGAATAACAGACCTCACCGACGCCGGGCATGGGCACGATTACGCAGCCATTTGGCGAGTCCGAGCAGGAGGAGGAGCCCGCCGAAGGGGAGGCACATCAGGGCAACGATCAGCGCAAACCAGCCGGAATTAGTGCTTGCGCCGGTCGGAGAAAACCCGCCTAAAAATGCTTCAAGCAAAAACGCGGCAACCAGGCCAGCAGCCACGATCAACGATCCCCATTGCAGCAGTTGACGGGTGCCGTCGGCGGCAGACAACTGGCTCGCTGAACGGGGCTCGCGATCTGCCTGCACGGTGGTCACGATCCTTGCGCCAGGCGCAGCATGACGTAGGTCATGACGCCGGTTATCGAGACATAGAGCCATAGGGGAAATGTCCAGCGCGCCACCTTACGGTGCTGTGGAAATCGACCCGTGAGCGAGAAGAAGAAGGTGACCAGCACCAGCGGCAATGTCACTATGGCCATGATGATGTGGCTTGCAAGCAGCGGCAAATACAGCGAACGATAAGCTGCGTGCAGTGGGTAGCGCACATCTCCATGCAGCGCGTGGTGGAGAATGTAGCTGACCAGAAAGAGCGTGGAGAATACGAATGCCGTGGTCATGGATGCGCGATGGGCGGCGATGCGGTGCGCGCGAATGAATGTGAAGCCAATCAGCAGGGCAGTGGCGCTAAGGCCATTGAGCATTGCATTCAACGCAGGCAGAAATGCGAAGCGTGTGCTGGATGCGTCCGATGCGGGATGGATGTAAATCAGCCAGAAGAGAAACAGCGTCGCTGCCGCACTGATGATCAGGATGGCGACGATGGCCGGAGTGGTGCTTGATCGAGAATTGGCAGAGGGTGTCGGGGTTGTCATACGTTCCTTAGTGCTTGGCGATGGCGCATAGCATCAGCGTTGTTAGCAGCAGAGGCAGATAAATGACGCTCACTTTGAGCAGATCGCGCGCCACCATGCGACTCTCTGTCTCGGTGGTTGCGCGCAAGATGCGTGTGAAGCGAATCGTGTAGGCGAGGTAAAACAGGCCCAGAGCGGTGGCCAGAAATGCATAAGCGGGAATCGCCATACCAAGCTTCCAGGGTGCGAGACTGACGGGAATCATCAGCACAGCGTAGAACATGGCTTCGACCACGGTGGACCAGCCATCGGGCTGCACGACGGGCAGCATGCGAATACCGGCGCGCGCATAGTCTTCCCGATAGAGCCATGCGATGGCCATGAAATGAGGGAACTGCCAGACGAACAGGATGGCGAATAAGGCGACAGCCTGCCACTCGATGCGTCCGCGGGCAGCCGTCCAGCCAAGCAGGGGGCCCATTGCGCCTGGAAATGCGCCTATGAACGTGGCCAGACTGGTTACGCGCTTGAGCGGTGTGTAAATCGCGACATAGCAAAACGCAGTAAGCAGCGCGAGCGCCACGGTGAGCAGGTTGGTGTGCAGCAGCAGCCACCACGATCCGAGGGCCAGAGCCCCAATGCCTGCAAGAATTCCCTCCGTGAGCGAAATGCGTCCGGCGGCAATGGGCCTGTCGGCGGTACGGATCATGAGCGCGTCGGTGGACCGTTCGAGGGCCTGATTGAGGGCGCTGGCGCCTGCTGATACAAGGCCGATTCCGATCAAAGTGTCGAGCAGTCCTCGTTGCACGCTGGAGATACCGGATTGCATCGATCCAAGATAAAAGCCTGCCCAGCCGGTGATAACGACCATGCCTGTGACACGCACCTTGAACAATTCACGAAGATCGTTGATCAGGGTGGCGGTTGTCCCAGGGCTGGGCGCATGGATCGTGCCGTGTGCGTGGTCCGTGCCATGTGCATGGCTAGCCGGGGACGAGGTTAAGTTTGTCGGCACGGCTGCCTGGGGAGATGGAGTCATGAATTTCGTTGCAGGACCTCGGCAAGGGCGTTGCTGACCGCATGCCTCCTTCGATGATAGCAAGATCAGCGCTAAAGGCCTGCAGCATGTAGGACTGCGTCTGCCACCTGCTCGGGTGTAAGTGCGTCGACGGGGATAGAGGCGTGGGCAGCGCGATACAGGGGAAGCCGATGGTCGTAGCGGCTGGCAAGGCTGGCGCGGTCGGCCAGGACGGGGCGAGTCTGTTCGGTGCCACCGCAGCGGGCCAGCGTCGTGTCGAGTTTCACCTCAAGGTGGACGAGCAAAGTGCCGGGAGTAGTGAGCAGCAAATCGCGGGTGTCGGCACGCTCGATGGCACCCCCACCCAGGGCAAGGACCAAGGAGTTTTGGCCTGCCAAGCGGCGAATGGTGGTGTATTCGCGGTCGCGGAAGGCGGATTCGCCATGGTGCGCGAAGATGTCGGCGATCGTAGCGCCAGCCTCAGCTTCGATCACATCATCCACGTCAATGAAGTTCCACCCGAGGCGGGCTGCAACGATTGGCCCCACGGTGGTTTTGCCAGAGCCCATAAAGCCGGTAAGCACGATGCGCGTGAGAGAGATTGCGAGTCGGGACGCGGGCTGAGGGATAGAAGACAATTTGGCCTTTCAAGCCGGGGAGTTTGTTGTTCAGTATAAGAGGGGCAGCATAAGAGGTGGCGGGGGCCCTAGCCCAGAACCATCACGACTGCCCCGGCGGTGATCAGCAAGCCGCCCATAATGGCGGGGCCCGTCAACTTTTCGCCGAGCAGGAGCCATGCGAAAATCATCACCAGCGGCACGCTCAGCTTATCGAGGGGCGCGACGCGCGAAGCGGGGCCAAGCTGGAGCGCGCGAAAGTAGCAAAGCCACGACAAGCCGGTAGCCATTCCTGAGAGTGTGAGGAACAGCAGCGTTCGGCGATCGAGCAGGCGCAGTTCGCCATGTTTGCCGAGCGCCAGCGCGATGCCCCAGGCAAATATCAGCACGACGGTGGTGCGAATAGCGGTCGCCAAATTTGAGTCCACATGCGCAACGCCCACCTTGGCCAGCAGGGCGGTGGCGGCGGCAAAGAGTCCCGAAAGCAAGGCCCATCCAATCCAGGTCATAAGAATTATGGTACGCGGATCATGCTGTCGCAGGTACTTTAGACTTGAAAGGATGGAGCCTGGTCAGATCAGCAAAACCGCACTCGGCGTGGCGATTCGTCGTGCTGCGCACCAGTTGCAGGATCATCCGCCGGTTCTCGACGACCCCATCGCGGTGCGGCTGATTGGCGACGGGCATCCGCGTCGCATGGAGCGCGCGATGCACAAGGTGGCGCGGGATTTTCGGGCTTTCATGGCGGTGCGCAGCCGATACACAGAGGACCAACTGGCTGTAGCTGTGACACTGGATGTAAACCAGTACGTGATCCTTGGCGCGGGGCTCGATACGTTTGCCCATCGCAATCCGTTTGCGAACTTGCGCGTCTTTGAGGTGGATTTTCCGGCGACGCAGGCGTGGAAGCGCTCGATGCTCAACAAGGCAGACATTGGTGTGCCCGATTCACTCACGTATGTGCCCGTCGATTTTGAACAGCACACGCTTACAGAACGCCTTGACGAGTCAGGATTCGATTCTCGCTCGCCGGCATTCTTCAGCTGGCTCGGGGTTGTGCCTTATCTGACACTCGAAGCGTTTCGATCAACGCTGTTCGCCATCGCGCGGTTGCCGGGCGGTACTGCTCTGAGCTTCGATTATGCGCTCGCGCCGGAGACGCTAGGCGCTGCCGGTCGTATCGCTTTTGACCGCCTGACCGAGCGTGTGGCCGCTGCGGGAGAGCCGCTTCAACTGTTTTTCACACCAGATGAGATGGGGTCGGAATTGGAGCGCGTCGGTTTCAAGAACGTGGAGCAACGCGATTACAAGCAGCTTAACGAAATGTATTTCAAAAATCGCGCTGACGGGCTGCGTCTATCGGCCGTAGGACTGGCGAGGCTGGTCACCGTATGGGTTTGAAGGGCGTGGCGGGCGTGGCGCAAGCTAAGATGAGTCATGCGCCTGCGCAACTTTGCGTCGATACTGTTCGGCTTGGTTGCCTTGTGGGGCCTGAGCGGGTGCGGCTATCACACGCTGGGTGCGGCGACGCATTTGCCGCCCGATGCGCGTACGCTTGCTGTGCCAGTATTTGCCACGCGCACCGAGGCTTATCACACTGAAACAGTGATGACCAATGCGGTTATTCGCGAATTTGCGGCGCGATCGCGGCTGCACGTCACTTCAAACCAGGGCGGCGATCCCGACGTTATTCTGCATGGGACGATCCTCAAGGAGACGGTGGCACCTCTCACCTACAATACTTCGACGCAGCAGTCTTCGAGCTTTTTGATCACGATGGTGGTTTCGGTCATCCTTACGGGACGCGACGGTAAGACGCTTTACGAAAACAAGAATTATGTTTTTCGCGAGCAATATCAAGCGACCACTGACTTGCCGACTTTTCTCGATGAGAGCCCCGCAGCAGTGGAGCGGCTTTCGCGGGATTTTGCGCGTGCCCTGGTGGCGGACGTGCTCGAAGGTCTGTAGACGAATCGTCACTTAGGATCACACTGCAGACAGTGCAGACTAAGGCAACCCTGCAATTCTGGTCAGCATCTGTGGCGGCTTAGCCATGAGGAAGGTTATTCTTGAGGCGCATGATCAAACCAAGTTGTCTGCAGACGCTGTCTATGGAAGTGCTCGATTGAGCGGTCAGCGTTGGGGTGCTGGATTTTCAGCAGTGGGCCGCTTTGTGGCCGAGATCGAAGCCGCCGCAGCCGGCAAAGGACACCTTCGTCCCGGATACGTGCTTGCAGGAGACGAGCTATTTCTGCTCGACCGCTGTCGCGAGGCTGTGCTCAAGGCCTTCGTGCCTGCGGACCTGAGAGACTTTTGCCTTTCCGATATTGACCTCGGTTCCATGTCTATTTTCGAAGTTCTGGATCGAGCGCAAACTCCTTCGCTCATGTCGCCATTCCAAGTTATCTATGTGCGCAATGTGAAGCAGCTTTATACGCGCGGCGCCAAGAAAGATGAATTCGCCGCTCTTGATCGCTACTTCCGTTCGCCCAATCCTCAGGCGTTACTGATATTTGTTGCAGATTTTTTGCGCATCCCAACCGACAACCGGCGTATGGAGATGGACGACAAGCGTCGCTTTGAGCGTCTCACTGAAACTCTCGGAGAGCACTGCGGGATGGTCGAGCTGGCCCGTGTCGGGGAAGAGGATGCGATGCGTTGGGCCTCGTCGACTGCGCAGGCGGCAGATACGCGCATTGAGCCAGATGCGGTGCGGGAACTGGTCGACGCTCTCGGCGCGGATATGATGCTGATTTCTTCAGAATTGGAAAAGCTGCTGCTCTACACGCTGGGCCGTGGGCGCATCACGCTGGGCGACGTCGAGACCATGGTGCTGGCCGCCAAGCAGCGTTCGCTTTATGAATTGACCGACGCCATCAGTTCGCGGGACAAGGCACGCGCGCTGGCGCTGCTGCAGGGACTCCTCAACAGTTCCGATGCTGGTGAAGATTCAGCTATCGGACATCTATACATGCTGGCGCGCACCTTCCGGCAGATGCTGGTTATTCTCGAGAAGAATGTGCGCGACTCGCGCGCGATTTGGCAGGCTTTGTGGCAGGGCTTCAGGATGCCGCCGTTTGCTGCGGATGATTTGATTCGCCAGGCTCGCCGCTATAAGAGCCGCAAGGAACTGACGCGTGCACTGCGCCTGATTGCACGTGCCGATCTGGAATTGCGTTCGTCCCCTCCCGACAAGCGCATCGTGCTTGAGCGGCTGGTTTACGATCTCGCTTCCGAGCCGAAGCCGGTGCGTCCTACGTGGGCCCCCGCGCAGTCGTCGTTTGAAGGTTAGGGCGACTTACATTCGAAGCGTTTTATTCCAATATCACGTCCGGCTGCGGCTGGTTGCCGCGCGTGGTCAGAACAATGGCGGCGCAAAGAATCAAGCCACCGCCGAGCCATGCGTAGGGGCCAAGGTGCTCGCCGAGCAGTTTTACGCCAAGCCACGAGCCGAGAGCGGGCTCGATGTTTAGGAAGACGCCGGCACGCGACGCCGGGACGTGGTGAATGCCCCAGTTCCACAGCAGCGTCGTGGTTGCGGTGCACGCGATTCCGCTGATGGCGAGCGCTACCCACGCGGTCGTGCTTACGTGGGCAAACGGCATGGGCTGCGCGTTGTTGGGCAGCCAGGGATTGAGTAACAGTGGCCCCAAGATCCATACGGCCAGCATGACGGTGCCAATGAGAATTGTGTATGCCGTCACGACTGGCGGGCTGTGCGTCTGCATCAGTTTTTTGCTGAGTAGAATCCAGGACAGGGCCGTGCACAGCGACGCTACGACCATCAAGTCGCCGATCAGGGTTGGCTCACCGACCGCTGCGGGGCCGCGATGTCCGCCGAGCACGATAAGCGCCGCGCCGACAGTTGACCCGACCAATGCCAGCCAACCGATACGGTCAAGGCGCTCCCCGGCAAAGATCGCGGCCGCTACACCCAGCAGCACCGGCATCGAGCCGACCATCAGCGATGCATGGCTCACCGTGGTCCGCGCCAATCCGTGAAACTGAATCAAGAATTGAATCGGAATGCCAAACATTGCGGAGATCAGCAATAAGCGGATCTCACGACCCGTCAGGCGAACGCGGCTTATGACGGCGACGGGCAACATGCCAATGCAGGCAAACAGAAAGCGATAGAGCACCATGTACTCCACGCTCATCTCGTTGAGGGCGAGCCTGCCAAAATAAAACCCTGTGCCCCACAGGCTGCTGGCAACCGCGCACGCGCCATACCCGAGAAAGGCCCGCCGTCGATTGATGATGTTCAGTTTGGTCATGCGCTCTATTACTGTCGCATACAGAATTGCGGCGGCAGCGAGCGCGTTTCGCGTAACGTGCCAAATTAGGAATTTTGGGTATTGGCGACGTCAAGGCCGCTCATCACGGACCGTAGGGAGCCTTATCGGCGAAAATAGTTGTCGATGAAGAATTGGCAACCACGAGGGTGCTGTCGGCAGGCTCATTGTTGGGCACACCTGGGGCTGGCACTGCTGGTCGCCGTTCAACTGTATGTGCCGCAGGTCAGTAAGGCGCAGGGCGGCCTGTTTTCGATTCACCACAAGAAGTCGTCTGACCCGCAACCGCCCAACAAGCCGGGCGTCAGGGCATCAATTCCGGCCGCATTCAGCATCCCGGTAGAGCCGCTCGGTTTTTTCGCTCCAGGCGCCGTTTATCAAGGCCGGCGCGAAAGCCTTGTGTCGCTGGACTTCCTCGATGAAAATCGTCTGCTGTTCACCTTCCACGCGCCAGGGCTGATCCGCCGGGCGGGTGACAGTGAGGGCGACGAACGTCAGATTCGTGCGGTTGTGTTGAGTCTGCCGCAAGGCGTTATCAGCGCCGAGGCACTTTGGACGCTGCATGATCGTGCGCGCTACCTATGGGTTCTCAACGATGGCCACTTCCTGCTGCGCGACGGCAACGACCTGCGAATCGGAGATGCGTCGCTGGAACTGAAGCCGGCGTTCCACTTTAAAGGGCCATTGTTGTGGCTTAAATTAGACCCGACACAGCAAATGATGGTGACGCAATCCAGCGAGCCAGCCGATGCCAAGTCAAGCTCCGGAGATGTGCCTAGCCCCTCCACCGCCGCAGCCACACTTTCTCAGGACAGCAACTCGAGCGCGAAGTCGGATGGCAGCATGCCGGACATCGCGCTGCGCATTCTAAATCGCACGTCGGGGAGTGTGTTGCTGGTAAGCCACGTGCGCTCGACGCTGCAGCTTCCGATCAATTCTGAGGGTTATCTTGAGGGCCTGAGGTCGAGAGGCCGCGAGTGGATTTTGAACCTGAACTACTTCACCGGCGGCAGCCGCATTGTCGGCAAAGTGGACTCCGCTTGCTCCCCTGCGCTTGAATTCATCGCCGATCATGAGGTGCTGGTGACAACGTGCAATCCGGACGGAAGCCGCTGGATGGTCGCCATGTCCACAGATGGACGGCGGTTGTGGAATGTGGCATCTCCGCCCACGCAGATCTGGCCGCGGTTGGTGATGGCTCCGAATGGCTCGCGGATGGCACGGGAGACATTGTCGATCACGCACCCGGTGGGAGCGATGTCGCCACTCAGCTTCGAAGACGTAAAGGGCCAGGTTGTTGACGTTTACGAGGCTGATACCGGCAAACTGGCCTTGTCAGCGCCGGCTAGCCCGGTTTTGGACGGCGGGGGAAACCTGGCCATTTCTCCATCGGGCAAAAGAGTAGCCATTCTCAACGCGGGCGCCATCGAAGTATATGAACTGCCTGCGGCGGCTCCTGCTGACAAAAAATTAGCAGCGCACTGAAGTTTGTGGGGTATTCAACTATTTGCAGCCGCGTGTAGACTTGGCTGCGGAGGTTTTTTTGGCCACGGCTGTCGTCCATTACACGGCTGCGGCGGTCACTGACCGCGGACGCAAACGCCCATCCAACGAGGATGCCTTTGGCTTCTCAGTCGAGGCGGGCGTGTATGTTGTATGCGACGGTATGGGCGGAGCGGCAGCAGGAGAGGTTGCCAGTACCCTTGCCGTTGACGAAGTGCTCCGCCTGCTAGAGAGCCGCGCCGAGGATGGGCCGCGGCCCCTTTTGACCGTGGCGGAAGAAGCCGTTTGCGCCGCGAATGAAGCGATCTATTCCCGTGCCCTGCGCAACCATCGGCTGAGCGGGATGGGAACCACGCTGGTGGTGATGGCTGCACAAGAGCGTCACGTCTGGGTGCTCAATATTGGTGATAGCCGCTGCTATCGTCTGCGCAACGGTCGCCTCGAACAACTCACGCTTGATCATTCCCTCGTCGAAGAGCAGGTGAGACTAGGCCGGATGAGCCACATTGAGGCTTTGCGCTCTCCGCTCAGAAACGTTATTACGCGCGCGCTAGGAACACAGTCCCAGGTTACCCCGGATATTTTTGAATTCGAAGCAGAGCCGGGCGACCTGTTTTTGCTCTGCTCCGACGGGCTTACGCGTGAACTTTCGGATGCCGACATTCAGTCGCTTTTGCTGCGCGACCTATCGCTTGAGGTGCTCTCGGCCCGACTTGTGGAAGCTGCAAAAAAGGCGGGCGGCCACGACAACATTACTTGCCTGCTGGTGCGCGCCGACATTCACTGTCGGGAAGGGCAGAACTCTGCTGAGGGGTCGATAGCCGAGTGAAATCGTCAGCAATTTATTGTGAGCCTGTCGACTTCATACTGGAATCCCGCAAATGCAATTATTTCAAAGTTTTGATTTTGTCATTTACGAACTCATGCTGCGGCGTTTCTCGCTTGGAAAACAGCGCAGGTGGTGCGGGAGTATTCAGGTAGTCGATGAGGGCTTGCGGGTGAATCGGCTTTAACAGCAACTCAAAGCCATGGTCGTCGCCCTTTCCAGGCGTGTTCAAATGGTTTCCCGCGGGCCGGCCAGAGAGCAGTATTATCCTGCATTCCGGAAAGCTCTGAGCGATTTTATAGCCGGCCTCAATTCCCGTCATGCCCGGCAATATCACATCGGTGATTACGACGTTGGGTTGAACGTTGCTTGCTGATTCGAGCGCCTGCTCTCCACTATAGGTCGCGAAGGCTGCAAAGCCATTCCGGTTAAGAATGATCGCCAGAGTGTCTGCGATCATTGGCTCGTCGTCCACGATTAACACTCGCGGAATTGCTGTTTCTTGCAACATCCAGATATCACTTTCCGCCGAAGCTATGCTGTCGGCACGCTCAATCATATAGCCCCGAAACACCTTCTTTGGGAAACGGGAAAGTAATCTGCCGCTCTCGGTTTCGCTCGCTTACGCCAGACTTCCGTCATGAAGAGAGCGGGAACACCGGGCAGACAAAAGATGACGCGAGGACTGGCTTGACCTGGTCAGACGAATCTCAAGGGGTATTCAAATTGAGCAGACCTGAGACCGCGTTTAACATCATTGATGGGTGCACCGGTTTTGCCAAGATTTCAAATTCGTGACCGTCAATCTTTGCTTTTTGGATCAAGGCCTCGACAGAGGGCTGGCCCGAGAACAAAAGAACGTGGCACTTTGCAAGCTTTTTCTTTAGCACGACTGCGAGATCTATCCCATTCATTTCAGGCAGCATGACGTCAAGAATTGCAAGGTCGGGACACCAACTCGCTAGTTCGCGTATCGCTTGTTCTGCTGAATACGCGACGCGAATCTCGTACCCGTGTGCAGACAGGATCTGGCCCAGGGTATCGGCGATGACCCTCTCATCTTCGACGATCAATATCTTGCTGTCCCCCGCATGCTCAGGCATGAATCCGCTCCGGCGCGAGAGACGAGATACCCGCTGTTATTTCGAGAGATGCGGGTTGATCCGTGTCGGGTTGGCCTCACACGGAAAATGGGTTTAGCGAAGCGATGTTATGGTCAACATTGGGGTGACAATCACGCAAATAGGCCCACCCAACCTAGAGCGCGGCATCATGGCCGGTCCTCTAAGTTTGGGGTGGAGCGCTTATTTAGGTAACGTGTTAATAGTTACTGAAAATCAACAATTTTTTGCCCAACGGGTCAAATATTCTGCGTCAGTTGTTTCTTGCTTAGTCGAGTTCGAGCATGATTCAAGTGTCAGATTTAACGATCGATTCCGTTCCGTAGAGCTCAGCACTTGCAGTTGCGATCGACGCGAGGACCTATGTTGACCAAAGGAATTCATACCGGCTTCGTACCAACCAGTACCAGCAGTTGGGTAAACGTGCACGTCAAGTACACCGGCCACGCCCTCTCGATGCACAGCCACGTACACGAACCTCAAGGGCTTTCCATTTCCGGCCTCGCTGCGCCCGCGGCGAACTTCTTCGAGAGCAGCGTGAGCAGCCGTAGCTCCCTGACAGAGCGCCACCCGCGCCTGACCATCGCCGCGGCTGCATTCGCGTTGGTCGCTTTCATCGTGATCGCAGAGATTGAGTACCTGCACAGCGCTGGATATTATTGGGGCGGATAGAGCCGATCGGCGCGCTCGGCGGATGACCATATCAACGCGCCAAGAGAATGTTAGGGTCTTTGACGAAGACCGCTTGTAATCATTCTTAGTGAGTTGAATGGTCGGGGCGAGAGGATTCGAACCTCCGACCCTCTGCTCCCAAAGCAGATGCGCTACCAGGCTGCGCCACGCCCCGACGGGATGTTTTGATTGTAACCCGGACGTACCTTGGCTCGAAGCTCGACCCGAACCTGGACTGGTATGGACTCTATGGTTGGACTCGATGCCCTCGACTCGCGTGGACTTTCAGCGTGGGCACAAAGCGTGTCCACGTCGCGTGTGTGAGGCTTAGTGGTGAATCAGCCACGTCAGCAGCCAAAGTATGAGCGCAACGGGAACGGCGAAGATGACCAACATCGCGCCACCCAGGAGCAAAAGGAATAGCCAATCCTTTCCAGTGTGACGGCGCGGTTCGCCCAGATGCCGCTGCAGCAACTGGTAGTTACGCCGGTTGGGCTTCCACGCAATATCAAACGCATCTCCGAGGAGGGGGATGGATCCGATAAGTACTCCCACACCGAGATTGACGCCCATGCGAACCAACGTGACGTACGGCACGCCGCGCACCCAGGCTGCGATGGGGATAATCAGAGACAGCAGCCCGGCGAGCACGTCCCCGAGGCCGGGGATGAGACCTATGATGCCGTCGATGCCAAATCGCATCCCGGTAAAGGGAATGCGGAAGGCTTCGTCAAGCAAAATTTCCAGCTGTTGCAAGGTGCTATCTCTGAAGAGCCAAGCGCCACGCGACCAGCGGCCAGGCGGCTGAATAATACCGGGCGCCGGGGTCGTTTTCTGGGCAATCGAGCGGGTCAAATCGGGTTCTGTTCGGGGCATTGCACGGTTCCTCGGCGCGATGCGCGTATCATGTTCGATGCTACAATCGAAGGGTTACGTGGCGGCTATAGTTCAGTGGCAGAACGCCTGTCTGTGGCACAGGATGTCGAGGGTTCGATCCCCTCTAGCCGCCCCAAGTTGCCTGGATATCAGGGGATGCGATGATCGTGTTCGGTCGAACTGACGAGCCTCTTTGAGTCCTAACAGGCCCCAAAAAGTAAAATTGAGTGATCTTGCGGCTACCCTGCAGGCAGGATTGCATCCGTTCAGGCCGCGTCGCGGGCTGACCAACGGCCATCTTCAAACCATTGTAGGCAATTATCTTGCGCGGCCACCATTCCGCTGCCCGTCGGTATCAGAGACTATCGAGGTAGACCCTGCCGATGGCAGTCGGGTGCTGTGTCATTGCGATTGGCAGCCGCAAACGGAGCGCGCCAGGCGGCTCACGGTCTTGCTGGTTCACGGCCTCGAGGGTTCATCGGATTCGCGCTATATTCGCGGCATCGCCGGACGCGCATGGGCAGCCGGATGCAACGTAATTCGCATGAACATGCGCAACTGCGGCAACACCGACGAACTGACGCCGACGCTCTATCACTCTGGCCTCTCGGGCGATGTAGGGGCGGTAATCGATCACTACGCAGCACTTTTTGCTCTTGAGCGGGTGGCATTGATGGGCTACTCCATGGGCGGCAATCTGGTGCTGAAACTGGCCGGAGAATGGGGAGAGCGGTCGCCTCTTTGCGCAGTTGCTGCGGTCTGCCCGGCAATTGATTTGGCTGCGGGTTCCGATGCTCTCCACGAACCTGCTAACCGCGTTTACGAATGGCACTTTCTCCGCAACCTGATGCGGCGATATCGCCGCAAGGCGGCACTCTATCCGCACATCTACAACGCGCGCAAAATCGGTACAGTGCGTTCACTGCGGCAATTCGATAATCAGATCGTCGCTCGCCATTGCGGATTTCGCGATGCGGACGACTACTATTATCAAGCCGCAAGCGCTCGCGTGGTGGACAAGATTACTGTGCCAACGCTGATTTTGCGCGCTCTCGACGATCCCTTCATACGCATGCTGCCGGAGACGCGTGCAGCTCTTCTGGCCAACCCAAATATCCTGCTGGTTGAGACCCCCCATGGAGGCCATTGCGCCTATCTTTCAGAGGACGAGGGCGATGACATTCACTGGGCTGAGGCGACAGTGATGCGCTACCTGATGCAGTTTGCAGGTGAAGAGTCCGACCCTAATGATGAGACGGATGGAAGCTGATTGGGAGGTAGAGCTGGGCGGTGATGCTCCCGTGATTGAGGCCCATTGGTCTGGATGGGTAGATCTGCGCCTCCATCCAGAAAGGGCGAGCACGTTGCCCGAGGCCCAACAGCTGGATGGATTGGCTAAAGCTCTGGTGCGGTTGAACGCGAATCTTTCGCCGGTGTGGACTTCGAAGTGCGATGTTTGGGAAGTGGACGAAATTGATCCGGACGAACTCGATGCGCCGCTTGATAGCACGACCCATGCGATCGCGTGCTACATAGATATTCTGCCGAAGAGTGACACGCAATGGGAAGGCCAAGCTATGGTCGTTGCCGCTTGCAAGAGTCTTTGTTTGGGTTTGCGATCGGTTCCGCTGCGCTGCTGCCGCGTGGACCTGATCATTCGCCGAGCAGACATGACCGAGCGCGTCGAAGACTTGGGCGTTACTGCGTACGTAACAGGTTGTGGAGCTTCGCCGGATGCGGCGCGTGCGGTGCTGCGATCGGCAATAGATATTCTTGCGGATGCTATTGCAGCATCTGGAGAGCTTGCTCAACAGGCTACGAAGTTACAATGAAGAGGCGGGCGAGTAGCTCAACTGGATAGAGCACCGGCCTTCTAAGCCGGGGGTTGTGGGTTCGATTCCCGCCTCGCCTACCAACAAAAATCACCGCATTATCTGTTGACCGTCCCACACGATTTAAATTACACATCGCTGGCTCACCGGCTTTGAGAGCGCCAATTCTTTAAAGCGCGGCTTTGATCACTTGCCACTAACGGTCGAGCGCCTCTTTGCCGCATGCCGTCGACCGGCAGATAGTGACCGGATACTTTTGTCGGAAACTCCTCTGTTCTGTGCCTAAAACACGCGAGAAGTTTTGCTGGCTAAGTATGGATCAATGGCGGAATCGACAGCGATTGTTCGGAGCGCGCGACGATAGCGCAGGCCATGCAGTTGCCCACCACATTCATGGCTGTCCGTCCCATATCCATCAGCGCGTCGACGCCGAGGATGAGAAGGATGGGCGCGGTGGGAATATGAATAGCAGCCGCTGTTGCCATCAGCACAACCAGAGAGGCGCGCGGCACTCCCGCAACGCCCTTACTGGCCAGCATAAGGGTCGCCAGTATGGAAATATGTTGCACGAGACTGAGGTGAATTTCGGCGGCTTGCGCGGCAAACTCGGCGGCCATCGATAAGTAGACGCTGCCCCCAGTCATGTTGAAGCTGTAGCCCGCCGGGATTACGAATGACACAATCCAGCGCGGCACACCAAACTCTTCCATCCTCTCCATGGCTAGCGGCAATGCAGCTTCCGATGTGGTCGTCGCAAATCCGATCGCAGCGGGTTCGCCAACCGCTGCTATAAATTTCGAAAGCGGAATGCGGAAAGCGATCAGAATCGGAATTAGAACAAGTACGGCGAATGCAATCAACGCCGCATAACAAGTCAAGACCAGCTTGCCAAGAGGCAGCAACGTAGCCAAGCCGAGGCTTCCGACCGTGTAGGCCAAGGCCGCGCCGGCAGCGATGGGCGCAAGATACATGATGATCCGCGTCAGTTGAAACATGGTGTCCGCGATAGCCTGCAAAACGGACAAGAGAGGCGCTCGCTTCTGCGCCGGAAGCATCGCCAGTGCGACCCCAAACAGTAATGAAAAGACCGCCACCTGCAGGATCTGATTCTGCGCCACGGCCTGGGCGATGTTTTCAGGAAACAGATTAACGATGATCTGCTGCCATGTCTGGACTGCCTGCACTGCGGGTGCAACCTCCGAGTTGAAGGGGAGTGTGACCCCCCAACCAGCCCCGGAGAGATTCATCGCCAGCGTGCCGATGATCAGACCAAGGGTGGTGGCAACCTCAAAAAATATGAGTGACTTTAATGCCACGCGGCCGATGGAGCGCAGGTGATTGTGCCCCGCGATGCCAGTAGTGATCGTGGCAAAGATCAAGGGCGCGACGATCATGCGAATGAGACGCAGGAAGAGGTCGCCCAAGAATCGTACTTGCACAGCGAGATGGGGCACGTCGAAACCGAGTTCCACGCCCGCTAACATGGCAAGAAAAGTCCAGACCAGGAGCGACGGTCGCTTGAATGAAGCGACCGCAAAAAGCAGGATGGCTAAAAGGCGCATTATCAATCCAAGCGATGGGTGCGCGACCAGGACGGCCAACGCACCGGCGAGCCATAGCGTCAGGCCGGCTAAGCCAAGCATCAGCGAGGTCCTGCTACCGGGCGTGGCTGCAATCTGATCAGGCATGTCTGGCAAGGCGCAACCTGTGAGCAACTCGGCAATCCGTCACCGATGAATCTGATTAAAGACTAAGCCGAAGGCAGATCCGGTGTCGGCCTTTTCAAATGCATTGCGTCTGCAATCACATCGGCATACTTCAATCCAGAACCGGTATTGAAAAGCACGACCCGATCGGAAGGCTTGAGAAAGCCGCTTGCCAGCAACTTATCATATGCAGCTGTAACGGCAGCACCCTCGGGAGATAACAAGATGCCTTCATTTTTTGCCCAGTGCAGAATAGAAGCAAGTATTTCTTGGTCGGTGACCGCGAGCGCAATTCCCGCGGATTGTCGAAGGATGTCTAAAATGATGTAATCGCCGTAGGGCTTCGGCACGCGCAGGCCCGAGGCAAAGGTTGAAGCATCCTGCCATGTCTGGCATGCCTTCGCTCCAGCATCATAGGCACGCGTGACCGGGGCGCATCCGGCGGCCTGCACTGCAATCATGCGGGGTCGTTTGCCGGGTTTGACCCAGCCGAGCTGTTCCAGTTCATCAAACGCTTTCCACATGCCGATTAGTCCGACGCCGCCGCCGGTGGGATAGAAGACCGCGTCTGGATATTCCCAGCCCAGCTGCTCGACGAGTTCGTATCCCATGGTCTTCTTGCCCTCGACGCGAAATGGCTCCTTCAAAGTGGAGACGTCGAACCAACCCTCCTGCTGCTTGCGCTCGCCCACGATGCGCGCACAGTCAGAGATCAATCCATTCACGAGAGTGACATGCGCACCGTATGCTACCGCTTCGAGATAGTTGGCAAAGGGAACATCGCGCGGCATAAAGATATGAGCTTCAATTCCTGCGGCGGCGGCATAAGCTGCTAATGCTCCGGCTGCATTTCCAGCGGAAGGGACGGCGAGCTTTTGCAAGCCATAATGCCGCGCCATGGTAACCGCGAGCGCCAAGCCGCGTGCTTTGAAAGTGCCCGTTGGATTAGAGCCCTCCTCCTTAACAAATACGCCTGCATATCGCTTGCTGTGCAGCATCGGCGTCCAGCCCTCACCGAGTGTCACAGGGGGCACATCGGGAAGCACGGACCGATAGCGCCACATTCCGGCCCATTGTGTCGCGGCGTCTTTTGCGATCACTTGGCGCGCGGGGATACCCTGCAAATGAGAAAGGTCGTAGCGGACGTAGAGAGTGCCTGCAGGCGAATCGGCACACTGCGTGCAAACGGTCTGAGGCGTTTGTGCGGAGAAGCGAGCAAGGCAGCGAGAGCATTCAAGGTAAGCGATTTTAGGCATTGGCCTCCTGTATTCGCGTTTAAACAAGGTTAAGTCTATCGAAGACAGTGAATGACTTCATCCGGTTCGAGGCAAGGTACGCAATGTGGCGCCCCGTTCATGGTGCTTGATTCATTGCGCCTCCGGATCAAAGTACTTCAACTAACTGGAAGCGAGTTGTGAGCGCGACAAGGAATCGACCGCAGTGTAAATTTTGTTTTGCGTTGAGCTCAGAAGTGCCGGGACCTGCATCGAAAGGGGAATGTAAAACGCGATTCAGTGTGGCCATTAAGTCTTTGAATAGTCGAGATCGGCGGGAACAATTCTAAGTAAAAACTAATGTTCCGCAACATAACGCCGATGAGACTCTCATTGAGCGTTGCTCCCTGGCAAAGGATGAGAGCATTATCATGAGATTCCGATTAATCATCTTCACCTTCTGCTTGATTTTGTCTTACCTTGGTGTAAGACAGTCTTACGCTGCCACAGCGAGTCGCTCATTTTCAGTATCGGCGACGGTTCAAGCCGGTTGCGCGTTACTAGCGCTGCCGATGAACTTGGGGAGCTATATTGGAGCGGTGCCGAACGCTGCTGCCCCTGTGTCGGTGGACTGTACCCATTCGACTCCTTATACCGTCGGGATCATCGCCCCGGCACAGCTTGGAGTTATGCGAGCCGAATGGAATCCGAGCGGTCTGGGATCGACATCCCGCCGCTATCTGCTCAGCTCGAATCTTGCGCGACGAGCGAACTGGGCACAAATTGTTGGTGGCGGTTCGGCTGAAAAGAGTGTGAACGGCGTCGCCCATGCGCCTGTCGAACTCGGCCAGGTCTCTGAAACGGCTGTCGCTGCGTCCGGCGCGGATAACGATGCCATCATCGTTAGCGTTACCTACTGAACGCGCCCATCTGCTTTCGGCCCCTTTGTGGATCACCTCGACCCAGTTAGACCTCCGAAATGGCAGATACCCGTCCGGCCTAAGTCGCCGTACTACGTTGGTACCCAAAGGTTTAATCTAAAGTGGTATTTTAGTTTTGGCATTCGTAACCTACTATTTGTTTATCAACTCCATTAGGTGTTTTGAGGGTTGGCCCTTGGGCCTTATCCGGCCTAACGAATAAATGTCGTGCCTGCGCAATTGCGTAAGGAACGCGATGGTATTGCTGCGTCTACGCGGCGGCGGATGAACTTAGAGTTTGCCTGTTGAAGGAACTTTAGTTCAGTGGCCCTATCAGCTCTCACTGATCTGTCTGACTACATTCAGGCGGCGCGAACCTAAAACATGTAAACCTTTTCTCCAGGAGTAAGTGTTTATGAAAATTACACCCTTTATCAAGTCCTCATTTGCAGTTTTGGCCGTTGCGGCGGTTGTTCTTTCCCCTCTGTCTGTCGTTGCGTCAACGACTGTCACTGCGAATATGACAGTTACCGCGACGGTTCAAGCTACCTGCATAGTTTCCACAACTGCGATGGCCTTTGGAACCTACACCGGCGTGGCGAGCACCGGAGCCGCAACGGTTTTGGTCACATGCACCAATTCCACGCCTTACACTTTAGGACTCAGTGCAGGATCTGGTACAAGCGCTACCGTTACCAACCGAAGCATGACCCTTGGGGCAGCTTCGCTGAAGTATGCACTTTATTCGGATTCAGCGCGTTCTGTGAATTTTGATGTGCTGACCGGCCTGACCGGCTCCGGTGCTCAGCAGACGATTAATGTTTACGGTGCAGTCTCAGCTGCACAATATGTTGCGCCGGGCGCTTACGGCGATACGATCGTAGCTTCAGTTACCTATTAAGTGAGCGTTAGCCGTAACCAACAGGGGCAGTAATGAAGTTGTGCCGCTATAAATCGGACTTGTTTAAGGTCGCCGCCATTCCCTTCATATTTCTCACGGGTTTGGCGGTTGGGGCGCAAGCATTGTCGGTTTTGCCCGTAAATATATTTCTAGCACCCGGTCAGAGTGCAACCACCATGACGATCACCAATCAGGGCACCAGCAAGACTGCGATGCAAATTCGCGCTTTTGCGTGGAGTCAAAAAGATGGTGAGGATCAGCTGGCTAATGCAGAGGCAGTGGTGGCGAGCCCGCCGATCGCTTCAATTGAGCCGGGAGGTAGCCAGGTAGTGCGCCTTATTTTGCGTTTGCCGCCATTGGGCGGTGACAAAGAGGCCACCTATCGCATTCTGGTCGATCAGATTCCGCCCCCGGCGGAACCCGGGGTTGTACATGTAGTGCTGAGGCTGTCGATTCCGATCTTTGCCCTACCGGCGACTCGCGCGGTGGCCAACGTGCAGTTTCACGTAGAGGTGAAGGGCGGGCAGATTCAGCTAGTTGGCTTCAACGATGGCCTTCGCCATGAAGCTCTCCGCGACATCGAGATCACAACGCGCGATGGCCGCGCGTTTAAGGCAGCGCCCGGGTCGTCCCCGTACATTCTCGCGGGATCGACACGGCGCTGGAGCATAACGACGCAAGGCCCAAATCCGGTGCCCGGCGAAACGCTGCGATTGTCAGGGCACTCCGTTGCAGGCACCATCGAAGAGCAGGTCAGTGTCACTTCCGCACCATAATCGTGGACGCATCGCGGCCAAATGGTTTGGCATCGGTAACATTTGTTTTCTTTTGCTGACCCTGTCGCCGCGACAAGCCGGGTGCACTGATAAAGACAATGCGACGCCTACCGAGGCTAGGAAGAATACCGATTCGGAAGTAGACAAAGACGTTTCCACCCCCCCGATCAAGGACCCGACGGCCGTTGGATCACCGGATCCGAACGCGGACGTGACATTGCTTCTCGAGGTCTACGTGAATGGTCATTCAATCGGCAAGATCGGTGAGTTCACTTTGCGGCAAGGCAAATTGATGGCGCGTCCCAGCGAGTTGCGCGATCTGGGTTTCAAGGTTCTCACTTCTTTCCGCGCAGACCCTGACGGATTGATCAGCTTATCCGATATGCCCGGTGTGATCTTCATTCTGGACCAGAAGAAGCTGGAGTTGAACGTCACGGTGGGTGACGAACGCTTGCGGCCCACGATGCTGCAGGCAAGCGGAAGAGGCGGAACGTCAGAGCGTCGAGTGGTCGAGAGCGGCACGGGCATGACCCTCAATTACGATACGGTGGGGACATTTGCCAGTGGTAACGCGGGCGGCACCGGTTCAATGGACCTGCGAGCGTTTTCGAGCCGGGGCACGGTGAGCACAGGGTGGCTCGGCTATGCAGGCGCATCCTCTGGCGGCGCGGGCTCAAACACCCCCGTCCGTCTTGATTCGGCCTATACATTTGCAGACGTCAATACGATGCGGCGCTATAGTCTGGGCGATTTTATTACCGGCGGTCTTGCATGGACGCGTCCGGTTCGCTTGGAAGGCGGCCAGATCAATTCGGATTTCAGCACGCGCCCCGATCTGATTACTTTCCCTCTTCCTACCATCTCCGGATCAGCCGCTGTGCCGTCTACCGTCAATATTCTGACTGACGGTAATCTAGCGGTTTCGAGCGATGTCAGCGCCGGCCCTTTCGAGGTTCCGCAACTCCCGGTGGTTTCAGGTGCAGGCACGATCTCGATGACGGTGACCAATGCACTGGGGCAACAGGTGACCCTCACCCAGCCTTTTTATGCCAGCTCCGCGCTACTGGCCAAAGGGCTGCAAACCTACGCAGTGCAGTCTGGTTTGGTGCGTAGAAACTGGGGGTCCGTCAGCAATGATTACGGCAAGTTGGCCGGTACAGCAATCTTTCGCCGCGGTCTGACGCCGAAGTTCACAGTGGAAGGAAGCGCCGAAGGTACTTCCGGGACGTTCCTTGCCGGTGGCGGCGGCGTGGCACAGATCGGCCATTTCGGAGTACTTAATTTTGCGGCGAGCGCCAGCACGGGATCGGGGCGCACTGGGGAACAGCTTTCCGCGGGTGCTCAACGGATCGGTCGCGTATTCAGTCTGGGTGGCTCCGCAATGCTAGCGAGTAGGTACTACCGCGACGTGGCTTCGATGAATGGCGCAGGGGTTCCGCGGAAGCAACTTAGTGCTTTCACCAGCCTGTATCTGAGGCGGTTTGGTTCACTGGGCGCGGCCTATGCGGGCGTCGACCAGGATGTTTCGGCAACATTAGTTCAACTCGCCCAAGCTGTCGGCCAGCATTCCCATGTTGCCTCGGCCAACTATTCCTATCAGTTTCGCCGCGCCTCGGTTTATGCGACGGCGTTCAAGAATATTTCAGCAACCGGCACCAGCGGTAGCAACGGCATGCAGTTTGGGGTGACGGTGCCGCTGGGCAGGCGAAGCTCGGTGAATGCGAGCGCAACCACCGACGGGAATGGGCAGTTACAGGCGCAGAAATCGGCCGCCCTGATCGGCGAATGGGGCTATAACGCCTATGTCTCCGCTGGAAATTCAACCCACGCATTTGGCCAGGTGCAATACAAGTCGCCGGTAGGCCTGTTTACTGCCGGACTCGACCAGAGCGGCGCCGCGACAACCTTACGCGCTGAAACGCAAGGTGCAATCTCTTTTGTCGACCGAGGTGTGTTTCCATCCAACACGATTTATGACAGCTTCGCCATTGTCGATACCAATCCCATTCCGCATGTGCGCGTGCTGCAGGAGAATCGCAATGTGGGCAGCACCAATTCGTCAGGGCGGCTGCTGGTTCCGGACATGCGCTCCTTCGATCTCAATCATCTCGCCGTCGATGCTACCGACATACCGCCGGACGTGACGATGGACTTGGCCACAAGGGAAATGAGACCCCAGGACAGGTCGGGCGTGGTCGTCAAGTTCCCTATCAAGATCAGCCACGGCGCATTGTTGAAGCTGGTAGACCAGGCGGGCGTTCCGATGCCCATCGGCACAAGTGTCACGCTCAAGTCCACGGGTGTGTCGTATCCAGTTGGATACGCCGGGGACGCGTATCTCGAGGACCTCGGTCAGCATAACGTACTCACGGTGGAGATCATCGACGGAAAACGGTGCAGCATTTCGTTTGACTACAAGGCGGTAGCAGGAGATATTCCGTCGATTGGACCACTCCGCTGTGCGCAAGGGCAGCCATGATGAGGAGAGTTGGAATTGCGGCGTTATGGCTGGTGGTCTGTGGATCTCGGCTTGCTGGTGGGCAGGCCTGCACACTAAGCATCTCGACACTTAACTTTGGAACCTACAACAGCGTAGTGCTCAGTGGCACGACAAGCGGGCAAGTTACTTGTAACGGAGGATGGACAATACGGTTCGACGCCGGCGTAGGAGCAGGCGGCACCATAAACACCCGAAGACTAACTGGCCCGGGTGGCGCGGAACTGAAGTATAGGCTATATCTAGATGCGGCCCGGACCACGAATTGGGGAAATACTGATAACACCGACCTGGCCGGGAACGGCAACACAAATATCACCGTCTATGGCCAAATTCTGGCCGGGCAATATGTACCTCAGGGAAGTTACGTTGATACGATCTCCACCGAGACGACGTCGTTTGTCGTCACAGCTGTTGTCCAACCCACCTGTACACTCTCGGCTAATAGCCTCAGCTTCGGCACTTACGCAGGCACACTGAAGGCGTCCACAGCGATTATCACTGTCACTTGCACCAAGACTGCTAATTTCGACGTAGGACTGGACGCCGGATTAACGGTAGGCGCCACGGTGACTAGCCGCAGTATGAGAGGTCCGGGGGCATCCGTATTGAATTACAAGCTCTTCAGTGACTCCGCATACGCTAAAAACTGGGGCAATACAGTGGGCACGGATACGGTGCCAGGCACCGGTGATGGTGCTGCGCAGTCGCTCACTGTGTACGGGCAAATTCCAGCCGGCCAGTTCGTGCGCCCCGGAAGCTACGCCGACACAATTATTGCCACACTCACCTACTGACGGCACCAAACTTGGTTGACTCCGCGTCGCGTTTGCGATCGATGCAGGCGGACTGGCAGATGGCATGGGCGACGTAGCCGGCTGCGGTAGCAAACGCTCTGCCTTGCTGATCCATTTTCGCTGAGGATGGATCGACGCCCTCCGTGATGATTCCGCCATCCCACGAGCTAGCGCGAAGAATCTTGAGTGCTTGCTGGCGTCCCAAGGCGAGAGATAAGTGGTCGGCGATGGCCCACGATGTGGTGAAAGGCACGCGATAGCTTCCGGGTAGCCCGAACGCTTTGTCTGCGTAGGAATACTGATAAGCGCCCGAGTGCAGCCAGCGGTAGGTTCGGGCAAAGACGGGGTCGGTTTCGGAAACGAAACCGAGATCAGGCAGTTTCAAAAGCGCGCCTGGCGGAATCTCAGTGAAGACAAAGTGCACGCCATCGGTGGCCGAAGCAAAGATCGGGCCGTCGCTGCCTTTAGCGCCCATGGAAATGCAGCGGGCGAGTATAGCTCCATGCAACGCTGTGGCACGCTGCGTCATATCCGCAGCGCTCTCAGCGTCCCCGAGTTGAGTGAAGAGCGCCGCGAAGTCGAGCAGCGCGCGCCATGTGAGCACATTGTCGTAGGTGAGATATGGCATGGGCTGATATTCATCCTGCGAATCTTGCAAAGAGGAATATAGACCTGTCGCGCTGTCGAATCGAGTCAGGATTCTATCGCGGAGAAAGAGAAGAGCGTCGCGATGCTCACGCAAAAACGTAGTGTCGCCAGTCTGTTTCACGTACTGCGCAAGCGCAATCCCCGGAGCAACTGCCTCGTCGAGTTGGAATCCATCTTCGAGAACCACCCCATCGATAAAGCGGCTGTGGGTGCCGGTGTTGCGCAGCTGAATAGTTAGAGCGTAGTTTAACGCCTCGTGCGCCATGGCTGGATCGATGTCGAGCAGCGCAGGAAAGCTCCACAGCATCGCGTCCCGATCCCAGTAGGCGGCGGAAACGTAGTACCGGGGGCTGCGCGACGTGACGCCGATGGTTTGCTCGGTGTCGATCGTCTTGCCCCACGCATAAAGTTCGGTGAAGAGAAAATTGCGATTCATCAGCACATCGAGATCAGGCTGACCTGTGGTGCGGGTATGGCTTCGGCACCAAGCTGCGGTTTGCTGCAATACGCCTTCAGAGCCGGAGCGCTCGAGCAGCTCGCGCAGCGCCCGGGCAGCATGCGCAGCGCTGAACTCTTCAACTCCGACGCCGAGGATGAATAGGGATTCCGCGGATTGGCCTGGCTGCAAAGTGACTTTGCGGCTGGCGTTGAAGGCAGGTGCGCCGGAGAGCGGCGGGGAAGTGAACTGCGCCTGCGATTCGGGGTGGATGACGGACCAGGCAAAGTCAGTATCGTTCGTGATGTAGCTAAAAACTTCCCCGGGCGACACCCATGGCGCTTCGCCGACGGTGCGTTCGCCTCGAAGGGTTACGGGGACATAGGTGACGCGGGCTATTGATCCAAATGAGCCTTTGAGGCCGAGTTCCGCTGCAACAGGGACGTTCCGGTGGTTTGCCAGACTGATGCGGAGAAAGGCCGCTCGGGAGCCGGATGGCGCACACCAGGTAAGGGTCGCGTCAAGACCATCGATGGTGAGATGTGCGGTGGGAATCCAATATTCGATAAGTTCCCAGGAGGGGTTGCGAAAAGGGAAGGGCTGCCCATCGATCAGGAAGTAAGGCTGCAAGACCGGCGCACCTGCTTCACCCATCACTTGCAGAAGCCCCCGCTCACGCATCGAAAGGACGTTGAATGTGCCTAAAGCTCCGTCAACGGCGCGGATATCCGGCAGGGCGATCCACTCGTTGCCAGTCGGCAAGACATCCTCCGGCGTGAGCGATAGCGGAGTGCGGCGGCCTTGATCGGCTGCGAGCAGGGTTGAGGAGAAGAGCAGAACGAGCCCTCGCAAAATCATTGTGCGTCCAAACCTCGATCTCGAACGCGCTGCGGTATCCGCTGTGCTACCCATCTTTCATCCGCCTATGGAGGTTAGAGCTTCGCCGACCAGCATACACGCTCGTTGGGTGGGTACGATTTCGACAGGATCAAAAAGCTGGAGTGGGCGAGGTGTAATAGCCGGGGAGTTACCCCTCCCGACAGACAAGCGGTTGCCCTTTCGTTGCATCTAAGATTCCGGGAGAGACTGTCGGAATCAAAAACGGAATGTTGACAGTCGAATCTCGCTGGTGTTACCAATACGCCGTTGCACAATCGATTGTGCTGCATGCGCATTCGCTTATGCAATCGCTTCTTAAAAAACGGGCCAAGCCAACTGGCCGAAAAATCGTAAACCTCTTGAGGAGACCGTGATGCATCTATACAAAACAATTTCCACTGCCAAATTATCCTGGAAAGGGCTGAAGTCGAGGTTACCGGTAACCGCTCTCTTGAGCGCACTCATTATGACGCTTGGTGTCCCTTCGGCACATGCGCAATATCGAGCCAGCTTGCAAGGCACGGTGGCCGACACGGGCGGTGCGATGGTCCCCGGAGCCCAGCTCTCGTTGACCGACAAAGAAACCAACCGGACCATTACGGCCGTTAGCGATGGATCGGGAAACTTCAACTTCAATGAACTCGCGCCTAGCACGTACTCTCTAGTCATCACGCGTGATGGCTTTAAGAAAAAGCAGTTAGACAATGTGAAAATATTGGCTGAGCAGGCCAATGCATTGAACGTTCAATTGGATTTGGGCGGGGCGTCTGAGACGGTGACTGTCAACGCCGGTGATTCGGCCCTGATCGATACTGAGACGGGCAACGTTAGCGGAACCATCGATCAGAATGACATTGCTAAACTGCCTTCCTTTGGCCGCGACGTTTTCCAATTAGTTCAACTGGCCCCGGGCATGTTCGGCGATGGCTCGCAGGCAGGTGGCGGCGGCACCAACAACCTGCCGGGTAACCAAGGGGACGGAGGATCGGGCTCGACGGCTGGTGTCTTCCAAACGGAAAACAAGCCGCAAGTCTTTGGTAGCGGCGGTCGTAACGACACCAATGGTATTTCACTCGATGGCGTCAGCATCACAAGCGTCACTTGGGGATCGGCCGCTGTAATCACTCCGAGTGAAGACTCGATCAAGCAGGTCAAAGTCGTAGCCAATGACTATGACGCTGAATATGGCCGCAGCAGCGGCGCGCAGATCCAGGTCATTTCGCAAAACGGCACTAATAACTTCCACGGCACGGCCTTCATCAAGATAGATCGACCCGGTTTGAATGCAAAGCAGCGCTGGGATCCAAACAATAACCCGCAGCGCAACACCAGCCGCTTTAACCAATTGGGCGGTTCGCTTGGCGGTCCCATTTTTCACGATAAGGTTTTCGGATTCTTCTCCTACGAGACGGTGCGGAATTTTGCATCGTCAACAGGAGGCGGCTGGTATGACACGCCGAGCTTTGACAGTTCTGCGCCCGCCGGCAGCATCGCTTCGAAGTTCCTGACGATCAAGGGAGCTGGAGCCGTCTACAACAAGATTCTCGAGGGCCCGGACGATCATCATCAATGCGCCGACGTCAACTTGATTCAGGGCGTTAACTGCAATTGGATTCAAGGACAGGGTCTCGATTTGGGCAGGCCACTCAGTGGCTTCGCTCTCGGCGCGCAGGACCCCTCTTACGGAGGAAAGAATTCGACGACGGGTGTCTACTTGCCGGGGTTGGGTGGCGATGGCACCGGCGGCCCGCAAAACTTTGATGGAGTTGCCGACATGTTTTTCGTCGCCACGACTAACCCCACTCAAAACATCAACACCCAGTACAATGGCCGCCTGGACTTTCAGGCCACGGGCAAGGATCTGCTAACTGCCAGCGTCTACTACGTTCCAGTAACGAACACCAACTACAACGGCCCGAATCGTGCGTCGAACCTTTTCCACCACAATGCCAAAAACTATTCAACAGGTGCGGTATGGAGCCACACCTTTTCAGGCTCAATGTTGAATGAAGCGCGCGCCGATATGGCGGGTTGGAAGTGGAATGAACTGGCAGACAATCCGCAGTCGCCGCTTGGTCTGCCGGATGCGGTCATTACCAGTTCCTACAACGGCCCCGGTGGCTCCTTTGGATCGACCGAAGGCACTACATTCAACATCAACAGTAGTAATAGCGATCAGTTTGGCCCCAGCGTCGGAAGCATCTTCGATCAGTGGACATTGAATTTCAAAGACGTCGTGACTAAGGTTCAAAAGAGCCACAATTTGAAGTTTGGCGGACAGTTTACCAAGCTGGCATATCTTGACGCGCCCACGTGGGATGGCGAGCCAACGTATAACTTCAATAACATTTGGGACTTTCTCAACGACGCGCCGCAACTGGAGAGTATTACGGCGGACCCGCGCACCGGTCAGCCGTCAATCTTCCGCAAAGATGATCGGCAGAACCTTTTGTCATTCTTCGCACAGGACGATTGGAAGGTCAAACCAAATTTGACGGTGAATCTTGGTCTTCGCTGGGACTATTTCGGCGGCATGTATGAGAAGAAGGGGAACGAGCCAAATGTTCGCCTCGGCACAGGATCGGCTCTTTTGAGCGGTTTGTATATCAAGTTGGGAGGGAACCAGGTTAAAGCGCCGAAAGGTAATTTTGGACCGCAGGTTGGTTTCGCATGGAGCCCGCTGCAATATCAAAGCAAATTCGTTGTGCGCGGTGGATTCGGCATGGGGTTCAACGGATTGGAACAAGCGATCACAACCAACACCCGCAACAATCCCCCGTTCCTGGCAAATGGTTCCAGCCTGGTGGGGTCTCAAATTGTCTACGGGACGTCGAGCAACATCTACCAGGCGGGCGGGCTTCCTGCCAATCCAAATCTGATCACAACATTTAATGCGGCTAATCTTCCGACGAATGGAATTCCCACGACAGTCACTGCCGTTGATCCTAATTTGCCGACCGCTTACGTATATCGCTATTCGCTGCAGGGCCAGTATGACGTGGGCCATCAGTGGGTCGCAACGCTCGGATATCAGGGTAGCCTGGGTCGCCACTTGCCGTTGCAGACTAATCTCTACAATAAGCTTGCTCCGCAAATTATCTCCGGGGCACTCGCGTTCAATCCGCTGGTGAACTCCATCGATTGGTACGAAGATACGGGCTCGTCGAGCTTCAACGCGCTGCTAACCGAGATGCGTCATCAGTTCTCGCATCAGTTTGAAGCGGATGTGCAGTACCGCTGGGCGAAGTCGCTGGATAATGGGTCCGGACCGTTCACGACGCCAGATTATGAATTTCTGCCCGGATACAACTGGGGACCATCAGACTTTGACGCGCGCCACATGTTCAAAGTTTTCGGCATGTGGTCTCCAGTATTCTTCCACGGGAGTCACAGTTGGGCCGAGAAGACCGTCGGCGGATTTACATTGAGCGGCATTTTGAATATTCATTCGGGATTCCCGTTCAATCCGACGTACGGCGGGTTAGGTTGCAATGCGTTTTACCAGAACAGCGGTAATTGCAACCTGCGCGCGGCCAGCTATCTGGGTGGAGCAAGTCGAAGTCAGAGCACGGACACGTTCAAGACGACGGCCGGTCACTTCCCGAATGGAGGAACGAGTTATTTCACTCCCCCTGTTGTCGCGCAAGGAAACGCATGGACTACAGACGTCGCGCCTGTACCTACGGCGATTCCAGGCGCCCCTGGCATTCAGCGTAATTCGTTCTTCGGTCCGCGTTACTCAGACGTGGATATGACGGCCACCAAGGCGTTCGGCTTGCCGAGCATGAAGGTGCTGGGAGAAAGTGCGAGGCTTGAGATTCGCGCGAATGCCTATAACCTCTTCAACAAGCTGAATCTGTCTAACAGTGGACTTGACACCAACATTACCGATGCGACGTTTGGCAAAATCACCGGGTCGAATGGTGTGCTTGGCTCCAGGACGATTGAGATCGAAGCTCATTTCAAGTTCTAGAGGGAAGTAGTCTCCGCCGGAATCGAGTTGTCTCAGGGCGGGAAAGTTAGAATTCAATGGCCGTCGGCAATGCCTGCAATAGTGGCGATTGCCGGCGGCTTTTGATTGTGCGATATGGTGGTGGGGACTCAGTCATGCTGACGGCGCATACAATCCAGACTGGCCGTGGAGAAGCGCAGGCGATGCGATGTCGGGTGGGAATTGGTAGTTTTGGACTGTTGATCGCGTTTGTCGTTTTGACGCGGGCAGGCGTGAGGGCTCACGGGCAGGACGCGGGCGTCACCGCGCAGACCGCGCCGCCGACGGGCAGCCAAATCCGATTTGAAGAGATTGCAGCGAAGTCCAAGGTGCATTACGTAACCGCAACGTCGAGCACCGAAAACAAGAACCAGCCGCAGACCATGGTGGCGGGTGTGGCCTTGCTGGATTACGACGGCGATGGCTACCTCGATATTTATTTGGTGGGTGGTGCGTCGATTCCGTCCCTGATCAAAGATTCGCCGGTGTATTGGAATCGCCTATTTCACAATAATCACGACGGTACATTTACCGATGTGACGGTGAAGGCCGGTGTGGCGGGAACTGGGTATGGCAGTGGCGTTGCTGTGGGTGATTATGACAACGATGGAAGGCCAGATATTTTTCTTGCCAACGTTACAGGAAATCAGCTCTTTCATAACAATGGCGATGGCACATTCACCGATGTGACGGTAAAAGCCGGATTGGAAGGCGCGAAGCTCGACGGTAAGAAGATGTGGGCGGCGGGCGCCGGCTGGTTCGACTACAACAACGACGGACTGCTGGATCTTTTTGTCGTGAACTACTGCAAGTGGGAAGTGAATAAGGATCCGGTATGCATGTTGAAAGATGGTGTGCGCGGATTTTGCCATCCCAAACTCTATGAGCCACTGCACAACACGCTTTACCGCAACAATGGAAATGGCACCTTTACCGATGTATCAAACGAGACGGGAATCGCGCAGTATTTCGGCAAGGGAATGAGTGTGACATTTGCGGATTATGACGGCGATGGATATCTCGATGCGTTCGTCGCCAACGATACTACGCCGAATTTTCTGTTGCACAATTTACACGGAAAAAGATTTGAAGATGTGGCCGTTCAGGCGGGGGTGGCATATGCGGCTGATGGTGGATCGCTTTCGGGGATGGGTGCGGACTTTCGCGATGTGAATAATGATGGGTTACCAGACATCTGGTATTCAACGGTAGAGCATGAAGAATTTCCTCTGATGATGAACGCGGACAAAGGTGACTTTATCGATATGACTGTGGCAAACGGGCTAGCGAAGACGACCGACATGTCTGGTTGGGGCGACGGCATGGGGGACTTTGACAACGATGGTTGGAAAGATTTATTTGTGGCACGCTCGAACGTGATGGACAATATTAACGCTGCGAATCCTGCTCGGCGATATGAAGAGCCAAACACAATTTTTCGTAACGTCGGCAAGGGAAAATTTCAGGATGTCAGCGCTACGGTAGGGGCGGACTTTCAAAAAGAAGCTGCGCATCGCGGCGTAGCGTTTGGTGATTTGGATAACGACGGGCGCATCGATATGGTGGTATCCGTATTGAACGGGCCGGCAAAGCTATTTCACAATATCTCTCAGACGAGCAATCATTGGGTTCTGCTGAAGCTGGTGGGTAAAAAAAGTAATCGCATGGCGATCGGCGCGCAAGTAAAAATTACGACAGAGGACGGCTCGCAACAATGGAATGAAGTCACGACAGCGGTGGGCTACGCGTCGTCGAGCGATCCTCGGGTGCATTTTGGCTTGGGGAAAAACAAGGTCCTCAAAGAGATCGAGATCCGCTGGCCCAGTGGAATACGGCAGTTGCTGCACGATATCGCAGTGGACAAAATCGTGGAAATTGAAGAGCCGGCCAAATAGACCGCGTCCAAAAAAAGAAATCATGGCTTGTTACTGCATAGATCAGTATGTGGCCTGGTTGTCTGACAAAGGCCGTTTATTGAGACGGTCGAAAGTCGCGCGCGCTGAGGCAGCCTCTTGCCTACGGCCGGCGCGGGCATAAGCCGAACCAAGTGCGAAGAAAACTCTACTTTCGTTCGGGAAGGATTTCGCGGCAATCTCCAGTTCTGGAATGGCCCGCGCAAATTCATTCGTATCGAGCAGCAAGAGACCCAGCAGATAGTGCGCGAACGGCTGGCGGGGATTGAGACTTGCGGCTTGCTGAGCGTAAGGCAAGGCGGCAGCGGAGTCCACCTTGTACAAAGCGGCCGCGATTTCCAGGCGAGCTTCGACATTATTTGGATTGTGCTCTATCGCCTTTTTGAATTGTTCGACAGCTTGGGGAATATCGCTTTGCTGCACCAGGGATAGCCCGTAGGCGTACCAGACGTTAGGGAAATCGGGATTCTCTTGTATGAGAGCGGCGTAAGCTTGATTTGAATCAGGGAACTTCTTTAGCGTGGAAAGACAAGCTGCGATTCCCACGCGTTGAATAAAATTCCTTTCAGTTGTGCTGACAGCGCTGAAATTTATCGGTGACGTTCGCAAGACCGCCATCCCCATCGCTTCCATCGACTCGTCGCTTCTAACGCCCAACTTACATAGCGCCCCGAGGGCGTTCGATGCAGCTTTGAACTGGCTGGCGCGCAGCAGCAAAAGTCCTTCGTGATAAAGCACCACGGGCTGAAGCTGCTGATCGGTTGCTACCCCAAGCGACAAACCGGAGCGCAAATTCTTGAGGGCTCGGTCGTCCTGCTTCAATTCAAATTGGCAAAGGCCGAGCATCGCCAGTGCGGTGCCTTCCCTCGGCGCGAGAGGCACAACTTTCTCAAAGTCGTGTGATGCTGATTTGTAATCGTTGAGGTCGTATTCAATGGTCGCCAGGGAAAACCATCCTTCCGCCCACTTGGGATGCAGAGACAACGCCTTTCGATAAAGAGATGCAGCCTCGTCCAGCCGGTCATTTTCGCGAGCAATCGCGGCGCGACGAGAGAGGTCGTCAAACTGAGCGAACGAGTGAGGCTGAGTTGAGGCTTGACCGGAGGCTATCGACGCCGCGCTAAGCAGGCACAACAGCATGCACCAGCTGTTGCGGGCGTAGTGGGCCGGTATCTTTACAGACGCAGGCGATTTGACGAGCGGATTGTGCACCAGAACTGAGCCTAACGGATGAGGCGCGGGCTTGGCACGCGTCGGCAGAGAAATTAATTTCATGTTTTTTTGGATTAGGTTTGGTCATTTACTTCGAGGCAAGGCGCGAGGATGTGAGTGACAGCGTGCGATGTGGATTCACGCACGATCAGCCGGGGATAGACGGTGATGACGGGAGACCGCAAGATAGGAGTGTCATCTCGGATCAGTGATAGAAGCGTGCTGGCCGCAGCCTGACCCATGGCGCGCAAAGGCTGGTGGATGGTGGTGAGCGACGGGTGCGTAGTCGAAGCGATCAGGACGTCATCAAATCCCATTACGGAAACGTCTTCAGGGACACGCAGGCCGTGTTCGCGCAATGCGAGAATAGCGCCGATGGCGGTTACGTCATTGAAGGCGAAGATCGCAGTGAAGCTGCGGTTGCGACGGAGAAGCTCTTGCGTGACTTCATGGCCGGGGCGCGGACCAGGCTCTGGATTCTCAAGCTGAATGACGAGGTTGTTATTAATGGGAAGATCGAGTGCGGCTGCTGCTTTAACGATGGCCTGCCAACGCGAGGCTGTGTCGGAACTGAAGGCCTGGCCTTTGATAAACGCAATCTGTTTGTGGCCGAGCAATTTCAAATGCGAAAGCGCTTGATGTGCGGCTAAGTCGTGATCCAACTCGATCATGATCATGCCTTTGTGCCGCTTGTGGCCCGATACTGCGACCAGGGGGATAGGCAAGTCTTCATCGATGGGGGTATCGATTGCAATAATGCCCTCGACGGAACGGGCGACCATGGAGCGAAGATGACTGATCAGCAGTTCGGCACGATGGCGATGGCTGACGACAAAGTAGAAATAGCCATCCTTGAGTAATTCATCTTCAACGCCACTGAGAACCCCGGTGGAATAGCCTTCGCTGATCTCGGGCACGATCACGCCAATGGTAAAGGTGCGTTTCTGCCGCAAGCTCCTCGCCACCGAATTGGCAGTGTATCCGTGGAGGGCGGCCGCGTGCAGCACGCGCTCCTGTGTTTCCTTGGCAATGCGGTGCGCCGTCGCCGCCCCATTCACGATGCGCGAGACAGTAGACTGAGACAGCTCGAGGATGTTCGCGAGTTCTTTCAGAGTGATCGGCTTAAGTGAAATGTTGGCCAAAAGGGGGAGTCTCCATAAATGCATGCAAGAGATTTCTGCGGTTGCGGTTGATAAGCATGGCGGAACCAGATCTTGCATACGGCTCTTGCAGTCTATTTTTACCCTTTTTCGTGAAATCCGGCTCGCTGCATGGCCACGCTGGCGCTCGCATTACGCATGAACACATTCCACACAAAACCGGAGCGCAGATTTTCTGCCATCAGCACGGAGATACCCTGGTCGATGCCGAGGACGTCGGGGTCGTACCAGTCGGCTGAGGGATGAAAAGCATCGACAAAGCCGTAGCGACCCCACGCTTGTTTGCCCCACTTTGCTCTCATGGCTTTTAGAACCGATATGCAGTCAGCGGGCAAAAACGCGAGAGAGCCAGCGGCTGCGCATGGAACAACAGTACCATCCAGCGGACCCTGCGCCGGCGGCCCACCCCATGCCGTATAACCGCCAGCGTAATCAGACGCGGAGATACCCCAGTAATCTTCGCTATACCATTTTGGATACGAGAGGCAGAATGCCTTGTGCGCCCGAGTTGCAGTCACTGAGTTGTCAAAATAGTTGGCATACCCATCGCGTTTGTTTCGGAAATCGAACCAAGCTTGCGAGTATTGGTGCGTGAAGATCGGGTCGTTGCCGCTGATGAAGTTATACCCCTGGTAGTAAATGGTGGGGCGCGTGAAGTTGTTCCAATATTGTCCTGATACGGGATGGGTGGGCGAGCCGATAGCCAGAAGATAGATCATCATCAATTCGCAATAGTGTTCCCAGCGGGCGTCGAGGAAGCCCTTGTCGGGATGCCAACCCATTGAGAATGTTTTGCCTCCGTTCAGCATCCAGGGCCAGTCGACGCGCTCGTAGATTTGCTGAGCGGCAGATTTGATTGTCGGATCTTCGAAGTAGGCCTGGGCGGTGAGTACTCCGCAAAGCAGCAGGGCAGTATCGATCGATGAGAGTTCTACGCCGCGAATGCGCTCTCCGGTTTCGATATCGCTGAAGTGGTAGAAGAATCCATGGACTTCGGGAAAATGGTTCAGATGCCAATTTAGAGTGGTTTTCACGCGTTCAATGATTTGCGCGCGCGGCAGGTAGCCGCGGCGATCGGCAATGCATAAGGCGGTCAAGCCGAATCCGGTTGCCGCAATGCTCGCCATCTTGCGCGGATCGCGTGAGCCGCGGAGATCGTTGCGAGCCCGGTCGAGCACCTGCCCCGTGACCGGGCTTGCCTGTTCCCAAAAGAACAATGTGCCTTGGCGTTCAAGATCGTCGAGAAAGGCTTCATCTTCTTTGGTCGGCTGCCAATTAACGGCTGCGGCGGCAAGCCAGTGCGGAGCAATCGCACAACCAGCTGCCAGTGCAACGGACTTCAATAGTTCTCGTCGCTTCCGGTTGGAAAGCGCGTGTTGTTGGCTCATCGACTACTCCTACTCCTAAACTCGTTTGGTGCTTCGTGCTCGCGTTTCGATTTGAGGCTACGCGAAGCTAGGCAGCTCAATTGCTAGTGGCTGCGCTGAGCTTCTGAAGCATCTTTCCGATCTCTTGATTCGACATAAAGTTTTTCCACACCAGGCCTGTGCGGTAGTTTTCGATCATGACAACAATCGGCGCCTGATTGAGGCCCATATAGATCGGCGCGACCCAATTGGCGCCGGGATTGTAAGCGTCGCGGAGTCCGTAGACGTCCCACATGCGAGCTCCTTCGTCACGGTAGTAGTGCTTGAGTGCGGCCATCGACGCCTCTGGAGTGTAGGGAAAAGAGGCTAGAGCGCCAGTGGGAGTGATGGTGCCGTGGTCGTCGGCATCGTCGGGAGCTTGCGCGGTATATCCGTTCGGGCCGTCACTCGCGGTGAGTCCCCAAGCGTTGGGTCCGTAGCCAAGCTGGTGCTTGGGATTAGCCGTCGAGTATGCGCGGTTAATGAGCGCGATGTTGCGATTGTTATCGAAATACGATCGGGTGAAGCGATCGTGCAGGCTGTGCGGATCGAATCCCATGAATGAATAATGGGTGAAGAATAGAGGTCCGCCGAGACCAACACCGACATCGAGCTTAGTTCCGTAGTAGGTGTGCCCATTGCCGTAATGGTTGCCATCGGTGCTGCCGGACCACCCTTGGCGATAGGTGAGCGCGCGTTCTGATTGCCCGGCCCAGCCCGAGTAGTAGAGGCTCGCCGGCACCGAATGACTTGGCGACGCGATGCCGAGAAGGTAAGTAATCATGACTTCGTTGAATCCGATGAGTGGATGGTGAATTTGAAATCCCCACTGCGGTGACCAGTGCCAATAGAGAAAGTCGCTTTGAGAACTTTCGCGATACCAATCCCATTCCACTGATTCCCAGAGCGCAGTGATCTTGCTATAGAGTGACCGCTCGTCTGCGGTTGGCCCGTGAAAGTATTGCCGCGCTGCCAGCAGGCCCTGCATGAGGAAGGATGTCTCGACGAGATCCCCACCGTTGTCGAGCATGCCAAAAACGGGCATGGTTCGACCGGTGCTGCCGTCCATGTAATGCGAAAATGCTCCATGATAACGCTGCGCGTGGTTTAGGAAGTCGGCAATTTTCGTGAGCCGTTTGACGCCCTCTTGGCGAGTGATAAATCCGCGGTCTACGCCGACCATGAGGGCCATGATGCCAAAGCCACTGGCACCTGTGGCCACCACACGATCGTCGCCAGGAAAGTTTTCGCGCGTCATACCAGAGCGGGGATCTGCTCCCTCCCAGTAATAGTGAAAACAGGCCTTCTGGACCATGGTAAGCAATTCATCATCGCTGAGTTCGCGCGTGGATGCAGTGACGGGAGCGGACAAAGTGGAGTCGTGATATTGCCGATCGGCAGCGGCAATTTTGTATCGAGCTCGAACGCCGGCCTTGCCTAGAAAATCCTCGTAACGGTTGATGCCGGGGATCTGGATACCGATGGGAACGAATTCGCCCCCTTCGAGCGAACGGTAGATTACGTAGCGAGCGGGCAGAGTTGCGCGTGCGGCATCCCACTCAAGTTCAACATGGCGGTCGTACCCTGTGGCGCGCAGATGGAGTGGAGCGGGCAGGGTTCGAGAGATCTTCGCGTCATCATCGACGCGAATTTCATCCACGATGAGGGTGTGACTTACGTTATCCGCGCGGCCCTGATGAAAAGTGATGCTTTGCAGGTATTCAGGTTTGAAGGGATAGATGGATGCGGTACGTAAATCGGTGAATGGAATGCGCACGTGGATCCAGTGCCCGGCTGGTAGGGTCCCCGCGTATTTTGCGAGTTCAACGGGCTCGCTGAAGCTGCCGGGGAATTCGGCCACTTGGAGGCCTTCGAGGGCGTTAGAAAGCACGACTCTGGGCAGATCGGCGGCGGCGATGGGTTGGTCAGAGTAGAGAGAAAAATAAAGGGAGTGTCCATCGAATCCTGGGCGTCGATTGCGAAAATCAACCGCGCCCACCTGAGCCAACCATCCACCATCGGGTGCGGACTGCCAGTGAATTCGAATTGCATTGGGGGGAGTGAGGAAATGTTTAATCTCCACAGGAAGTCGTCCGCCAATTTGTTCGAGCGTGCTCGCCCCAGCCGTCTGTGCACGGCTGTAGAAGTAGCTATCTGTGGTGAGACTATTGTCGAAGAAGACGTGGCGATAGTAGGAGGACAAGGGCTGCGCCTGACACAGCACCTGAAAGAGGAACAGAACCAGTGCGATGATTATCCGCGTTCGAGGTGTCAGCGACCTTGATGCTTCGAATCTCATCCTGTCGATCTCCTCAGCGCCCACAATCCCACGTGCATTTTCTAGGGGTTGCTCCTGATTCGCGAGAACCATTGCGTGATCCTGTTGACGGACGGGTTTGGGAGTGTTACAAATTCGCCGGTAGCGCAAACGATTGTGCCAAGGAATTGTAAGCTCATAGAGTCGTTGCTGAAAAGACTAATTCCTCTCGGCCATGCCTCACAGTCAAGGGACCCCAGATAAGCAAATTGCGTGTTCGTGTCACCTGGACAATCAGCGAAACAATCAAACTAAGTCTCGGAGAAGATCGTGTTGCGAATGAACGAATTATTGAAATTTAGGCAGATGACTGCATCGTGCAAGCTAATCAATTGCGGCTCTGGCTCGCCAATCGCGAGCGCAGTCGCTTGCTTTGTATCCACTCTTTTTTTTGTCTCCGCTGGAGCCGTGAGTGCGCAAAAGGCCGATGCGCATCATTCTGCTAAAGCCGCACATGCATCGAATGCTCAACTTGCCGATCCCAAGATTGAGGTGCGGGTCGAGAAACTGCTGCGGCAGATGACGCTCGATGAAAAGATCGGGCAGTTGGTGCAGTACAACGATACCGGCGACGCGTCGCCACCATCACCAGCAAGTGAAAAGCCCACAACCGATCAGGCGGGCGGACTCGCCGCGGTAAATCCTGAGACGACGAATCACGTCAACGCTATGGAATTGGCAGCGACGGGCAGACTGGGCTCAATGCTCAATACCATTGGAGCGGCGCGTACCAACACGTATCAGCATCTTGCCGTTGAAAAAAGCAGGTTGCATATCCCATTGCTGTTTGGCGCCGATGTGATTCATGGGTTTCGTACGATCTATCCTGTGCCCTTAGGGCTGGCGGCGAGTTTCGATCCGGAGATGGTATCGGGGGTTTCGCGCATTGCCGCGGAAGAAGCAACAACGGCGGGCGTGCGATGGTTTTATTCGCCGATGGTGGACATCAGCCGTGATCCGCGCTGGGGACGCACAGTTGAAGGCGCGGGAGAAGACCCTTACCTTGGCGGGGCGATGGCGCGGGCCTACGTCCGCGGTTACCAGGGCGACGATCTTTCTAAGCCAGGGTATGTCGCTGCTTCGGTGAAGCATTTCGCGGCGTACGGTGCGGCCGAGGCGGGTCGCGAATACAACACCACAGACATGTCTGAGATCACGCTGCGGCAGGTGTATCTCGTGCCGTATCGCGCAGCTGTCGAGGCGGGGGCCGCAACGATGATGAGCGCATTCAATGCTCTCGATGGCGTCCCGGCGAGCGCCAATCCATTTCTCCTGGGCAAGGTGCTGCGCGGCGAGTGGGGATTCAATGGCTTCGTGGTCAGCGACTACACGGCGGTGATGGAACTGATGAATCACGGCATTGCTCTCGATTCCGCAGCAGCAACTCGGAAGGCACTGACCGCAGGCGTCGATGTGGACATGATGTCGCACTTCTACGACACGCAACTGCCGGGACTGATTCGCTCAGGTCAGGTGCCGATGAGAGTGGTGGACGAAGCGGTGCGGCGCGTGCTGCGGGTGAAGTTTGCGACGGGATTGTTTGAGCATCCTTATGCCGAGGGCGCGGAGGTGACGGCTGCGGTGGACGCCCACAGGCCTATCGTTCGCAAGGCGGCGCAAGAATCGCTGGTGCTGCTAAAAAACGACAAGCAGCGAGGCGGAGAGGCACTACTGCCTCTCTCAGCATCGGTGAAACATGTCGCGCTCATCGGGCCGCTGGCCGACAACACCGGCGAAATGATTGGAGCGTGGGGCGGAGCGGGGAGCGATCGCGACATCGTTACGTTACGCCAGGCCCTCGAAGAAAGGGCGAAGCAGACGGGCGCATCGGTCGTCTTCACGAACGGGACCGAGATATTAGGCACGTCGCGGAACGGCTTTGCCGAGGCCGTGCAGGCTGCGCAATCGGCCGATGTTGCGATACTGGCCCTTGGCGAGTCGAATGCGATGAGCGGTGAGGCGGGATCGCGCGCGTACCTCGACCTGCCCGGCAATCAGCAGCAGCTGCTAGAGGCGGTAGTGGCGACCGGCAAGCCGGTGGTGCTGATTATTTTTTCTGGCCGGCCGCTGGTGCTCGACTGGGCTGCCAAACAGGTTCACGCAATCGTTGAGGCCTGGTATCCCGGGACAGAAGCGGGGCATGCGCTGACGGATGTGCTGTATGGCGACGTGTCGCCGAGTGGCAAATTGCCAATGAGTTTTCCGCGTGCGCTCGGGCAAGAACCGCTTTACTACAACCACTTTCCGACGGGACGGCCGCCGATGGGCATCGATCTATCGAAGCCACCGGGCGGGGATTCGCGCTTTTTCTCGCGCTACATCGATGTGTCCAACGATGCGTTGTTTGCCTTTGGGCATGGGCTCTCGTACACGACGTTTGCGTATAGCCATGTGGAGGTGTCAAAGGCCAATATCACGCTGACAGATGCGTTGCACGATCGGTCGGCACCGCTATTGAAGGCGACTGCAACGGTGAGCAACACGGGGCACCGCACGGCGACCGAAGTGGTGCAGTGTTACGTGCGAAACCTGGGCGCAAGTGTTGAACAGCCGGTGCGGAGCCTGAAAGGATTTGCTCGCATAACTTTGGCCGCAGGAGAATCTAAACAGGTCAGCTTCGATCTTGGATTCAATGAGCTGTCTTTTTACAGCGTCGAGAATCTGCCCACGATCGAAGCAACGCATTACACTGTTTGGATTGGCGGGGATTCGCTAGCCGATCAGAAAGCTATTTTTGAAATTACGCCGAGCAGCAAGGGCCACGAGCGTTAAATTAGTTCTCTCAATCCTAGTGAATGCTGACTCAGTCTTCACGATAAGAAAGATTATCGAAGATTAAACCTTCAGCATTTGTGAATTCGAACGAAACCTTGGAACTGCGATCGAGCCATCCTGTGCGGAGGCGGCGTAGCTCGCCGGGTTTCACAATGAACTTTACCTCGCGCATCTCAGGACAGCGGATCGTCAGCGATGCTTCAACGGGGCTGTTGTTATACACATCGAAGCCGACGAAGATGCGTGGCCAGTTGAATCGAAACTCGGCTGTGCCTGCTTTGGGAGCAGCGAGGGCAAGGTTGAATGTTCCAAAGCCGCCCTGCGGAACATGGATGGTCCATTCGCCTTCTCCCCACGCGATCGCACCCGCCGGGTATTCCCCTTTGAGAATCGTTCCCGCGGCCAAATGTGGATCATCGAAGGTCATGGTGCGAACGGGAGGGGAGCCATCTTGGCCCTGTACATCGATGTTTTTCGCGTCGTCGTGATTGATGCGCAGCACGTGGGTCTTGTCGTCGAAGGTGAATGCAGATGCATTTAGATCTTTGCGGCGGACCATGGGCTTTCCATCCGCAGTAACGAATTCCGGTGCGAAGTCGATGCGCAACACGTCGGAGCTTGTTGAATCGAAGGTGGAGTAAGTCACTGAGCCTTTTCCGTAATGGATGTGCGTGACGACGGAGCTTGACCCCAGCAGGTGGGATTCGTCGGCGGGCGCCCACTCCGGTACTGCCCAGAATGCGTCCATCGTGCGCCGCGGCCCGTCGGCAAACTCGTCTGTGAACCACCACTGGTTGGCAAAGGGTGCGTGAGCAGATGAAGACAATCCCTGAAAATACGTGACCCAGTTATAGGAGCGATAAGCTTCTTCGCGATAAGCGACGTCACCGGTCTTGGCGTAATAGAGTGCTTCAACAGCGGCGAGGCGTGCGGTGTGACTGTCGCAGCACTGATTCGGTTCATTGCAACAGTAACGGATTCCATTGCCCTGCTCAGTGGTGATGGTGGCGCCGTGCACAACGTACTTAGGCCACTTCGGAGTGGTCTTGACCCAGGCAATGAGTTTTCTGGAGTGCTCGCGCCATTCTGAATCTTTGTCGGGATGCAGGAGTACGTAGCGGGCAAACTCAAGTGGAATAACTTGGTTCATATTTTCCATGCTGGGAACTGTGTCTTCAAAATAGCCTACCCATACATTGTTGGCGAGCGGATATGTCTTGAACCATTCCCATGCAGCGGCGCGCACGCGCTGATACTCATTGACCTTGCCTTGGTTGAGACGCATGAGCTCATCGAAGAGCATGATGGGCTCGATCACGTTGGCAGAGTAGGGGCCCATCGCGCCACCCGGGGCCTTGCCATCGCGCGCATAGCATCGCACTGGCCACGGCGAATGGTCCGCGTCGCCCTGGGTATAGTTCTTGACTAAAGCGTCGGCACACCGGATGGCGGCGCGCAGATACTTGGTGTTGCCTGTCATCTCATAAAGCTTGAGGTAAGCGTAACCATCTTCACCAACGACGTGCGGCTCTATGAAGTCTTCACCGAGGCTGCTCCACCCGCTGTAGTGCAGAGCGCCCGGGTTTGCTGATGCGTAGGGCACTTGCGACCACGCGTAGCCTTCAGGGGTAAGCCCATTTTCCAGTTCATAATCAAAGAAAGACTGAAGAAACGTGAGGGTTTGCTGATCGCCAGTATATGGGTAGAGACGCTCGATGAACCCTTCCATCATCGCCCGTAGGTAGCCGGTGGAATTTGCCCAATGCGGGTCGGGTTGAAGTTCAAACGTGGTGCGATCAAACTCAAAGCAGCAATAAAAATACGGCAGGCGCTGTCGGTGGTACTGGTCCCAGACGATCGTCCACTGGCTGAGGAAGTAAGACGAATATGAGTATCCAGTATCGTTGGGCATGGGCCAGGGAAGCAGCTTTCCCTGCGCATCAAGCTGCACGGGGCGACCAGCGATCGTGGGTGCATCGAGAATAGATACTGGGCGAAACGGTTTGTCCTGGCCTGCTGTCATTGCGACCGGAGAAAACAGGATCGTGCAGACAACGAGTGCGCCTACTTTGTTTAACATCGAACTTTCCTTCCCTTTAACGCTCGCCCGTTGTTATCAAGTCATATGCGATTTGTCCACTAAACAATAACGCAGCATCATGGCTTTGTACGAGCAGACTTTGGGCGCGGCTTATCGCAATTGATTGCCGTTGACTCCCGCGCAATGAGCGTGGGCGGGAAAGTATGGATTTGCACCGGCGCATCCTTGCGATCTTCCTTGGCCTTCAGCGCTTCCATCACGCACTTTGCGGCGGTCTCACCGATCTGCAGCATCGACTGACGAATCGTGGTGAGGCTTGGAAGTGACACGGCCGCCGGAAACACATCGTCAAAGCCAATCACTGAGCAGTCTCCAGGGACTGACAGACCAGATTGATTTAGTCCGCGTATGACGCCGAGCGCGGTGAGATCGTCGAATGCAAGTATCGCTGAAAAATCTTTGCCCTTTGCAAGGAGTGCCTCGGTCAATGTAATGCCGTTGTCATAGGCGGAATAGGGATTTACCTGGCTCGGAAGTTGGCAAATGAGGGATGGATTGAGTCTTAGCTTCGTCTCGCCAGCGTAGCGCTGAATGCCTTCCCATCGCGGCTGGCTGTCAAACATTTCTTCCGGTCCAAGAATCACGGCAACTTTGCGATGACCCAATTGGTGCAGGTGCTGCAGCGCGAGATAGCCACCAGCATCATTATCGACCAGAACCGAACTGATGTTGCGCGCGGTCATATCTCGGCCAACAACCACAACTGGCACATGATTTTTCTTGATGTCTTCGAGGATCGAATTCTCATCAAACACCCAACTTGCAATGACGATGATTCCCTCGGCCCTCCGCTCGAGCGCCATACGAAGGTGTGTTTCAAAAAGCGAGCGCTGGCTCCGAGCATCCATGAATTGCGGCAAATATCCTTGCGACTGCAGGTGGTCTTCGATTCCGTGAATGATGGAAATACAGAAGGGATCCGAAAGATCGTAGGTGATGACGCCTATCATGCGGCTACGATTGCGGCGTAGCGAACGCGCAAATGCGTCGGGGTGATATCCAAGCGACAGTGCGACCTCGCGGATATGCTTGCGCGTGGATGCGGCGACGTGCTGAGACAAAGGTGCATCGTTGAGAACGATGGATACTGTAGACACGGCAAAACCGCTCGCCTTGGCCACATCGAGCAGCTTCACATGGTTCCGAATATCTTTCTTCATCTCCATAGGGTTTTTGTTTATTTATTCCAAGTCACAGCGGCAGCGGCAGAGCAAGGTCTCTCCAACCTCGACATTGATGAAGAGGCAAGCGATCCGGGGATGGATGACGACATGATCCAATTTGCCGTGCGAACGATCATGCCGCCTCTCCAGGAAGAACTTTGTAGCGGCGCCCTGCGGCCATAGCTGATCGAGGTGAAGAGCATGGCCACCATAGCCAGCAGGATGACCGTTACCACATGGCCGCGTGATGCATCGTAGAGGACGCCAAATACCGGCATCGGCGCTGTCGGTTGTATGAGAATGATGCCGTAAAGCACCAGGTCCCAAAAGCGCAAACTGCGCTTTAGTCCTATGGTTCCAGATTGGCTCACATCGCTAGTGGCCATATATTTCCTTAGTGTCCTGCGGCAGCGGCAGTGGGGGTCAAGCTCTGAGCTGCGACGTTCCAGCCCTCAATCTGAACGATCGGAGATGTGGCGCTATCCGGCAACATTGCGGTGAGTGTGTGAGACTCTCCGGGCGAGAGCTCTATCCAATTGTCAGACCAAAGTACAGGTGCAATCAGGCCGCCGTCTTGCGTGCGCACCGCGGCACGTACTTGAAACGCCAGAGCGGTAGATGGATTGTCGAGATGAACAATGAGTTCGCGTCCATGCGCTGTGTTTGTAGTTTCGGCATGTACGGTAACCTTGGCCGCCGGCAAATTTGCAAGTGCAGTCAGATCCTCGTGGCGCGCGGCCGGCGTATGGGTGTAGTCAGTCTTCGGCCAATCAAAGGTTGTCAGTGTTCCCGGCACCCAATAGAAGTTTCGACTTACAATATGGCCCGCAGAATCCGACAAATTCAGGTCGATAAAGAATATCTTTTCGGCAGCAGAATACAGACTTTCAGGAATTTCAAAGACTCGTAGCACGCTATCGCTTGCCGCATTGAGTTTGGCTTGCGCAGTATAAAGCTCTTTCCAACTCAAGTTATAGACGTGGAGGTTTGCCTGCAACCCATCAGCGGAATGGTAGGTGCTGTTCACTACATCTACTGAACGATCGTCGTAGGCGTACTGGATATGCAATGGTTCGCAAGCCTTTTTGGTTCCAAAATATCCACCTCCGGTGTCGAGGTTGTAATCGAAAAGATGCCAAATCATCGACGGCCACGCATTATTGAGCATCCATTGAATGACACCCGTCGATGCGTATTTGTTCTTACTGTAAGCCTCAAACATGGCCCGTTCTGAATCGTATTCCATGGTCTGCGCCATGCGTTCATAATCGGCAGCTGAATTCGGTTTCGCGTAAACCGCTTCCATGGCTGCGTTAAAAACGTTCAGGGTCATGAAGCCCTCGCCGCCGTTGTGCATACTCCAGTTGGCGGTAGGTGGCCATGCGTCGGCGTCAGGCAAAAACGTCTTGCGGCTGGCGAGCGAAGAAATGGCTGGTCCAGGGCTAGTCTCGGTGTTGAATCCGTATGCGCCACCGTTGTGTTGATCCACGTACCAGTAACTCGGCGCTACGTAATCGTACGGGCCAGTCATTTTGACACCGCTTGCTCCCGTGACGGTGGTCGGCGCAGCGGTAGCCGATGAGAGTATGGGGTTGGGCCAATGGGTTTCGGCCTCTACCTTCAAGTATTCCCTCTCAACATTTGCAGGCGGAGGATTGTCGCTGCCGTTAAGCCAGACCAGCAGGCTGGCGTGCTGACGAAGACGCAGCATCTGCGCGCGCAACGAGGCGGTTGCGATGGTCAAGTCTTCAGGTGTCCAGTCTTTCCAATGTTCCCAGTGATCGCAGCAGCACCAACCGAGCATAACTAAAATTCCTTGCTCGTCGGCCATATGGAAGAAAGACTCAGTTTCAAGTTTGCCTTCGAGGCGAATGGTATTCAGATTCAGATCGCGCACCAGGCGAAATTGATCGCGGAGGCGCGTTTCGTCAGAGCGCAATAACATGTCCTGCGACCATCCGGCACCACGAATCAAAATCGGTTTGCCGTTCACGCGAAAAAGACGGCTTCCGTTGGCAGTGAGTTCAGAAGTGATCTCACGAATGCCGAATTCAACGATCTGCTCGTCTGCGAGTTGACCTTGAGCGGCAAAGCGTACCGTCAGTCTTTCAAGATGCGGCTGGCCCATCTGGCTAGGCCACCACGGCTTCGGATCGTGGAGCTGAAGCTGCGGGAATTGCTCCGCTGTAAAGACGATGGTGCGATCTTCCTGGGGGCCAAGTACGATTGTCTGCTCGGCACGGACGCCCGCGGCCACACTGGAAACCACGCCCTTGACCACATGATCGGTAGCGTTGTGCAGCTCGGCGTACACCGTAAGGGTGGCGGTGCTCAACGTGCTGTCGGTGAAGTGAGTGACTGCCATTGGCGAGCGCACGCTGACCGCGCCAGTCGTGACCAGATCGACCGCACCCCACAGCCCCATGTCCTTGTCCGGTGGGCATGGATTCCAATCGACCCAGTTGATGCCCAGATCTTGTTCTGTAGGCGCGAAGGTCTCTACCCCGAGCACATTTGTCTTCCCCGACCGCAAGAAATCTGTTACATCGAAATCGTAGGTGCGGTATGCGCCGGCAACCTTAGTAGTGTCGGCAATCTTGTGTCCATTGAGCCAAATATCTCCGCGATAGTTGATACCGCCGAAGTGCAACCAGAATCGCACGTCTTTACTAGCGGTGGTCGGTGTAACAAACTCCGTTCGATACCACCAACCGCATCGGTATGGGCTATCCTGGGCCATCGGCAGGTTGGAAAAGTTTTGTCCAATGGGATAAGTAGTGCCGGGAATCGTGCGCAGATTCGAGCCGTAATATGGATTGGGCACCACGTTGGCGGCAGTTTGCGCTGCAAGCACCGTGCTGGGCACAGACGTTTTCAGCCAACCCTCGGTGGTGAACTGACCGCTCGTAATTGCATCTCCGGATGCCTGCAGTTTGCACGCTGACTGCAGACGCCATCCGTCCCGCAACGGAGTTATAGTTCCAGCCCTTAGGGCCAGCGGCAGTATCAATAATGCAAACAGTGCAACCAGGATCTTCTCGCGCTTCGAGATCATTTGAGTTCCTTATTTGAGGCGTTTAAGTATTCGCGTTAGAAAGCATTCGTCGAATGATTATGGAAGGACGGAAGAAGGGGACTCGTTGTAGCGTGTCGGTCGACCGTCGCTCTCCACGCACAACAGGTTCAGATGTCCAGTGAACTTTATTCAATCGTTTCAATTAGGCAATATCGTACTGTTTTTGTATTCCTGTCAAGCACGAATAATTCTTGGGCGGGGTCGGGCAGTCTAAGGCTTCCGATCCGGAGTCTCAGTCAGACGGAGAACGCGTTCATCAGAATAAGTTTCCCTTGACAAGCAAAATCCTTGTTAATAAAGTATGCAGCACGCCCAGTTAAAACGTTTCAACAGGGCGGTTTCGATTTGGGGGATCACATGAAACTCAGGGACGCAAGCGCTTCCTTCGTGCAGAAAACCCTATTGGTCTGGCTTTTTGTCTTCTCGTTGGGAGTGGTTGCCTCTGCTCAGGCGGGCAGAGGCGGGATCAGCGGTGTGGTGACCGATCCATCGCAGGCGGTTGTGCACGGCGCTAAAGTCACGGCCACCAATCATGCGACCGGCATCGCGCAATCCACTGTAACCACGGCTGCGGGGTTGTATTCCTTTGTCTCACTGAACCCCGGCGCTTATGACGTCAGCGCCAGTATCCAAGGCTTCGCAACCATCACGCAAGACAATGTGGCGGTCAACGTTGACCAGGTCAGCACCGTGAATATTGTGCTTCGTGTAGGCAGCGTAAATGAGGAAGTGACCGTAACAGGGTCGTCGTCCCTCGTGGATTCGACCAACTCCACAGTTGGCCAACTGATAGATTCAGCAACCATCGAACGAGTTCCGTTGCTGACGCGCAATGTCTACGACCTGGTGCAACTGAGTGCCGGTGTCACGCCAGCCAATGGATCGCCAAATTCTTCGAGTTCAGAGGCCATCATCAACATCTCGTCGGGGCGCCCGGGAGTAGATGTGTCTTCGTACACAATTAACGGCGCCATCATCGGCTCGGTCTATTACATGCTCGACGGCAGCCCGCTCGGTATTGCCGAAAACAACGCCGCCGCCATTATCCCAGCGATGGAGATCCCCCAAGATGGCGTCGAAGAATACCGCGTGGAAACCCAGAATACGCCGGCCTCATATCAGAGCGGCGGCGCGGGAGTCATTAGCCTGGTCAGCAAATCCGGTGGCGACAAATTTCATGGCGACGCCTTTGGCGTTTTTCGGCCCGACTTTCTTGCGGCGAACGACTACTTCAACAAGCAAAGCCAGATAGTGAACGGCCAGCCCAACCAGTCGCCGAGTTTCCATCGCTATCAAGAAGGCGGTTCGATCAGCGGGCCCATTTTGCGCAAAAAACTCTTTTTCTTTGGAGATTACGAAGCGACGCAGCAGGAGATGTTTGACGGGTCAAATACGTTTGCTGTTCCCACTACGGCAGAGCGAACCGGCGATTTTTCCAACATGGGCTTTACGATCTACGATCCGACGCTACCCGACAACCCAGATGGAACACGCCAGCCGGTCGCCGGCAACAAGATCGCAAATCCCAACCCCATCGCGCTGAAATTTCTGGCGCATTTTCCAAAGTGCAACTACCCCAGCCCCTCGACGTGTGACTCGGCCACGACCGATGTCTCGCCCAACCTTTATGTGCCAGGCCTTGACCCCACGACCCAGCAGAAGTTCGATGTGCGCATCGATTATTACAAGACGGAGCGTCAGCGCATCTTCGGGCGTTTTTCTTTTGACCGGCTCTTCACCTCGGGTGTCAACGCGTTTAAAAATCCGTGGGATCTCAATTACGCACAGAACATCACCAACGGCCGCAACTTCATTCTCGGAGACGACTACACCCTGAACCCCACAACGGTGTTGGAGTTGCGATACTCATTTACTCGTCATTTTGAAAAACAGGGTGGCGATCCTGGGCAAGCAGCTGTCGACAGTCTTGCCTCGCTTGGATTCGTTACGCCAACTGCAGCCGATGAAGTTTTCAAAACACTTCCATATGTGAACTTCGACGACGTCGGGGGCGGCATCGGCGGCACCGCAAATTACAACAACTTTGTGTATGCCAGCGAAAACAATGATTTCAGCGCGAGCGTCACTAAGGTTGTCGGCAAACATGAGATCAGCGCCGGCGCTGAATATATGAAGAGGTTTCTCAACGTAGGCCAGCCGCCCTCGCCCTCCGGCGCATACGCATTCGATGTTTCTGCGACCGACCAGACAACTGCCAACGGCGGTGGGGGCAGCGACTTCGCATCGTTCCTCATGGGAATGGGAGAGCAGCCGGGATCGGAAGGTAACGATGCACCGAACTTTACCAAGGACCTTTTCGTCGCTGAAGCTAGCCCTTATTACGCTACCTTCTTACAAGATACGTACCATCCCAATCACGCTTTGACCATCACTGCGGGGCTGCGCTGGGACATTTTTGGGGGCAAGACGGAGCGGCATAATCGCCTCGAATATTTCAACCCTGGTGTTGCAGCATCGGCGAGCGGCGTATCGTTTACCGGCGCCGAGGCTTACGCCCGAAGCGGCGCTCGCTCTCCATTCACTACAAATTTTAAGGACTTTGGTCCCCGCCTGGGATTTGCATGGCAGCCGCTGAGCAAGTTTGTCGTCCGTGGAGGAGGCGGGTTTTACTTTGGTCCCAGTGCGCAGATGGTCGGTGGCGCGGGCTTGAACAGCGACGGATACTCTACGGTTACGAATTGGGACGCGACCTGTTTCAATGCAGACGGCAACACTGTGTATAACGGCACGAATCAATGCGTAGGTGCGACAGGCGGCCCAGCGCCGAGCACGACAGGCATCTATTCTCTGAGCGACCCGTTTCCGCAGGGCGTAGTTCCGCTCATCAGCGCGCCGACCGGATTAGGCAACAATCTGGGCACAGTTTTGAACACGATGTTGCATTCACAGCGCACACAAGAAACGTACAATTTCAACTTCGGTCTTGAATACCAGTTTCCGCATGACGTCGTTGTGAGTGCCAGTTACGTAGGAAGCAGAGGTCTTTTCTTGCCGCTCGGCAATCTTGACTTGAATCAGCTTCCCTTAAGCGTCATCGCGGCAAATGGTTATTCGTTGTGTCTCGATAACTCAAATCCAGACTGTGTGATGCAGCCCAATGCATGGGCGAATATTCTGCCGCCTACCAATGCAAACTATGGCTCGCCCACGGTCCCTCTTTGGGTAACGTTGCAGCCTTATCCGCAATTCGGCAACGGAAATTACGGTGCCGGGAATGGGGTAAATGTTCACGGCTATCCGGGCGGCGATTCTGAGTACAGTTCTTTGCAAACCAAGCTGCAGAAGCGCTTGACTGCACATTTCACGACGCTCGCTTCCTTCACGTGGGGCAAGATCATGACCGACGATGGAAATCCTCCGCTGGGATTTGTTGGTTCCCACGCTGGAGGGCCGCAGGACGCGAAGAATCTAAGCCTGGAGCACTCCATCAGCCCGCAGGACGTGAAGTATCAATTGACTTGGCAAGCCTCTTACGATCTGCCTGTGGGCAACGGCAGGGCTCTCAATTTGAACGGAGTGGGCAACGCAATTCTTGGGGGCTGGACGGCTGACGGCGTCTTCTACCTTAGCAGCGGCATTCCCATTGCTTCGCCCTCGGTGAACGCGCCGATTTCATACTTCAATCAGCGGCCTAACTTGACTTGCGACCCCAGCAAAGGCGCACCGCATACCGCAGTCCAGTGGTTCACGCCTAATTGCTTTTCGCAGCCTGGGGACAACCAAAGCCCGTTTCTTCCCGGGAACGCTCCGCCGTATCTTGACCACGTACGCACCATGGGAGCGAATGACCTTGATCTAACGCTCTCGAAAACGTTCAAGCTGGGCAGAGAGCGAAATCTTCACATCGACATCTCTTCCTTCAACGTCGCTAACAAGCCGCAGTTTGGGCCGCCTGGCGTGACCGGGGAGTTCCCGCTCGATGGAAATAACAATGCCTACAGCAGCTCATCCTTCGGGCGCATCACTAGCGACTCCAACTCGCCGCGTCAATTTCAGTTTGGTTCGCGCTTTACGTTTTGACGTGGGGTTGTGGACATAAGTGCTTCTCGTCAATGGCGGGACTATCGTGCATTTGAAGCTATGACGTCGACGGTTTGCACGGGGTTTTACACAAGATGCCACCCATCCCAAGGATCATCTATCGAGAGACGAAAGAACTCCGTGCGCGCCGGCGCATCTAAGCTGTGTTGAGACCGATTCCTTAGGTTAAGTGCTTTGGGGTGCGATTCATGACAGAGGCCGTAATAATTTCTGCGGTGCGAACGGCAGTCGGGAAATTTCAAGGTTCGCTGCAGCCCTTTACTGCACCGAGACTAGGCGCGCTCGTGGTACGTGAAGCAGTTCGTCGCGCGGGCGTTGATGCAGCGGATTTAGACGACTGCATCATGGGTTGTGTACTGCAGGCGGGTCTGGGGCAGAACCCCGCACGCCAAGCCGCAATTTATGGGGGATTGCCGGCGGAGGTCGGAGCCCTTACGGTGAACCAGGTCTGCGGATCAGGTCTGCGAGCCGTAGCGCTGGCCGCACAGGCTATTCAAACCGGCGACGCCAAGATCGTTGTCGCAGGGGGCATGGAGTCTATGACCAACGCGCCCTATCTGCTGCCGCAAGCCAGGGCAGGCTATCGCATGGGCAACGGAGCGCTCATCGATGCCATGATCAATGATGGCTTGTGGGACGCCTACAACAATTTTCATATGGGTGCGGGCGCGGAGATGGTCGCGGAGAAATACGGCATCACGCGAGAAGAGCAGGATGCATTTGCTGTCGAGTCTCACCGCCGGGCCGCAGCAGCAACGAAGGATGGTAGTTTTCTCGATGAAATTTTGTCGGTTGAATTGCCGCCAGCTAAAAAGGGAGACGCTGCACGATCTTTTGAAGTCGACGAAGGAGTCCGTCCCGGCACTACAACCGAAATCCTCAGCCGTCTCAAACCAGCCTTCAAAAACGGCGGCACGGTGACTGCAGGGAACGCGCCCGGCATTAGCGATGGCGCGGCCGCTCTAGTGGTCACGAGCGCCGAGCATGCAAGGGAACTGGGCATCTCGCCTCTCGCCGTAATCCGCGCGCAAGCCACGGCTGGGCGCGCTCCAGAATGGTTTAGTCTCGCGCCCATCGATGCCGTACGCAAGGTTATCGCCAAGACTGGCTGGTCGCTTGATTCGGTAGAACTGTTTGAACTAAATGAGGCCTTCAGCGTTCAAGCGCTCGCAGTAATTCGAGAACTTGGCCTGGATTCGGCCCGCATCAATATTCATGGTGGAGCAGTCGCTCTCGGTCATCCCATTGGAGCAAGTGGAGCACGCGTGCTGGTCACCCTGCTGTCGGCGATGGCGCAGCGACGTGCTAGACGAGGGATTGCCGCTCTCTGCCTCGGTGGCGGCAATGCCGTTGCCTTGGCGGTTGAGCGAGTCTAAGCCAGGTCATCAATAAAGCTATTGATCACTATTGCACCCGCCTCTTTTCGCGCATTGCTATTGTCCGTTATCGGACAGTTCACATTGCAACCGGTCAACTAGTCTTAAATATCCGAAGCGAGACATCGTCCTAAGTGCCGTATTATGAGGGGTTACAGCACGCGGCGTTTGGCATAGCAAGTGCATTAGTCCGTTGTGATGGATATTGCACGCCCAGACTTGAAGAAGCAAAAGACGCGTCGGCTGATCTTATGGGCCGGCATTGCAGCGGTGGCCGTTATTGGTGCAGTGATCCTGGTGGCTCGGCTCAAACCGGCAGCGCCAACCGTCGACTCGTCAACCGTTTGGCCAGACACAGTCAAGCGCGGTAACATGATCCGCCAAGTGCGCGGCTCGACCGGCTCACTGGTTCCGCGCGAAGACAGTATTGAACTGATCCCGGCGCAAACAGATGCAACAGTTGTTCGCATTCGCGCGCTTCCCGGCGCGCAGGTCACGCCTAACACCGTGCTGCTCGAACTGACCGATCCGCAACTGCAGCAGCAGGTACTCAACGCGCAGTTGGCGCTCAAGGCTTCGCAGGCGGATTACAAAAGCCTGCAGGCCACGCTGCGAAGCACATTGATGGACAAGAAAGCATCGGCCGCGCAGGTCAACACTGACTACACGCAGGACCAATTGCAGGCCCAGACCGACAAAGCTCTTTATGATCTGGGCGTTATTTCAGGCGTGGCATTGAGCAAATCAAAGAACACGGCGGACCAACTCACGACCCAGCATCAACTCAGCAAAGAGCAGATCGATATGAACGAGAAAGCGATTGAGGTCCAGCTCGCTTCATCGCAGACCAAGGTCGATCAGGCCAAGGCGCTGCTCGATCTTTACCAGAAGCAGGCCGCGGCCCTTCAGGTCAGGTCCACAATCTCTGGCACGCTGGCGCAATTGCCGACGCCGGTGCAGGTAGGCCAGCACGTGACAGCAGGAACATCGGTGGCCGAGGTGATTCAGCGCGACAAGCTCAAGGCTGCGCTGCAAATCGCTGAGACGCAGGCGCGCGACATTCAGATTGGTCAACCCGCTTCCATCGACACGCACAACGGTGTTATTCCGGGTCACGTTACAAGAATTGATCCTTCTGTATTGAACGGAACGCGCACCGTTGACGTAGCTCTTGATGGCCCGCTACCTCCGGGTGCGGTTCCGCAGTTGAGCGTAGATGGAACCATCGATCTGGAACGCCTTACGAATGTGCTGTATGTTGGCCGCCCAGCTCTTGGCAACGAAAATTCGACCTTAAGTCTGTTCAAAGAAGACCCGGAACACAAGGGTGCGGTACGCGTGCCAGTCAAGGTCGGCCGCGCATCGGTCAACAGCATTCAGGTGCTGGACGGTTTGAAAGAAGGCGACACGGTAATCCTTTCGGATATGTCGCGCTACGATACCCAGGATCGCATCCGGCTCGAGTAGAGCAGCACCGTGATTGAATACACGGCGGCACAATCTCATCACAATAAAGGGAGATGATGGCAATGATTGACAAGCTGATCGACATCGAAGATTTGACCAAGGTCTTTTACACCGACGAAGTGGAGACCCACGCGCTCTCCGGCATCCACCTCACCATTGCGCGTGGCGAATACGTAGCCATGTCGGGCCCGTCGGGCTGCGGAAAGTCGACGCTGCTGTCCATCCTGGGGCTACTCGATACACCAACCGGCGGTAAGTATCTGCTCAACAACAAGCCCGTTGAAAATCTGAGTTTTGGAGAGCGTTCGCGCATCCGTAACCAGGAAATTGGCTTTATCTTCCAGAGCTTCAATCTCATTGGCGATCTTACCGTTGAAGAGAATGTTGAGTTGCCCCTCACCTACCGCGCGGGCATGCCGTCAGGGGAACGCAAGAAGCGTGTGAAGGAAGCACTGGAGCGCGTCAATATGGCGCATCGCATGCGACATTATCCAGCGCAGCTCTCCGGTGGTCAGCAACAGCGCGTGGCTGTGGCTCGTGCGCTTGCTGGTTCGCCGTCGATCCTGCTGGCCGATGAGCCTACCGGCAACCTCGACTCAAAGAATGGTGAAGCGGTGATGCATCTGCTGGCCGACCTGCATCGCGAGGGTTCCACGATCTGCATGGTGACGCACGATCCGCGCTTCGCAAAGCATGCGCAGCGCGAAGTGCATTTGTTCGACGGCAAGGTTGTCTCTGAAGATGAGCTCAGGAAGCTGACTGAAGAAGTCGAGGTCTAGTAAGTCTCACGATTCCTGCGAAACGCTCCGCATCGGCCATGCGGCCCAGATCGTCAAGTCGTTCGCTGTTCTGGCTCCCGTTCTCGTCGTGGACGGCGCAGTTCGTTGGCCTTGGTGCAACCTCACAACCAACCGGCGCAGATTATCAAGTTCAATCGGCAAGACTCACTACGGGGAGATAGAAATGAAAAACCTGTGGCTCGACCTTCGCTACGCTTTGCGCCAGTTACGCAAGTCACCCGCCTTCGCGCTAGCGGCTGTGCTGACACTTGCCTTCGGAATAGGCGCGACCACTGCGATCTTTTCCATCGTAGAGGGCGTTTTGCTGCGGCCTTTGCCCTTTCCTGATTCTGGCCGGCTCGCTATACTCGGCGACTCGCTCGAAGGCGTCGATATGAGCGGCGGTCCGCCTCCGACGACCGCTGCCGAGGTGCGTGCCTATGCCCGCGACACTCATGCGTTTGCTGCTCTGGGTGCCTATCGGCAAACGAGTTTCGAATTATCCGGGGTTGGTGACCCCGCCCAGATTAATGCATCGCGTATGAACTCCGGCATCTTTCCTGTACTGGGCGTTTCTCCTTTAATGGGGCGCACCTTTTCGCAACAGGAAGACGACAGCAGCCAGCAGGTAACTGTTATCAGCTACCAGATGTGGCGCGGTCGCTTCCACAGCGCGGCCAATATTCTTGGGCAAAAAGTTCTCCTTGACCGCAAACCTTACGACATTATCGGCGTGATGCCGCGCGATTTCGAATTTCCACTCGTACCGGGACAGTTGAATCGAAGTGAACTGTGGATGCCGATGAGCCTCACGCAAGGTGAAATTGTTCAGGGAGCGGGCAGCTGGAATTTCACCTCAGTCGGTCGCCTGAAGCCCGGTATCACCATCGCGCAGGCCATCGAGGATGCACAGCCGGCGGCTCAGGAAATCATGCGCAACCTTCCCCCTGCGATGGGCAGCTTACGCATTCATCCAGTGGTTGTGCCCCTCACAGAGAGTACTGTTTCACAAGCGCGTCCCCTAGTGCGCATGCTGTTCCTTGCCGTCGGTGTAGTACTCTTCATTGCCGGCGCGAACCTCGCAGGATTGTTGCTGGTTCGGGTGATTCGCCGTCGCCGAGAAATCTCAGTGAGACTTGCACTCGGAGCAAGCGCGGCTACCATTGTGCGGCAGTCTCTTGTGGAGTCGCTGGTGCTCAGCACGAGCGGCGGTCTGTTAGGTCTTGCCTTGGCTGCGTTTGCGTTGCGGGTTGGCGTCAGCTTCCTTCCCGAAACCTTGCCTCGCGTCGGGTCGATCAGCCTTGACTGGAAGGTTGTAGCTTTCGCGCTTGGACTGGCAGTGCTAACAGGTTTGCTGTGCGGCCTAATCCCTGCGCTCACTGCTGCGCGCACCAGCGTCAATGAAGCCCTTAAAGAAGGCGGCCGTACCGGCACTGCCGGCGGTGGCCACGCCCATCTGCGCTCAGCCCTCGTCATTGCGGAACTCGCAGTGGCTCTCGTGCTGCTGACTGCTTCGGGCCTCTTATTGCGCAGCTTCAACAAGATGCGTACCGTCGATCTCGGCTTTCGTACGGATCATCTTTTGAGCTCTTCCTATAGTCTGCCGAGCCAACAGTACTCCTCGCAAACCGCTGCCGACGCATTCAATGCGGCGCTGTTGAACAAGCTCCAGCAGTTGCCGGGCGTCGAGGCTGTTGGTGTCACTTCGAATCTGCCTGCATCGGGGCAGAGCAACAACAATGCATTCGTTCCCGAGGGTTATGTAGCGCCTAAAGGAGCAGGGCTGAGCATCGGGTGGAGTTCTCGTGTTACGGGCAATTATTTTCGCGCTGCAGGCATCCCTCTTCTCAAGGGTCGCGACTTCACGCTGTCTGACCGGGCCGATTCCCCGCTCGTGGTGGTCGTGAATCGAACGCTGGCCGAACACTACTGGCCCGGACAGGATCCCATCGGCAAGCGCATTCACATCGGCGTAGCCGAGAGCGCTACGCCCTGGATGACTGTCATCGGAGAGATAGGCGATATCAAACAGACTTCCGCTGAGGTCGCAACGCAAAGTCAGTTTTACACGCTTGATCGGCAGTTCAAAGCGTCGCTCGGACCATTCGCTCCGCCTGACATGATTACTGGAACTGGCGGATCGATCGTGGTTCGCAGCCAGTTACCGCCGGAGCAAATGGCCGACGCTCTGCGCGCTACTGTTCGTTCGATCGACCCGCAGCTCCCGCTTACACAAGTTGAATCCATGGACCAGGTGATAGCAGAGGGTCAGGCGTCGCGTCGCTTCAACACCGTGCTCATCTCCGCCTTTGGAGCAGCGGCCGTGATGCTCGCGGTGATGGGTATTTACAGTGTCATTGCGTTCTCGGCCACCATGCGTACGCATGAAATGGCGATTCGAATGGCGCTCGGTTCGCAGCGGCTCTCCGTTGTGAAATTAGTGCTGGTGTCTGGCGCCAAACTCGGCCTGATGGGGTGCGGCCTCGGTGCGATAGCAGCCATCTTTGCCACGCGCCTGCTGCGATCTTTGCTATTCCAAGTGGATCCGTTAGACCCCACCGTTATTGTGGTTGCGGCTCTGACGATTTTCCTGCTGGGCCTTGTAGCCTCAGTCATCCCGGCTGCCCGCGCGGCCTCAATCGAGCCCATGCAGGCGCTCAGAACTGAATAGCCGTCCTTTGTCTGCAGAGCAGCGATGAAACAAACGTCATGCCAGAATTTATGCATAATTCGGTTCAGGACATCAAGTACGCCGTGCGCCGATTGCGCAAATCCCGGGCCTTTACGTTCACGGCGATTGTGACTTTGGCCTTCGGCACCGGCCTAGAGTGCCGTAGTGGCAAGCTTCGTTCCGGCGCGCCGCGCTGCTTTAATTGAACCGATGCAAGGGTAGCGTACTGAGTAGCTGCAGAGGATGCATGAATGATCACGTTCATAAATGAATGTCGCTATGCAGGTCGCCAGTTACGCAAGTCGCCAGGCTTTGCGCTGACGGCGGTGCTTACGCTCGCGGTGGGAATCGGCGCCAGCTCGGCTATCTTTTGCCTCATGGATGGCCTGTGGCTGCATCCGATGCGAGTCCCGCATCAAGGCGAATTAGTGCGCATTTTTGCGACCACGCCGCAGGACCCAGAGGGCGTCTTCACCTACTCTGAATTTCAAGCCCTTGCGCAACGCATGACGGCGCTGAAGAGCGCGGTTGCATTGGGCCGCCGTGGCAGCTTGATGCCGCGAAAGGATGGCACATCGGCGCTGCTGTTGACAAACGTGGTTTCGGCCAATTTTTTTGATGCGCTTGGCGTGCGCCCTATCGTGGGACGCAGTTTCGGTGCCGGAGATGCGGAGCGGTTGCGCACTCATCCTGGCGTGCTTCTGGGTTATGAATTCTGGCGCCGCGAGTTTGCCGGTGACCCGGGAATTGTGGGTAGGCAGATCACGCTGCTGCGCGGCAAAGACCGGCGCAGCCAAGTGGACGTGTGGGGCGTGTTGCCGCCCGAATTCCGCGAGGTCGATAACGGCGACGATCGCGACTTGTGGATGTCCGCCGAGGCTTGGGCGGCACTGGTCGGACCCAATGAGCTAACTTCGCGCGAGTTTCGCTGGTTCAACATTCTGGGCCGGCTTGCTCCCGGAGCTAGCGTTGGCAAGGCCAACCAGGAAGCGGCAGCCATTGCGCAGGGACTGGCTGCGGCTGATCCGTCAACCCACCATGATTTCGGCGCGCGGGCCGTCAGCGATCTTAGGTACCGCATGCACAAAGCCGGGACCAGCGGTCTTATTTTATTTGCGATTGTGGCGGGAGTGCTACTGCTAGCCACGGTAAACGTGGCGCACCTGATGTTGGCCCGGGGGCTCGCGCGCGGACCCGAGGTGGCTCTTCGCCTCTCGCTCGGTGCGCGGCGGTCGACAGTCGCCAGGCAGTTGCTGGTAGAAAATCTTTTGCTCGGCACGCTGGGATTGGCCGCTGGGCTGGCGATGGCAGAAGGTGTTGCAGTTTTGTTGCCACGCCTTCTGGTTAGCGGGCCGGCAATGCTGGTGCAGGTCGGACCGTCTGCAAGCGGCTTCCAGCTGGATTGGCGCATTTTCTTTTTTGCGTCGTTGCTGGCAGTGGTTACCATGCTGGTGTTAGCGCTGGTTCCGCTCAGCCTGGTGGCACGGTCGCAACTGCTGCGGGTTTTGCAAGCCGCGGCCGCCACCCGTACAGCAGGAAAAACTCCGCTCGTGCGTCGCGCAGCAATATGGCTTCAGATTGCCGTTTCGTTCGCCTTGCTCATTTCGACAGGTGCTTTGGTACGTAGTTTTTTGAACACGCGCACGCAGTCCATCGGATTGACGCGCAACCAGGTTCTGCTGGCCTGGACGCAGGAACCGGAGCCGGCCATGCGAGACGCGGTTGTCGAGCGCATGAAGGCGCTGCCCGGCGTTGCGCGTGTTTCTTATGCCATCCGCGCGCCGCTGAGCCTGTCCGAAGGCGGCATTTCGGTAAAGACGGTGCTGCCCAGCCATCCCGAATTGCGCGAGCCGGTTGAAATCAAGTTCAATGCGGTGAGTTCGGACTTTCTTGACGTGATCGGCACGCGCATCTTGCGAGGCCGCGGCATCACGGCCGTCGATGATGTGGAGGCCGCGGCCGTAGTGGTTATAAATCAGGCCATGGCGCAAAAGTATTGGCCCGCTCAAGACGCGGTCGGGCAGATCGTTCGGCTCGCCCGGTCCCACGTCGACGCCCGCATTATCGGCGTCACGGAAAACGCTCCCATCAATCAGATCGGCGAGATGGCTGAACCTTATCTCTACCTTCCGTTTCACTTTTACTTGGCTCATTTGTCGAATATGGGAGAGATCACCTTTGCTCTCGAAACCAGGCAGGATGCGATGAGCTTGGCTCACAACGTGAGAGAAGTGCTGATTCATGTCAATCCACTGCTGGACCCCATGATGATCACTTCGCTGCCCGAGCTCATCCGGTACTCGGCCGGGACTTATCAAATGATGGCCGAACTGGTAAGCGCGCTGGGCCTCATCGGTCTCGGTCTTACTGTGGTCGGCCTTTATGGCTTCCTTGCTTTCAGCGTGTCTCAGCGCAGGCATGAAATTGCCATTCGCATGGCACTGGGTGCATCCCGCAAAGCTACAGCGTGGCTGGTGCTGCGCGACACCGGCCGCATGGCCGCCATAGGCCTCGCTATGGGAGTCGCATTGGCCCTCATCGCGGCCAGATTCGAGGCCTCAATGTTATTCGGCGTGCGACCGCTTGATGCACTCTCGCTCACCCTATCACTGTGCATTCTTTTAATCGCTGCGGGAACTGCAGCTTGGTTTCCCGCGCGTCGTGCCCCTTCAATTGAACCCATGCAAGCTTTGCGAACTGAATAGGAGACGACGATGAATAAGACATTGCAGGATGTTCGCTATGCGCTTCGCCAGTTGCGCAAATCGCCCGGCTTTGCGATTACGGTCGTACTAACGCTCGCGCTTGGCATCGGCGCCAATGCAGCAGTTTTCACACTGTTCGATCAAGCACTTCTGCGCCTGCTGCCTGTTCAGCACCCCAAAGAACTGGTGCGCTTCGAATGGACTGGCGGTTTCAGCGGCTCGGGCAGCAGCTTTGGCGGGGATATAACGAATTACTTTTCCTACCCGATGTACAAAGACCTCCGCGATCAAAGTCAAGTGTTCTCTGGCATGCTCGCTGCCGATAAAACCAGCGTAGGCGTCTCATGGCATAACCAGGCGGAGAATGAAGATGCCGAAGTGGTAACCGGAAATTATTTTGAATTGCTCGGTTTGAAACCCACGATCGGTCGTCTGCTTACACCTCAGGACGACACTGCAAAGAATGCTAATCCTGTGGTGGTTCTCAGCTACAACTATTGGAAGACGCGCTTCGGAGGTTCCCGCGATATCGTCGGACAGACAGTGCTGGTCAACGGACATCCGTTCACGGTCCTTGGCGTTGCGCCAGGCAACTTCGATTCCGCTATTGGTGGTTACAGGCCCGGCGTCTTCATTCCCGTCAGCATGGTTGAGGTCGCAATGCCATGGATGGCGGCCCGCGATGACCTGAATAACCATAAATCTTTGTGGCTCACATTAGTGGCTAGACTCAAGCCCGGTTTGACCGCCGCGCAGGCTGAGGCAAGCCTCGGCCCTCTCTGGCATTCCCGTCGTGCTTATGAATTGACGCTCTACAAATCTGCCTCTGAACATTTCAAGAAAAAGTTTCTCGACAACTCGCAACTCAAAGTCCACGATGACTCGAAAGGGTTTTCTCCCAATCGCGTGGATCTCGAAAAGCCGCTGTTCATTCTCATGAGTATGGCTGGCTTGCTTATCGTGCTTTGCGCAATCAACGTCGCCACGTTGCTGTTGTTGCGTGCTGCGGGTCGTGCGCGTGAGATGTCGATGCGCTACGCCCTTGGCGCAAGCCGCAATCGCATCGTTTCACAATTGCTGGTGGAAGGCGGCTTGCTTGGCCTCACCGGTGCTGCCGCGGGCTTGATGCTGGCGCCCGTTGTCACAGGGACCCTGTTGCGCATCATGACCAGTTCAGACCCCGGTGCAGAGCCCTACTCGACAGTTATCGATACGCGTGTGCTCCTTTTCACGATTGGCATTTCACTGCTCGCTACATTGGTGTTCAGCATCGCCCCGGTATTTCATTTTTTACGGCCCGATCTCGCTAATTCTCTACGTCAGACTGCCGGCACCGCATCGCGGAATTCGCAGCTATTCCGCAAGATTGCCGTCGGTGTACAGATTTCGCTCAGCGTGATGCTGCTTGGTGGCGCAGGTCTCTTTGTACGTACGCTCGACAATCTCCGCCATCAAGAGGTGGGATTCAACATCGCCGATCTTGCCACCTTCAGTCTGAATCCCACAACCTCAGGATATGGTGAAGACCGGACGCCGCAAATCATCACGAACTCCCTCGAAGCCCTGAGGCGCATTCCAGGAGTGACCTCGGTGTCGGCAACGAGCGATCCTGAGTTGTCAGGGAACACTCAAGGTTCGAGCTTCTCCATTCAGGGCTACAAGCCCACTGAAGATGAGAATATGACCTTCGAGCACCCTAGGGTTCTACCGGCATATTTCTCTACTCTGCAACAGCCGATCCTGGTGGGCCGGGAATTTTCAGCATCGGATGTCCAGGGTCAATCACAAGTCGCCGTGGTCAACGCCGCTTTAGCCAAGCGCTTTTTTGGCTCTCCTCAAAATGCCCTTGGCCGCCAGATTACAGAGGGCGGTGGCGAATCGACGTTTGGTACCACCATCGTCGGCGTTGTCGGAAACATCAAGCACACGGATCTGCGCACCGAGTTAGGTCCAGCAGTCTACCAGCCGTATATGCAGCAAAAACATCCGGGGGGCGTGGTCGTCTATATTCGCACCTCCTCGGCGTCCAAATCAATGCTTCCAGCAATTCGACAGACCATTCACCAGCTCGATCCTACACTCGTGGTCGACGAACTCCGAACCATGGAAGACCAAGTCGATCGCAGTGCGTCGGACGAGCGGGCGCTCGCTCTCCTCGCCATGAGTTTTGCACTGTTGGCCATGCTGCTGGCTGCCGTCGGCCTCTACGGGGTGCTGGCCTATTCGACTGAGCAGCGCACACGCGAGATCGGAGTGCGCCTGGCTCTAGGCTCACCGCGGTCAGGCGTGGTGATGCTCGTGGTGCGAGAGATGGCGATCATCGCTCTAGTTGCAATCGCTATCGCGCTTCCATCGGTGGTCGCGCTGGCGCGCCTGTTTCGCAGTCAACTTTTCGGCGTAACCACCCTCGATCCCATCACCCTGGCAGGCGCGGTTCTGCTCACCGTGGTCATGCTCTCGCTGGCCGCATCTCTACCGGCACGCCGCGCTGCTGCCGTCGAACCTATTGTTGCCTTGAGAACTGAATAACACGGGCAACCAAACTGAAGTAAGACCGGAGTAACTGAATACCATGATCGAACTGAAAAACGTCGAACGTAGTTATAAGACCGGCCACGCCGAGACGTGGGTGCTTCGCCGCATTGGACTCACCATCAAGGAAGGCGAATTCGTCACCGTCATGGGGCCATCGGGAGCAGGGAAGTCATCGCTCCTAAACGTGCTGGCTCTGCTCGACGACAGTTGGCTGGGAGAGTATTGGTTTAGCTCTACTCCTGTGCATTCACTCAATCGCAAACAGCGCGCCGACCTCGCCCGCCAGCGCATCGGCATGGTCTTCCAGAGCTATCATCTGCTTGATGACCTGACCGTCGCCGAGAACATCGATCTGCCGCTGTCGTATAAAAATATGCCTGCGAAAGATCGCCAGGCAATGGTTGCGGACATTCTTGACCGATTTCAAATCGTCGCCAAAAAGGATCTTTTCCCAAACCAACTATCCGGCGGACAGCAGCAACTTGTCGGCATTGCGCGTGCCGTGGTGCACGCTCCGACTCTTCTGTTAGCCGATGAACCGACAGGCAATCTTCATTCCACGCAAGCTCGTGAAATCATGGAGCTCTTTCGCGAACTCAATCGCACCGGCACGACCATCGTTCAGGTTACACATTCTGAAGAGAACGCTCACTACGGCAAACGCATTCTTGAATTGCGCGACGGCTGGCTAACACGCGACGAAACCCTGCAGCCCAACACCACGGAGGTCGGGGCACAGTGAAGAATTACAAGAGGATTCATCTAAGGAGTATTTCTCACAATCGTTTGGCTCGTGTGCTGTCGGTCTCCGCGATTCTTCTAATTCAGGCGAACGTCGCCATTTCATTACAAGAGTCAACATCGCCCGCGGTTCCACCGCAATCGACTTCTGTTGCGACAATGCCAGCCCAACCGGCTTCGCAAGGCCCAATTCCGTTTGATCAAATGCTGCGCCATTCGCGCAACCCAATAGATGCATATCGTGGCAAAGTAGCGCCCGCACCAAACATGGCGAATTCAGCACGACTCGATTCGCTGGTCCGTGACGGTAAGCTATATCTATCCCTGCGGGACGCGATTGATCTTGCCCTTGAAAACAATCTGGACATGGTGATCGCTCGATTCAATCTACCCATCGCGCAGATGGATATCCTTCGCACGCGGGCCGGTGGTTTCTCGCGTGGTGTCAACACCGGAGTAGTCACTGGTACGCCCGGCGGGGGTACAGGCGCGGGTAGTGGCGGCACAGGCGCCGGTGGCACGAGCAGCGGTGCTGGCGGCGCTGGGGCAGGCAGTTCAGGCCTGGTGCAATCAACATTAGGAACAGGCACGGCGGTGTCGAGCTACGACCCGTATATCAATGCCCAGACATATAACGACCACACCTCGCAACTGCTTGCCAATCGGCAAATCTACGGAGTGCCGGTCTATCACGTCAACGAAAATCTGGCCAATGTCAGCTACTATCAATCTTTCCCCACCGGTACATACGTCGAGGCAGACTGGAATAACAATAGACAGACTTCAAACAGCCCCTTCAACACTCTCAATCCGCAACTGTTCACGAGCGTCCGCGTTCTCTTTCAACAACAATTGCTGGCCGGCTTTGGCCTCGGCCCTAACCTACGTTATTTGCACATCGCCAAGACTAACCAGAATATTTCTGATATCGCGTTTAAAGCACAGGTAATCGCGACGGTCACACAGATCAGCGACATCTATTGGGATCTTGTGAACGCCTACGATACCGAGCATGTAGGGGAGCGCTCAGTCGCCTTTGCCACCTCAACCCTCGACACCAGCCGCAAGCAGCTTGCGCTACAAGCCATCCCCGAGATGGATGTGCTCAAGGCAGAGAGTGAATTAGCTACGCGCGAACAGGATCTCACCGTCGCGCGTACCAACCTAGAATTGCAAGAGCTCTACATGAAAAACGCCATCACGCGCACCCTCGACAATCCGATCCTCGAAGAGATGCCGGTGGTACCTACCGATCATATTGCGGCGCAGATCCAACCTGACGCCGAGCCGATACAAGAGACCATCGCGAACGCGCTCAAAAATCGAACCGAATTGCTCGAGTCGAGCCTCGATCTCGACAACCGCGAACTGAGCCGCAAGACTGCCCGCAATGCACTGTTGCCGCAACTTAGCCTATACGGTTTCTATTCAGGCACTGGCTACGGCGGCACTCCCAACCCTGCGTATTTGGCTGGTGGCGGCACCGTCAACGCTCCCGGGGGCATCGGCGGTACACTCGAAAACGCATTGAATTATTCGTCTCCGGAATACCAGCTTGGTTTTCAGCTCAGCATGCCTCTCCGCAATCGCATCGCCAAGGCCGATCAATACCGTACCGAGTTGGAATATCGCCAGTCGCAAGTGTATTTCGAAGAGTTGAAAAAGCGTATACGCATAGAAGTGCGCAACGCCCGCTATGCTCTCGAGCAGGGCGTGAGTCGCGTCGGCGCCGCCCGGCAAGCGCGTGACCTGGCGCAGCGCACTCTCGATATCATGCAGAAGGAACAAAAACTCGGCGTAGGATCGAATCAACAAACCCTGGCATCCGAACATGATCTGGCAGTTGCCGATTCAGCTCTGGTCACTGCGCAGACAGCGTACGAGAAAGCGCGCATCGAGGTCAGGCGCGCGACTGGGTCGGTGCTTGAAGATTACGGAATCTCGATCGCCGACGCTAAGTCCGGCGTCGTGGAGGCGGACCATCACCAGTAAGAAAGATCGAATCCGGGTTTTGGTTGCCGACGATCAACCCCACATACTCGAGGCCGTCGAGCTGCTGCTGCGGCCGCAAGGCATGCAAGTAGATTGTGCACGCTCGCCGCAGCTGCTGCTAGAGGCGCTGAGCCAGGCCGATTACGATGTGCTGCTGATCGACCTGAACTACACCCGCGACACCACCTCAGGCAAAGAGGGTCTTGATCTACTCGCGCGCCTTCAGGAGATAGATCCGCGGCTGCCCGTCATCGTTATGACCGCATGGGGCAACATCGATCTCGCCGTAGAAAGCATCAAGCGAGGCGCGCGTGACTTCATTCAAAAGCCATGGGAAAACGAACGCCTCATCAGCCTGATTCTGGTTCATGCCGAATTGCATCAGGCCCTGCGCCGCGCGCGTCAACTTGAAATGGAGAATCGCCTGCTGCGTGCGGAGGGCATGCCGGAATTTGTGGCGGGCGCGCCTTCGATGCAGCCGGTGCTTGAGCTCATCGCGCAGGTAGGGCCATCCGACGCCAACGTACTCATCACCGGCGAGCATGGCACCGGCAAGGAAATTGTGGCCAAGCTTCTGCATGCGGCTTCACCGCGTGCGCGCATGGCGCTGGTTGCGGTCAATGCGGGCGGTCTACCGGAGGGCACATTCGAGAGCGAAATTTTCGGCCACGTCAAAGGTGCGTTTACAGACGCGCGCACTGATCGTGTAGGCCGCTTCGAGCTTGCGAATGGCGGCACACTGTTCCTCGATGAAATCGCCAACGTTCCTCTGCGTCAGCAAGGCAAGTTACTGCGTGTACTAGAGACCGGCGAACTGGAACGCGTGGGCTCTTCGCAGACGCGTCGTGTCGACGTACGCATTCTCTCCGCAACCAACGCGGTGCTTACCGAGGAGGCTAAAGCAGGAAATTTCCGCGAAGATTTGCTCTTCCGCATCAACACTGTGGAGATACATCTCCCCGCCCTCCGCGAGCGTCGCGAAGATATTCCTCTGCTGGCTATGCATTTTTTAGGACGCAATCGCACGCGTTATCGCAAGCAGGTTTCTGGATTTTCGCCTGTGGCCATGCAGCAGATGATGCAGTACCCGTGGCCAGGCAACGTGCGCGAACTTGAACACGCAGTGGAACGCGCAGTATTGCTCTGCCGCAGCGAAGAGATTGAGCCTGCTAATCTTGCTATCGCGGCGGTGCGCTCGTCAGCGCCAAATTTTGAAAACATGAGTATTGATGAAGTTGAGGCCTTGCTGATCCGTAAAGTGTTGCGTCGCTGCGACGGAAACATTTCTCAGGCATCCGAAGCCCTTGGCTTAAGCCGCGCCGCTCTCTATCGCCGCATCGAAAAATATGGCCTTTGACAGGCAGATGCGGAAACGCACGCGCTCGGCGGTGCGCCGAGCGTGGCTGTTTTGCCTGCTGCTGTCATTGCCGGGGCTATTGTTTGCAGTCATTCTCCTTTACCAGCGCGATATTTCGACCGCCACAGCCGTTGTGATCGTTTCCTGCTTGCTGATTTATCTCGCTTTGATTGCTGCCACTCTAGTCGAGGGGTTGATGCGCCCTCTGCAGACGCTTTCCAACGTCGTGTCGTCTCTGCGCGAAGGAGATTATTCATTCCGTGCGCGGGGCGCCGCGTCCCCCGACGCGCTGGGCGAGCTGGCCTCTGAAGTCAACGCTCTCGCCGATTTACTGCAAAAGCAGCGCGTGCGCTCGTTGGAGGCCACAGCACTACTGGCACGCATTCTCGAGGTGATGCACGCGCCGTTATTTGCCTTTGACCGGGAAGACCTGCTTCAACTCGTTAACCGCGCAGGGGCGCAACTCCTCGGCCGTACACAGGCGCGCTGCTTCGGTCACACTGCAAGTGAGCTCGGGCTCGATCATTTGCTGGGCTCGGCAGATCAGACTATTCATTCATTCGGATCGAAGCCCACTCGGTGGCTTCTACGCAAAGCCGTTTTTCGTCAAGACGGAGTTCCCCACACGTTATTGCTGCTTGCCGACGTCAGCCAGACGCTTCAGGAAGAAGAACAGATCGCATGGAAGCGCCTCATCCGCGTTCTGGGCCACGAACTATCCAATTCGCTCGCGCCGATCAAATCGATCGCGGGCAGTCTGCTGGCGCGTGCTGAAAACATCACCGGCGATGAATCGACCGTGCGTGATTTCCGGCGCGGACTAGGCGTCATTGAAAGCCGCGCCGACTCGCTCCATAGCTTTGTGCAGTCGTATCGGCTGTTGGCGCAGTTGCCGCCCCCACATCTGCGGCCGGTGCAGGTCGCATCGCTGTTAGAGCGCGTAGCCCTGCTCGAGCAGCGTGTCCCCATTCACCTTGAATCAGGGCCCCCGAGCCTGCTCAGTGCGGACCCCGACCAGTTGGAGCAGATGTTTATCAACCTGCTCAAGAATGCAGTGGACGCCTCGCTTACCAATGGTGCACAGCCGGTGCGTATCGGCTGGAAAATCGCTGAGGCCAGCGTCATCGTTGATATTGAAGACCGCGGCCTCGGCATCGCCAACACAGAAAACCTTTTTGTGCCGTTTTACACAACCAAGCCCTCAGGCAGCGGTGTTGGATTGGCTTTGGCACAGCAGATCGCGCGTGCGCATGGCGGGGAAGTGCGACTGCTCAATCGCGAAGATGGTCCCGGCGCACGTGCAACCATTCGGTTGCCCATCGCCAGTGTGTGACCCAATCTTTAAAGCAGAACTTCTGTTCTGTCTGCGTTTGACTTCAGCGCGGCGACCACGCTGTGCCGACCCACTGCGTCGTGCGTGAACGGCTGCGTAGCGCGGCACCCCCCCACTCCCTACTCTGGATGGAAGTCATTTTTTTTCAACCAATTGCGGGTTGATAGAACTTGTAAAGTCGTCTAAATAAAAGAGTTGGCCGCAGAGTCGTCTATATAAAGAAGTTACCGGGCGCCTGCACCGGGTTCGCCTACGCGGGCATTACGGCTAACCGAAAGTCGCGGCTGCCTGCTCCTCGATAATGTCCTCACAATCAAGAATAGTGATTCCGGGGAAATAGTCTGCAAATATCAGGTGGGTAAACAGAATCGGTAAGCGGGCTCTGTGAAACTTGGCACGTCCTCGGTGAAAAATTATCGAAATCTGTCCTTCCAAGAGAACGTTCACTCACAATCACAAACCAGCGACGATTCGGGAATAGAGACCGCCCTTTCCCCTTCGGAAGCGTACTCGTCCGCGGAAAAGGAGGTGAAGAACGAATCGACCTGTCCCAACACTTCTTCCCCAGTCCGCGAGTGGTAAATCGCTCCACGCAGTTTGGCGCCGCCGGGCACTCCATGGGTAAACCAGGTAGCAAATTGTTTCATCTTACCCGCCGTCTCGCCGAGCCTGGCATCCCGAGGCAAGTCCTTGGTTGCGGCGGCCTCATTAAGGAGCATTTTGAAATAGGCTCGGATCATCGAATGCCGGTCTTCGATCGTGGGCAGCTCATAGCTTCCCAGGGCCGTGTATTGCGCTATTTGCCTGAAGATCCATGGATTAGCGGCCGCTGCACGTCCGATCATCACTCCATCGCAGCTGGTATTGGCGACCATCGCGGCAGCATCTTCAGGGGTGCGTATATCGCCGTTTCCAATCACCGGAATCCCCACTGCTTGCTTAACCGCCGCAATCCACTCCCAGCGCGCCTGGCCACTGTAGCCCTGTTCTCGCGTGCGGGCGTGCAGGGCCACGGCATTGAGGCCTTCAGATTCCGCCATCTTCGCCAGTTCAACGCAAACAATCTGGCTGTCGTTCCACCCTAGGCGAAACTTCACGGTAAAAGGGATCTTCACGGCCGCGCGCACCGTGCGGAAAATTTCCCCGATGCGAGGCAAATCTCGCAGCAGGCCCGACCCGCCGTTGCACCCAACCACCCGTTTGGCCGGGCAGCCAAGGTTCAAGTCGACGGTATCAAATCCGGTATCTTCAACAATCCGGGCCGCTTCGGACAATGTTTCAGGTTTCGACCCGAATAGCTGAGCCCCGATGGGATGTTCATCGTCGTAAAACGTGAGGTAGCGTCGACGCTTCGACTCCCGCATCCGCGACAGCCCGTCCGCAGACGTGAATTCCGTCATCAGCAGGCCGCAACCCGATTGGGCGTTCGTAACTTCGGATTCGACAGTCGATGCATTGGGGTGCACAGAGGCGGAGAAAAGACTGGCGTGGCGAATAAAACGCCGAAAAACTGTGTCTGTAACCCCCGCCATTGGAGCCAAAACCGTAGCCGGCTTAACACGGACATTAGCAATCCGCATCTCCGCGGGCACGCGCGTTCCGGCGGGCATGGCGTGCTCCTTGGGATTGTCCCAGTCCTTCTTTACGGTGAAGCCCTTACCCGCCATAGCCGTCCTAGGGTGATCTATTCTCACCGATCCGAATGCGCAATGGTCTGAACGAAAGTGGGCCTCCGCATTGGCGGAGGCCCACTCGTACCAGCTACTTACACGACGTTCCCCTATTTTGCGGCAGGAGTCGTCGCGCCAGCCTTGGCGTACTTGCGGCGGAACCGCTCCACACGACCCGCTGTGTCCACTAGCCTCTGCTTGCCGGTAAAAAATGGATGGCAAGCCGAGCAAATTTCTACGTGGACGTCGCCCTTATGTGTCGACCGGGTCTCAAAATTGTTTCCGCAGGCGCACATAACGCGCACCGCAGCGTAATTGGGATGAATTTTTTCCTTGGGCATGACTCGAGACAGACCTTTCCTGCAATGGTTCTATTGTAGGGCGAAATGAGCGGTTTCGCAATTCCTGCTCACCATCAAGCATCGTCCTGCAATCCATTTGATCCGCCAGCGTGGCATTTGGAGGCAATTTCCTTCAGCGTCTGCTTACCTGATGAGCGGCGCAATCTGGGCTGGCCCCAATTCCTATTGACCGAGCGCCTTGGCAATTCCCGCCTCAGCCAGTGGAGCCATGATCGTGTATCCCGCGGGCAGCGGATGCACGCCATCGTGGCTCAGCGTGGCGGGTAGCCCATCTCGCTGGTCCTTCATCGCCGAGTGATAGTCCACATAAACGTGGCCATTCTTTTGCGCATAACTCTTCATCCAGGCATTGATGTCATCAATTTTGTTTGCGGGCTCGAGGCCCGGCTTCCACGGATAATCAAACGCCGGCGTTATTGAGCACAGTACAACGCGAATGTGGTTGGCCGAGGCCATCTCCGCCATCGCGGCGAAATTGTTTTCTGTCTCCTCGAGGGTCATCGGGCCAGTGTTCCCGGCAATGTCATTGGTCCCGGCCAGGATTACCACAACTTTCGGCTGTAGTGCGATCACATCCTGGTGGAAGCGCACCACCATTTGCGGCGTGGTTTGTCCGCTAATGCCGCGGTTGATGTAATGCTTCGTCGGGAACCCTTCGGGCCGATCAAAATGCCAGGCCTCCGTAATGGAGTCGCCCATGAAAACTACTCGAGTCTCGCCTGCAGCCGGTGGCGCCAGCTTCAAATCATCCTCCTTGAATCGCGCCAACCAAGGGAAATCCGTCAGCAGACGCCTATCGTGCGCGCGCCAGTAATCGTTGTCAGGGTGTGCGGGCGCGACCGGTTGCACGGGCGCTGGTGCCTTGGTTTCCGGCAGGGTTGCTCCGGGCTCCTGGCCGACGGGAGGCGTGGGACTTTGTCCCGTCAATGTAGTCGTGGCGAACCCGCAAACTCCGGCAAGCAATAAACGGGTGAGGTTCAAGCGAAATTGATTCAACACTGGTTCTCCCTCGGTCAGCTTTTTAGGCGATAAATCAGTCAACCGGAGTACGTTTGCAGCTTTGTCGTGGCCGATGCGCCGCAATCCGGATTATAGGACTCGCCGCCCGCAACCTCTTTTCCACAATCGTGCCGCCTTGCCCACCGAACCCCTCGTGCCCCTTTTGCGCTAGGCTTGAATCACAATGAGTGAATGCGAAATCTGTCGCGGCGTGGGTCTTGTGCGCGTTATGTCTGAGTCCGGCAGATGGGTTTCGCGCGCCTGTGAATGTCAGGAGACGGAGCGCGAAGAGCGCCGCCTTAAAGCTACCCGCATCCCCGAGCGCTACCGCCAATACACTCTCGATGGTTACGAGACCGCCTTTCGCGGAGCGGACCCATCGCTCGGCCGTGCCCTGCTTACCGCCCGCAAGTTTGTAGACGCCTACCCCGTCGATACAGCCGGAAAAGGCATAATTTTCACCGGTTCCATTGGAGTAGGAAAGACGCACCTAGCCGTTGGCGTGCTTCGTCGCCTGGTGCAGGAACGCGGCGTCCGAGGCCACTTTTGCGATTATCGCGAACTGCTCAAGAACATCCAGAACAGTTACAACCCGCAAGTCAACACCACTGAATTGGAGTTGCTCAAGCCTGTCTTCGCTGCAGAGGTGCTGGTGCTCGACGACCTCGGCGCCCAAAAGCCTAATGAGTGGGTGTGGGATACCGTCGCGCTGATTCTCAATAGCCGCTACAACGACAAGCAGACAACCATCATCACGACCAACTATGCTGACTTGCCTGCAGCGGCCGGCACGCTCAGCAGCCCTGAGCGCGCAGCCCGCGAACAAACCCTGGGGGACCGCATCGGCGACCGCATGCGATCCCGGCTAGCTGAAATGTGCGTTCGCATTGAAATGACCGGGGAAGATTTTCGCCAGTCTGTGAAGCGGGCAAGATTCGGTTAATAGGCACCCATGAGTCGTAACTCGCCGCAAGATCGCGAACACGCTTCGCGAATCGCGGCGACGAATTCAAGTTGGTTTTTAGATGAGCGCAGTGAATTAAGTCGCGAAGTTTTCAGCCCTTGCGTGCTCAAACGTCCGAGACTCAGAAAATCCAGACGCTCGCTAGCAGCGACAACATTGCGGCGACAGTGATGGCCTGGTACAGCAGTTCTTCACTGCGGCGAGGCGCGACGGCACTGTCGCGCAATGCAGGGGTTGAGGATGCGAATTCGGTCAACGGGGGCATCGTGCGCATGCCTTTCATGCCTCGCGGTAAGGTCGCTCAAGGCGAAATCTCAATCTGAAGACTTCGTGCAGGGCTCAGCCGACACCAGTCCTATGCAGATTTCGATCTTGTGCGCTTGAAATCCTACAAAGCTGTTGAATGGCATTCTGACGCAACTTCACTTGCCCGCGAAACACTTATATCGCGTGTGCTCTTACTAAAGTTTTCTTTCCTCTGATCTTCTGGGTCAGTAAGCAAATATCGACAGATCAGATTCAGCCTTCTGCCGTTGTCGGATCGATAATCGTAAGCACTTCAGAAATTCGATTCGCAGGGAAACCGCCTTGAGAAGCGTGTTGCTTGACCAGTTCCTCGCTGGGAGAGATATACACGCAATAAATCTTGTCACCGGTCACGTAGCTTTGGACCCATTGAATTTCAGATCCGAGTTTGCGCAATACTCCGCAGGATGTTTGCGAGATGCCCTTCAATTGCTCGGGCGTCAACTTTCCAGCGCCTTCGATGTCGCGTTCGATGACATACTTCGGCATAACACCTCTAGTGAATACAAGGGAATAGGTACGGGGACAGTCTACGTGCTAGCTCGATCTGCCGGAAAGCCCTTTGTTTTCCGCTTTAGAAACCAGAGCATCTGCTGCGGGCTCACTGCCATCCAACCCGCGCAGAGCAAGTGACAAAGCGTCGGCTCACTATTTGGATGCCGCTTTAGAGGTGTAGACTCCGCACGTGAGCACAGGACCCAGACTCGTACCTCCGGTCGAAGGGCGGGAGCGCAATTGGCTGCCAATCGTTGTCGCGGCGGTCGCGGTTGTGATCTTGGCAGTCGTAGCAGTTCTCGTGCTCGAGCATGGCAAAAGCACGACCACGGTGATGCCGGTTTCCGCGACCGGCGACCCATATGCTGCCAACCTGCCGATCAGTGGGCTCGATATGAGTGAATCGAGCAACCTTGCCGGCGGAAAAGTCACGTACCTCGATGGTCATATAACTAACAAAGGCGACCGCACGGTTACTGCAATCTCAGTGCAGGTCCTGTTCAGGAACGTTGCCAAAGAAGTGGCTCAGAACGAGACCCAGGCGCTAAAACTGATTCGTACGCGCGACCCGTACATCGACCTGCAATCGGTCGCGGCTTCGCCATTAAAGCCCGGCGATAAACGCGATTTTCGGCTGATTTTCGATGCGGTTTCGCAGGACTGGGACGGGGCGTACCCGCAAATCCGAATCCTCAAAGTACAAACCAAGTAGCGGTCCAATGCGCTGAGTTTACCCGGTAGAACTTACCTCTATTTGTAAAAATTACGTCCCCCCTGAGAGTCAGCTAAATCCATTTAGGCACAAAGTTATACGGCGGAAATGGGCAAGTCGAATCATTTGTGCCGGATACGTATTTGGGAGTGGGACAGCGCTCTTTGGCACGCCCGTTGCAACATGTGGGTTGGGCAAACACCACACGCCCGACCGCAAAGCTGTTGCGGTAACCGTGTTTAAAAGGGGTTAAAAACAAATGAAAAATATTCCTAAAGCTCGCTTACTCTCTACCAATCAGCTTGCCATGCTTTTACTGGCGTCGGCCTTCGCGGTTCCTGCAATGGGGCAGCAAACGCAGCCGGCAGACACTACCCAAAATTCTCCATCTTCAGCGGCCCAGCCATCGTCGACGCCGCCGGCTGCTACCACCACAACCAGCAAGGCTCCGACGGATGCACGAGAGGGTTTTTGGGGCCGCGTGAATCCTATGGCACGCAAAAAGTGGATAAAGAAACGCATTGATCCTATGAACGACCGCTTAACGGAGTTGGATCAGGTTAATGCAAAGAACGCCACTGATATTAAAGATGTAGACAGCAGGGCGCAGGCTGGGATCAGCAAAGCCCAGGCCGCCGCTGATGCTGCAAATCAGACTGCCTCTACCGCAAGTGATTCAGCACACAAGGCGGGCGAGACAGCGCAAGGCGCGTCGGGACACGTCGACAAGCTGAATACCACCGTCAACGGTCTGGACCAATACAAACAAATTAGCGATGTAGAAGTGCCTTTCCGCGGCGGCAACCCCATGCTCTCGAAGGACGCCAAGGCAAAACTCGATGAAATGGCGACCAGCTTGGCTGGCCATCAAGGCTACATCATTGAAATTGAAGCTCATTCGCCCGGTGCGGGCAGCGTGGGCATCTCCAATTCACAGCGCGAGGCTGAAGCGGTAAAGCGTTACCTCGTCGCAGAACATCAGATTCCCGTCTACCGGATGCACTCCGTCGCCTTGGGTAACGCCAAGGTCGCCGAAGCGACCGATCAGACTGCTACCAGTGCACCGGCGGACACACATGCAAAGTCGGCCTCGGCTCACAAAGCCCGCATTCAAAGCAGCGTTCACATCCGGTTGATGGAAAATAGTTTGGCGGCCCAGGACACCACATCCCCCCATGGTATGGCGTCCTCGACCGGTGCGGAGCGGCCGTAAAAAAGCTGCGTAGCCACCCCCCTGAGGCTCCTTTCCGCTCCGACGGCTACCCCGCCGTTGGCCGCCAATAAAGCTCTCGCAACACGAGAGAACCAAGGCAACTTGGCCCCCGTTAATGACGGGGGCCGTTTTTTTTGCGATCTAAGAGTTCCAGTCCGTGCGAAGTGGACACAAAAGAAAAAA